>JAFDVP010000012.1:0-300000 GCA_018268895.1 Acidobacteriota bacterium | reverse complement strand
TCCTTTTGCATCGGCCCTGCTGTTCAGCTACGTCGCCAACTATATCTACGATGGCGACGCTCCACTGGCGGAGCGACGCGCGCAGGCTTTGGCCATCGACCAGGACCAACTGCGCGAGCTGATGGGCGATGCCGACCTTCGCGAGCTGCTCGACGCAGGCGCAATCGAGCAGACCGAGGAACAGTTGCAGGGCCTGGCGACGAGCTACCAGGCTCGCAACATGGATGCCGTGCATGACCTGTTGCTGCGCGTAGGAGACCTGAGCGCCGATGAACTCCTGCATCGAACCGCGGACGCAGAGACTGCCGCGAGCATCCAACGCTTGCAGCGAGCGCGTCGTGTTCTAGAGGTACGCATCGCCGGCGAGAAGCACTTCATCGCCGTGGAGGATGCTTCTCGATATCGCGACGGCCTGGGCATCTCGCTGCCGCAGGGCTTGCCGAAGGCTTTTTTAGCCGAAGCGCCGGATGCAGTTGTGGACCTGCTTCGCAGGTATGCGCGAACTCACGGGCCGTTTACGACGCAGGAGATCGCCGGGCGCTTTGGCATTTCGGCAAACGCTGCCGAGACGGTTCTGAGGGTGCTGGTGCAGTCTGGACGCATTGTTGAAGGGGGATTCCGGCCGGGCGGGGTTCACCGCGAGTGGTGCGACAACGAGGTGCTTCGCTCCATACGGCGCAAGAGTCTTGCACGGCTGCGCAAGGAAGTTGAGCCGGTGGAGCAGGCGACGCTGGCGCGCCTGGTCACGCGCTGGCAGGGAGTCGTGCAAAGGCGGCGTGGACTCGATGCCCTGCTGGATGTTATCGAAAATCTGCAAGGCGCAGCGATACCGGCGTCCATTCTCGAAACAGAGATACTGCCCGCCCGTCTGGACGGATATAAGCCATCAGATCTCGACATGCTGATCGCCGCGGGAGAGGTGGTGTGGGTGGGCCTGGAGCCGTTGGGCGAGCACGACGGACGAGTCGCGCTCTATCTTGCGGAACGGCTCGCGCATCTCTGGCCTCCCGCGCAGGAAGACGCAACTGCGCTCAGCGACCGGCAGCAGGCGATCGTCGAATATCTGCGCACAAAAGGGGCCTCGTTCTTTCAGGACCTGCATGATGGCGTTGGCGGTGGCTACCCGGGAGAGACGCTCGATGCGCTGTGGTCTCTCGCGTGGAGAGGCATGGTGACCAACGATGGCATGGCTGCGCTGCGCGCCTATTGCGAGCGGCCAGGCAGCGCAAAAAAGCCCGCTCGACGAGTTCACAACCAGATGGGATTTCGCTCGCGGCGAACGACGCCTCCCACAGGGCAGGGGCGATGGGGCCTTCAGGCGACGGCGTTTGCAGGCAATCCGGATGCTGCGTCTATCACAGCGTGGAGACACGCCACCGCACAACAATTGTTGAACCGTTACGGCGTGGTGTTTCGCGAGACGGCACAAGCAGAGAACCTGCCCGGGGGCTTCTCCGCCGTCTACGACGTGCTGAAGGCCATGGAGGAGAGCGGGAAGATACGGCGGGGATATTTTGTCGCCGACCTCGGTGCGACACAGTTTGCGCTTCCCGCAGCAGTTGATCTGCTTCGTTCGCTGCGCGAGGGCGGACGCATGCAGGCCAGGACCGATCGTATGGAGATCGTTCAACTGGCCGCCACCGATCCCGCAAATCCTTATGGAGCCCTGTTGCGCTGGCCAGCGATGGAAGATGCAGCATCGTCGTTGACGCGAAGCGTAGGCGCGCGAGTCATCCTCTGCAACGGCGCACTCGTCGCCTATCTGCGAAGAGCAAACAGCAATGTGCAACTCTTCCTCCCTCAAGACGAGCCGATGCGCTCAAACATCGCGCGGGCCTTGTCGGCATTTCTTGTGGAGCGCATTCAGGAGCAGAGTGAAAACGCGGAAGCGGTCCGCGGCATGTTGATCGCTACAATAAATGGCGTCCCTGCCGGAGAGCACTGGATGGCCCGCTTCCTGCTCGATGCAGGATTTTCCGCAGGCGCAATGGGCTTCAACATCCGGCGCGAACTATCTTCGATGCCCGGTACAGGAAGGACACGATGAAACGCCGACTCAAGTCGCATCTGCTCTATTTGCTTATGGCCAGCACAACTCTGCTGGTCCCGGCCCCCATCTTCGCCCAGCAGATCAGCTTCCATATTCAGCCGTTGCATCCGATCGACGAGTTGCGCGCGAATGCTCTCGCCATGCAGCCTCCGCACGAGCAGGGCAGCTTTCGCAAGCCCGAGCTTGTGGAACTCACGAAGCTGGACCCAACCATCAAGCTCGATATTCGATACGCCACCTCAAACAATTTTCTCGGGACCCCGGTTTATACCGAGGCGCGCGCCTTTCTTCAGAGGCCGGCGGCAGAGGCCTTGCTGCGGACCCTGCCCGAGTTGCGAGCGCAGGGGTACGGCATCCTCATTCACGACGGATATCGGCCGTGGTATGTCACGAAGATCTTCTGGGACGCCACGCCCGATCCACAGAAGATCTTCGTCGCCGACCCGAAAGCGGGTTCGCGGCACAACCGCGGCTGCGCCGTCGACCTTTCACTCTACGACCTGAAGACGGGCGAAGAGGTCGTGATGCCCAGCGGTTATGACGAGATGACTGAGCGCGCCTACGCCAACTATCCCGGCGGCACTACAGAAGAACAGGAGAGGCGGGCAATCCTGCGCCACGCTATGGAGAAGCAGGGATTCTTCGTCAACCCGAAGGAGTGGTGGCACTTCGATTACAAGGACTGGAAAGAGTATCCGATTCTCAATGTAAGGTTTGAAGACCTTGTCCTGGCGAAGTGATCGGCCGCAGACAAATGCAGGTCCTTCGACTCCGCTACGCTCCACTCAGGATGACAATGTTCCGAGATCAACCTCAGTTCTTTGGCAGGTTATGCCGATACCTAGTTCCAGTGGCGCCCAAGCTGCAACAGCGGCAGCAGGCTGGAGTAGTCATCGGTCCAGAGCCGCAGGCCGGGCATTGCAGGAATGTGTTCGGCCTCGAATGCGATCTCGTGTTGATTGAAGAAGGTGGGATCGGCGGTCATCAGCACCCATTCGGCGCGGAACTCGCCGCGGTCGTCCTTTGGGGCTGAGGCGAAGTCGCGCACGTCGAGATGTGCGGCAGCTCCGAGCAGGCCAAGCTCAGGCGCCAGGTCGAGATACTGGTTGGAGACGTGGAAGGCCAGAATGCCGGTCGGCTTCAGGTGCGCGACGTAGAGCCGTATGGCTTCGATCGTCAGCAGATGCAGAGGAATCGCATCGCCTGAGAAGGCGTCGACGACGAGGATGTCGAAGTTCTGCGGTCCGCCTTTGACCAGTTCAGCCGTGAGCGAAGTCCGCGCATCGCCGGGGACGATGGAAGTCTTCGCGCCGGAGTCGCGGAGATACGTGAAGAGGCTGTGTGCGATGGGCGGCACCTGCGGGTTGAGCTCGTAGAAGCGGATGGTGTCGCCGGGCTGCCCATAAGCGGCAAGCGTTCCGGTGCCGAGGCCGATAACGCCGATCGTTCGCGGCCGGTTGTTGCAGCAGAAGCGCAGCGCGAGCCCCGCCCCTGAGTCGGTCGCGTAGTAGGTGGTGGGGACGCGGCTGAACTCGGGCGAGAATATCTGCGTGCCGTGCTGGATCGTTCCATGCAGCAGCGTTCGCATGGTGGAGTGTTGGAGGAGCGCGACCGATTGCTTGACCTGCAACGTGCCGTAGAAGTTTCGGACTGCGACGAGGCTCTGGCGTTGATAGCCGGTGTGCAGCGCCATGACGAGCACAAAGAGAAGGCCGCTGGCCGTGGCCCACAGCAGGCGCTGCGCCCAGCCTTCGTTCCACATGGCGGCAAGCGCGCAGGCAGCGGTGGCGAAGAAGGCGAGCGCGAGATCGTAGTTGGAGGAGAAGATGAGTGGGAAGGCGATGCCGACGAGGAAGGTCCCGGTGGCTCCACCCGCCGCGACGAGCAGATAGAACAGCGTCGCCTCAGAGGCGCGCCCGGGGCGCAGCCGGTAGGCTTCGCCATGGCAGAAGAGGCAGGCGACGAAGCACTCGACGAGGAAGAAGGCGATGGTGAGGCCGATAGGCAGCGAGAAGTCCGCCTTCGAGAGCGCGTAGCCCAGGCTGGCAAGCATCACCACAAGCAGGCGCACGACGATTGGCCGCTTATAGAGCGTGGGACGGTCAAAGGCGACGATGAACGTCAGCAGGTAGACCGCGAGCGGAAGCACCCAGAGCAGCGGGATGGCGGCAATGTTGATCGTGAGGTGCGCCGTCACGGCGCTCAACTGCATGGCGGCGGCAAGCGGGAGCAGGAACCAGAGCCAGCGATGGGTCTTTGTTGAAGCTGCCGGTTCAGAGGCGGATATCACCGCTTCGCCCTTTTTCGGTGGAGATGCCAGTTCTGCTGCTCTCTTGCGAGATTGCGAGGCGATGACAAAGGCGAGGATCGCAAAGAGGATAAAGGCCGCCGACCAGAGAATGCGCTGGGTGCGAAGCGCCAGATGCGGCTCGATGAGCGTGGGGTAAGCGAGCAGGGCGATCAGCGAGCCAGCGTTCGAGAGCGCGAACATCCGATACCAGACCGGGGCGGGTTCGCCGGTCGCCGCAGCCTCGTGCTGTGCGAGCCATACCTGCAACAGGGGGCTGGTCGATGCCAGCAGAAGGAAGGGAAGTCCGATGGTGCGGCCCAGTGTCCAGAAGATGGCGAGCACGGGGTGGTCTGTGCTGGCAGGAGTCGCCCTGAAGAGAAGGTTTGAGCCGAGGGCAAGCAGAGCAAGCGCAATCAGCGCGGTATGCAGGCGCTGCTGCCGTTTGGGGTCGGGGCCGGGGCGGCCTATCCAGTGCGCATAGAGATAGCCCAGCAGCAGGGTCGCCTGGAAGAAGACGAGGCAGGTGAGCCAGACGGCGGAGGATCCTCCCAGTGCGGGGAGAAGCTGTTTGGCGGCGAGAGGCTCGATGGAAAAGAGCAGAAAGGCCGAGAGGAAGACGGCTGAGCCGTAGAGCAGGCGGTTTGAGGGCATGATCGCGATGGAGGAAAGCATACGCGAACTTACAGAGATTCTTCGCTTCGTTCACAAGGACTCAGTTCACATGTGCGAGCACTGGTAGCGGGTCGGTTTGAAATTTTCTCAGCCACTATGACTGCCGTCATAGTTACTAACGACAGTCGTCATTCTGAGCGTAGCGAAGAATCCCAGTATTTTGTCTGGCGCGCCGAGAGGTGAAAACTACTGGGATTCTTCGCCTCCGGCTCAGAACGACGGCTCGACTACCAAACTGACTCATAGCCGAGCGTCATCTCTGCCTGCGGTGATTCTTCAGGACGCGATATGATGATAGAGGCGCTTTTTTCTCGGAGCCATCCGGGCGGTCGGCGCCGATCCGGCCATTTAGAACAAATCCTTTGGAGAACGTATCCGTCGTGAGTCAACCGAGATCTGCGGTCATTTTGGGTGCCCAGTGGGGCGATGAGGGTAAAGGCAAGATTGTGGACGTGCTGTCGGAGAGGTTCTCCGTGGTGGCGCGTTATGCGGGAGGCCACAACGCCGGCCACACGGTCATCATCAAGGGCCGCAAGTTCGTCCTGCAGTTGATCCCGTGCGGCGTTCTGCGTCCGGAGTGCAAGGGTGTGATCGGCAACGGTGTGGTGCTCGACCCGATGGCCTTCCTCAACGAGGTCAAGAAGCTGAAGGACGCCGGTCTTCCGGTGGACGGGCAGCTCTTTGTCTCGAACCGCGCGCAGGTGATTCTGCCGTACCACCGCATGATTGAGCTGGCGGCGGAGAATGCTCCCGGCCGTACGAAGATCGGGACGACCAGCCGCGGCATCGGGCCAGCGTATGAAGACAAGATGCACCGCAGCGGCCTGCGAGTAGTGGATATGCTGAACCCGGCGCTGCTGCGCACCCATATTGAGAACGCCTGCCACGAGAAGAACACGATCGCCCATGCGCTGTTCGGCACCGAGCCGCTCGACCCGAAGACGATGTACGAGGAGTATGCGCGCGCTGCCGAGCAGGTGGCTCCGTTTGTGACGGATACGGCTGTGTTGCTGAACCACGAGCTGGACAAGGGCGGTAACGTGATGTTCGAGGGCGCACAGGGCGCGTTGCTGGACATCGACCATGGAACATACCCGTTTGTCACCTCGTCGTCGGCTACGGCTGGTGGCGCGGTGACGGGAACCGGAGTCGGGCCGACGCGCATCGACACCGTCATCGGCGTGACCAAGGCATATGTTACCCGCGTCGGAGAAGGGCCGTTCCCGACGGAGATTCACGACGATACCGCCGACCTGCTGCGCGCGCGGGGGCAGGAGTACGGCGCTGTGACCGGGCGTCCTCGCCGCTGCGGTTGGCTCGATCTGCCGCTGCTGCGTTACTCGAACATGATTAACTCGACCGAGTGGCTGGTCGTCACCAAGATGGATGTGATGGACGAGTGCGACGAGATTCCGGTCTGCACCGGCTACAAGATCAACGGCAAGGTGACGGACGTCATCCCGGCCGATATGCGCGGCTTCGACGAGATTCAGCCGATCTACACGAAGCTGAAGGGCTGGAAGTCGTCGACCGAGGGCATCACGGAGTGGGACAAGCTGCCGAAGCTGGCGCAGGAGTATCTTCGCTTCCTGGAAAAGGAATCGAACGCCAAGATCGGCATGGTTTCGACGGGCCCCGACCGTGAACAGACGATGACGCTGCCGGAGTTCGACGCGGCGCTGAAGGGATAAGGCGACCAGATGGTGAGCTTTACGGTAAGGATGCGGTTCGACCCAGCCGATCGGGGAGAGATCGCGGAGATTCTTTCGAGGTTGACGGAGGGCTCAAGGGCCGAGCCAGGCTGCGTGAGCTATGTCTGCCACTTCGTCGATGGCGAGCCTGCCACGGTCTTCATCTATGAGCAGTATGCGGACAAGGCTGCGGTCGATCATCATCGAGAGACGCCGCACTTCAAGCAGTACGCCGTCGGCGGCCTGTATCAGAAGATGCTGGATCGGCAGTTGGAAAACCTGATAGCGGTCTGCTGATCCCGTCCTGCTACAAGGCGCGCATTAGAGGTTGAGTCTCAGGAGCCGTGCATTCGTCCTGTGCTCGGCCAGACGGCGTTCGCGCGCCCTGTCCTGCTCTGCTCTCGATTGCATGCCCGACTGAATGAGCGGAAGTAAAATCGCTACAAAAACAGCAACAAAGATGGCTACAAATATGGCCACGTTCATATCAGTCTCCTGCGAACAGTTTACACAGTCAGCCGCGGCAAAGGATGACCCTGTGGAGGGCACTGGCAATCGCCTTCGGTAACCAGCCACATACAACGAAAGTTATTTTGACTCCAGCGTCGCAGCGGTCTACTATCCGGTACGCCATGGTATGCCGTAACCGCTTTCGTAGAGTCTCCCCCAGCACTCCTTCTTCGTCGGTGATGATGGCGGTTGTCCTTTTGACCTGTTTTGTTGCCTTGCTGGGCGCGAGGCAGGCAGAGGCGGCGGCGAAAAGTCATGAAAAAAAACATGATGTGAAGAAAGAGGTCGAGGCGCTGGAGGAGCAGTGGCGTGTGGCCCAGCTTGCCGGCGACGTGGCGACGATGGACAGGATGCTGGCCGACGACTTTATCGGCATCTCGATGTCGGGCCAGGTGAATACCAAGGCACAGCAGCTTGACCGTATCCGGACTCGCAAGCTGGTCGTCAGCAAGATCGAGCTCAGCGATATGAAGGTAAAGCTGGTCGGCTCGGTCGCGATCGTCACCTCGCAGGCGGACGTGGAGGGCACGAGTGAAGACGGCTCCGTGAAGGGAACGTATCGTTACACCAGGATCTACCAGCGTTTGCCCAATAGAATGTGGAAGATCACCAGCTTTGAAGCGACCCGAATCCGGCCGCGGAAGAACGGCGAGAAGACGAGCAACCGATCCGGCATTCCAAAGGGGCCCGCCGAGGCTCCAACCCACGAGCCGAGGTTTGGCTGAGCCCGGTCTTATCGGGAGGCGTCGTCAGTTCGCTTGTCTTACGCAGACTTTATATGAGGTGTGCCCTTGCCTGATCTCATGCCGAACGAATCGGTGGCATTCGTCATGGGGAGATTCAGCGCGAGCAGCCTGCGGAAGAGGGACCTGGTCGATCCTGTGAGACGCGCATCTTCCGATTCGTGGGGAAAAAGAGTAACAGCCCGTCTTTCGACTGTTCGCATGCCAGACACCTCCGCGCGACGGAAAGATGCCGATATCAGATAAGGACGCTGTTCAGGCGCCCGAGTATTGGCGAAGTTACCGGCAAGCGAAGGAGGAAGACGAAGCGATGATGGAGGAAACTTGGGGAGCGGTGGCATAGAGCCCTCCAGGCATTGTGCTGTTGTCTGTTGAATCAGGCAAAAGTGGCGAAATCCAGCCGATTTCTACTCGGTAAGATGGCTCGCTTGCAGGTAACGTTGCACCTGCTTGCAGCAGCGGTGCACCTATTTGCGATGAAACGTCTCGCGAAGCCTGGCCCATGTCACGTCGAGCGATTCCGGTAGTACGCGGGTCTCTGCCGTGGTTGTCATGAAGTTTGTATCACCGATCCAGCGCGGAAGGATATGCAGATGTATATGATTTGCAACTCCAGCGCCTGCGGCCTCGCCAAGATTCATCCCCATGTTGATTCCATTGGGACGATAGACGCTTCGCAGGGAGGTCTCCATCCGCTGGGCAAGGTCCATCATCTCGTGCGCTGCGTCGAGAGGAGTCTGGGCAAGTGAATCGGTATGCAGGTACGGCAGGACCATCACATGGCCCGTCGCGTAGGGATAGGCGTTCAGGCACACAAAGCAGAACTGACCGCGATGGACGATGTGTGCTGCCCGCTCCGCCTCCTCACGGGGCATCCCATGCGCGATGGCATAGTCGGTCGCCGCCAGCATGTTGCAGAATACGCAGTGCTTGTCTTCGGACGCGGGCCATCCGGCCAGCTCCGGCGGTACGCCGGACCGTGCCTCGGGGTCGTTGCGGGTGATATAGGCATAACGCCAGGGAGTCCAGAGGTGGTCCATAGACGGTTATGCCGAGTATAGCCGCGATGGTCGAAGCCGGTATTCGCATGACCGGACGATGAAATTACCGCGTAGGTTCTGGTGGTTCGGTTGACGTATTGAAGTTGAAGTTCTATCGTTATTAGTGAGCCACTGCGTGTGGGACCCAAGTGCAGCCGCTCCTCTGAAAGCCGTAAATTCCTTCGGTAATGCGAGCTCGACCAGGAATTGATGATCGGCCGTCTCTTCGAGATCGTCGACCCTTTCCTTCGACAAGCGTCGCCTGCGATGGATGGAAATCTCTTGGGTCCTGGAGTACGCATTCACATGGTAGATAACCATCATCCCGAAACCGAGAGCAAACCCCTGACCACCGAACTGGAAGTCCTGGCGCCCGAAGCGACAGCCGATAACCCCGAGCTGTCTTCTGAATTCACCTCTAACCCGCAGACCACCGCTTCTTCGAGCGAGACTGTGCCGGAGCCCAGCTCCGTCGCCACGGCCGAGACCGAAGAGCCCGACTACGATGCAGCCGACTTCGCCGAAGCGCTGGCGAACTTTGATCGTGAGCAGGCGGCAGAGTCCGCGGCCGCGCAAAGCCTGACCGCTGAAGAGGTGATCGTCACCGGCACCGTGGTCAAGATCACGGACAAGCATGTTGTCGTCGATATCGGTCTGAAGTCTGAGGGACTCATCCCGCTGGATCAGATCGTTGATATCAACGGTCAGCCGAAGGTTCAGCCAGGCGACCAGGTTGAGGTCGTGGTTGAGCGTGAAGAGGCTGAGGGTGGCTATCTGGTCAGCTACGAGAAGGCCCTGCGCCACAAGGTGTGGGACACTCTGGAGGCTGCAGCCAACGACAAGACCCCCGTCAAGGGCATGGTTCTCAGCCGCGTCAAGGGCGGTCTGACCGTCGACATCGGCATCAAGGCGTTCCTTCCCGGCTCGCAGGTCGAGATTCGTCCCGTTCGCAACCTCGACGGCTATCTCGGCCAGGAGATTGAGGTTCGCGTTATCAAGCTGAACAAGAAGCGCGGCAATGTCGTGATCTCTCGCAAGGAGCTGCTCGAAGAAGAGCAGAACGAGAAGAAGTCCGTCACGCTTTCGACGCTGGAAGAGGGAACCGTTCTCACCGGAACGGTAAAGAACCTGACCGACTACGGCGCATTCGTCGACCTCGGCGGCCTGGACGGCCTGCTGCACATCACCGACATGAGCTGGGGCCGCCTGACGCATCCGCGCGACCTGGTCAACGTCGGCGACGAGATCCAGGTAAAGGTGCTGAAGTTCGACAAGGACAAGCAGCGCGTCTCGCTGGGCTTCAAGCAGCTCACGCCCGACCCGTGGCTCGACGCCACCGAGCGCTACCCGATCGGTGCGCAGGTGCGCGGCCGCGTTCTTTCGGTCACCGACTACGGCGCATTCGTTGAGTTGGAGCAGGGCATCGAAGGCCTGGTTCACGTCTCGGAGATGACTTGGTCGAAGCGGATGAAGCATCCGTCGAAGATGGTCAAGCCGGGCGATGAAGTCGACACCATTATTCTTAGCGTCAACCCGAACGACCGTCGCATCTCGCTGGGCATGAAACAGCTCCAGGACAATCCCTGGGAGGCGCTCGAAGACAAGTACCCGACGGGTGCAGTCGTCGAAGGCCGTGTGCGTAACCTCACGGACTTTGGCGCCTTCATCGAGATCGAGGATGGCATCGACGGTCTGGTCCATGTCTCGAACCTGAGCTGGACGAAGCGGATCAAGCACCCCTCCGAGGTCCTGAAGAAGGGTGAAAAGGTCAAGGCTGTCGTTCTGGGCGTCGAGCCTGAGAACCGCCGCCTGTCGCTTGGCGTCAAGCAGATGCAGCCGGATGTCTGGGACACGTTCTTCGCTCAGCACCGCATCGGCGATGTGATCAAGGGCAAGGTCCTGCGCACGGCGCAGTTCGGCGCCTTCGTCGAGATCGCGGAGGGTGTCGAGGGTCTGTGCCACGTCTCCGAGGCGGTCGACCAGAACCATACGCCCGTGAAGCTCGATGTTGACTCGGAGCATGAGTTCAAGATCGTGAAGATGAACCAGGAAGAGAAGAAAGTCGGCCTGAGCATTCGCGCAGTAGGCGAAGAGGCAAGCCGCGCCGAGGTAGAGAGCTACAAGGAACGCGACCACAAGAGCTCTTCGTCATCGTCCTCTTCCAGCACGACGCTGGGCGATCTGATCAATTGGAAGCGTTCGGAGTCCGAGCGCGAGTAGTCACAGCAAAGCAAGTAGCAACAAGAAAGCCTCCCGGTTGGGAGGCTTTCTTATTCGAGTCCGTCTTGTATCAGAGGAGATGCCGTTGCTCTTGCCCTCACTGCGGGCAGTCTTCGTTACGCCGATAAAGAGCGGAGCACAGCGGGCGAAGGCGATTCGAGCTGTGGGGTCACCATCTGAACCGAGGCGCGGCGCATAATCTCCAACTCTGCGGGAGCAAACAACTCAGGCGGAATGCCTCCAACAGCAACATAGCCCGGCTCATCGCCAAGCGCCATGGAGATCTGGTTCCAACGAAGGAAGGGAGATGTCGTGGGCAGCACGATGAGCCTGCGCTTCTCTTCGGGGAAGGCGAAGTATGCCGACCAGATGCATAGCGTCGCGCAAACCGCGATCCCATTGATCAGATTTACTGTCGAGTTCATGTTGGAGTTGTGAGCCAGCCACGCGGAATCGACCAGGCTGACTGTCGCAAGAAAGCCCAGGCCCAGGCTGACGCCAAATATGCGGCTCCGATAGGAGAGACCCATCGGGCGAATTGCAAAACAAACGAAGAGAAGCAGGCAAAGCGTAAGGATGCTCGACGTCTGCTGTAACTGCGTCACCATCGTGACCATGAATTTCACTCCGGTGAGATGCGGAGTAAATGCCACGCCAAACGCTACTGCAATTGAGATTGCGCCCACCCAGCGGAATACGAGCATTCCAAGAGTTTGAAGGCCTTTCAGCGGAGCCATGGCGAGCTTGAAGATGCTGTATATAACCAGCAAGGAAAGGATCGCTTCAACAGCATAGCTAAGCCAATAACTATAAAAATATGCCTTATAGGCAAGGTGCCGATCCAGGATGCGAGAACCAAACAGCAACAGGAACATGCAAACGAACGATGACACAAGCCGGGCAGAGAGCAGGGCTACAAGGCATGCAAACTTTCCCGCTGCTTTGCTCCGCAACAGCATGACAAGGGCGAGGCCGCAGAGCAAGGGTTCAAGGTAGGAAAGCACATCCAGATAGATGTTATGCGTCATTTGCGCGTCTCCGATCGACGACTGTCATTAAACTAGCCGATAACCGGAGTAGACACAATCTTTTAAATCAGTCATATGCAAAAAAATGCATATGGTTTCCCGAACAAAGTTAGCGCATACCGCAGGCGTTTGGGTCGTCGGGATCGCACATGGGAATTGGCATGGCGCTGGTCTTGGCTGCCGTGACGGTGGCCTTGCTGGAGGCGGGGGTGGCCTGTGTGGAGGCGGCTGCACCGGTGAGGACGAGGACGATAACGGCTGCGCGAACGATGTGCTTCATGATGAAACTCCCTTATTTCTCTGCTAATGGGTTGAAAGTGAAAGGTTTAGCGTGTTAGCGCATACCGCAGGCGTTTGGGTCGTCGGGAGCGCACATGGGAATTGGCATGGCGCTGGTCTTGGCTGCCGTGACGGTGGCCTTGCTGGAGGAGGAGGTGGCCTGTGTGGAGGCGACTGCGCCGGTGAGAACCAGAGCGACGACGGTAGCGCGGACGATGTGCTTCATGATGGACGTACCCCGAAAGTTGTATTTACGTCAGAAAAATTTCGCTGGACAAACGCGATGAAGTAACCATAAGATAGGCTTTGGCATAAGTCCAATGTTATGAACTACATAACCAAGTATTATAGAAATACTGTTACTGAAGTAATATGTCTAACGGGTGATAAAAGCCAGGCGTTTCCCGAAGGAATGTAGCCTCGAGGCGAATAGCGCACTGAAATTCCAGTAATTCCAAAGGGATAAGGCTGCTTCGATGGCGAAGCTATGACCCTGGCGATCGATCCAGTTGTTATCCCGGATTGAAAATTCGGATCAGGATCTGGCGATTTGCAGGAAGGATTTCAGCTTTTCCGGGTCTTTCCGGCCGGGTGATGCCTCAACCCCGCTGGCAACGTCTACGCCCCAAGGGTGCATCAAAGCCATCGCTTCGGCCAGGTTGTCCGGTTTCAGGCCGCCGGCGGCGATGATCTTTAATTCGCGACCAGCTTTCTCAAAGACCTGTCCCGCCGACTTCCAGTCGAACGTAACTCCGGTTCCTCCGATAGCCTGTCCTACTCTTGAGTCGATAAGGACACGGTCGGTGGTTCCGTTGCGGCGAATCTTTTCGATCTGCTCGGCTACAGCAAGCGTGCTGTCTGCGGAGCCATCCGCTACCCAATGCAGCGTCTGAATCAGCTTGATGGAGGGAAGCTGCTGCTTGAGCTTCTCGGTAAGAGCGACGTCGAGTCCGCCGTGAAGCTGTACGGTGGTCAGTCCGGCCTCCTCGACGGCGCGGACGATCTCTTCAGCGCTGTGGGTGTGGAAGACGCCAGCTTTTTCGATCTCGGCCGGAAGGTGTGGGGTGATGCGGGCCACCTGTTGGGCCGTTACCTTGCGCTTGCTCTCGGCGAAGACGAAACCGAGGGCGTCGGCGCCGAGTTCCGCGGCGAGCAGGGCGTCGTCAAGGTTGGTATTGGCGCAGATTTTGACCCACATCGCAGTGCCTTAGAACTCGCTTGAGTATTCGCGGTCGAGCAGCAGGGCGAGCGTGGCGGCAGGATCGGGCTGGCGCATCAGCGTCTCGCCAATCAGGAATGCGTTGTAACCGGCAGCGCGCAGGTTGGCGATCTCGGCTGCGCTGCGTATTCCGCTCTCGGCCACCATGACCGTCTCCGCGGGGAGACCGACAGCGAGTTCGAGCAGCAGCTCCGGCCGGACGACGAAGGTGCGCAGGTCGCGGCTGTTGACGCCGATCAGGCCGAAGCCGAGGTTGATAGCGCGGTCCATCTCCTGGCGGTTGTGCACCTCGCAGAGAACGTCCAGGTCCATGCTGCGGGCCTCGTCGCGCAGCTCGCGAAGCTTTTCATCGCCATGTGCGGCGACGATCAGCAGGATGGCATCGGCTCCCGAGGCGCGGGCTTCGAGCACCTGAAAGTGATCGAGGATGAAGTCCTTTCGCAGGCAGGGGATCTGAACGCTCTTCGACGCGGCCTCGAGATCGGCGAGCGAGCCCTGAAAGAACTCCTCGTCGGTGAGGACGGAGAGCGCAGCGGCGCCTGCCGCCTCAAAACCTTTCGCCAGTGCCGAGGGGTAGAAATCGGCGCGAATAAGGCCCTTGGAAGGGGAGGCCTTTTTAATCTCGGAGATGATGGCGGGGCCGGTGGCGCTGACCGACCGGAGGCGCGCGGTAAATCCCCGGGGGGTGTGCGTGGCGGCTTTGCGTTCCAGGGCGCCGTAGTCGGCTGCGGCCTTACGGGCCTTGACTTCAAGGAGCGTGTGGGCAAGGATTTTGTCGAGCTGTGTCGGCATGTCGCTCATTCGATGGTAGATGGTCTGTAAAATTTAGAACAACCGCTTTGTAGAGCAGGAACCCGGTTTATCAGAAACAGAAAGGGAGCGCTCCGCGCTCCCTAGATATTACCTCTGAATCTTATGCCAATAAACTTGGTGCCGAAGGGGGGACTCGAACCCCCACACCCTTGCGAGTACATGGACCTGAACCATGCGCGTCTGCCAATTCCGCCACTTCGGCAACGGTCGAATTAAGCCCTGCCAGCAAGGCTGAACACTGCAACCGCGAGTTTTTAGTCTTTCAAAAACGATACCCCCTGTCAATTCGGCGGGCGGCGATTAGACCTGGGAGCGAGTTTGCGCGTCTACATCAGCAGAGACATCATCCAAGATCAGCAGAGACGCCCAACGATATGGACAAGCAGACCGTGACCTCCCCCCGAACCTTGAGCGATGCCCTTTCCACCGAGACCATTCCGGCAGATGTAGCGATCGAAGTCCGCAAGCTGGTCCACGAGTTGAGCAACTCGCTTGAGGTGATCGTCCAGACCGGCTACCTGCTGGGCACGCTGGGGCTGAAGGAGCCGGCGTCGGACTGGCTGCGGATGATGGATGACGGCGTGCGAAAGGCGATGGATATCAACCTGGAGCTTCGCAACTACATCAAAGACCGCACACAGCGCTGAAAATTCCTTCGCTAAAAAGAGATTCCCCCGGCGGCTAGAGCAATTTTTCTTCAGCATTACCTGGGCCTTCGGCCCAGCCTGACATGTGTCGCGCCTTTGGCCCCTGGGCTACCTATGAGGTGAAAAGTGCAAGCCGCGCTTTATTTATTCCGTTTGCGGCGCTCACTCGATTTCGCTCAGGGCAGGCTCTGACGCCGCGTCCTTTTCAAGGCAACCTTCAGGCGCGCTTGCGAGCTGGAGTCTTCTTTACAGCGGACTTCTTCGCGGTAGATTTTTTAGCGGGCTCCTTTACAGCTTTCTTCGCTGCCGCGTTACCCGGCGACTTGCTGCCCGCTTTGACGACTGCGGCAACACGTTTCTTAGTGGCAATGGATCTCTTTGGGCGGGCAGGTTGTATCTGTGCGCCGTTTTCGAGCTTGAGGGTGTGAGCGGCCATGAGACGGTCGATCTGCTCCAGCAGGATGCGTGTGTGCATGGGCTTGACGAGCATGTGGTCGGCCCCCATCTCCTGCCAGTCTTCATCGGCCAGAGGAAATGCGGTGAGCAGGGCGACGGCGGGATGGTAAACGGCAGAGCGGGCGGCGGCGATGACCTCCGCTCCTGCCTGGTCGCTCTCCATTCTGAGATCGGTGATGACCATGTGGTACTCGTGACTGCGCAGCTTCAAGCGACCTTCGCGCGCAGAGGCGGCGGTCTCCACCTCGAATCCATTGATCTCCAATACGGCTTTCAACGTAAGGAGGACGGCAACTTCGTCATCCACAAGCAAAACCCTTCGCTTCATACGGCAGGTCCCCTGTCTGAATCCGATCTCGATTGGGTCTGAACCGGGAGCGGAACAGATTCCCAAATGCGTTCCTTACAATACAAAGAGTTCGGTCTTGCGGGCAAACCGGGTAGTTCTTTGGCGAGGTGAGCGGTCGATTTCTTTGGAAGAAGATGCGGTGATGACGGGTCTCTTCTGCATCTCAGTGGGTGGTATACTTCAATATGCGGCATCCGGATGGGCGGACGCCGGAACCCATAACACTAAACGCATGGCGGTCCTAGAGGTCCGCTGTGGAGGCAAATATTCCACCGATCGATAAGCGCTCTGCCAAGTCATTCATCCGTACCAACGAACGTATCCGTGCCCGCGAGATTCGCGTGATCGATGAGAACGGCGAACAGCTCGGAGTGATGGCCCCCTTCGATGCCCTGAAGATTGCCCGTGAACGCTCGCTCGACCTGGTTGAGATCTCCCCCAACGCCGTGCCGCCTGTCTGCAAGATTCAAGACTACGGAAAGTTCCTTTACGAGAAGGACAAGAGCGACCGTGCTGCGCGCAAGAAGCAAAAGGTCATCGTCATTAAAGAGGTCAAGTTCTCGGTGACGGTGGACGAGCACGATTACCAGACCAAGAAGAACCAGGCTGTGCGCTTTTTGAACGACGGCGACAAGGTGAAGGCCTCGCTGCGATTCAAGGGCCGCCAGATGGCGCATCGCGACCTGGGCTACAAGATCATCAACCGGCTGATTACTGATATCGGCGACGCCGGGCTCGTCGAGTTTATGCCGCGCATGGAAGGGACCACGCTCCATGCGATTCTGGCGCCATCGAAGAAGGCGGCAGAGGCAGCGCCTAAAAAGGCTGCACCTGCACCGGCTGTCGCAGAGGCATAGTTCGGCAACAAGTTTGCAAATAGCACAGGCTCCCATCGCGGGAGCCTGTTTGCTTTAGGAGAACCAAGGAGAGACGTCTAGCGTTGGCGTGCCTGTGTCGTTCGCACGCGGGCCTTGGGAACGCGGTTGCGCGCGGTCTGCTGCGTGTCGCGAACGGTCTGTCCCTTGAAATGCGGCGTCGCCGGTCGTGGCCCGGCAATGGCGAAGGCCGGGCTTACGACGAGAGCAAACAGGATGGAAGCCTTCAATCTCATAACGACCTTTCTGTGACATCCATAGGACGCGCAGAACCTGCGGGTGGATTCATTTTGCTCCGTGCTCATCCGGGCAAAATTGCTTCCGCAACAGCAGCGATGATCAGAGTATGCCTCTAAAACCCCAAAATATCGCCGAAAATCTTGCAGGGGGATGACTTATTTGGTCACCAACGCATGGTTACTCCGGAGCATCTCATGTGTTTTCAGTGGCCCGCGGTGGAGTGCCCAGCGTAGCGAGGAGGAAGGCGTACTGATCGATGGCCGCTTCGATGCGCTTCGACAGCGGCGTGCCCGCACCATGACCGGCGCGGGTTTCGATGCGAATCAGGATCGGGTTTGGCCCCGACCGCGCGGCCTGCGTGGCTGCCGCGAACTTGAAGCTGTGCGCGGGGAAGACGCGATCGTCGTGGTCGGCGGTGGTGATGAGCGTTGCGGGATAGGCCGTGCCGGGCTTGATGTTGTGCAGTGGCGAGTAGTGGAAGAGCGCGTGAAACTCGGCTTCGTCTTCACTGGGAGAGCCGTAGTCGGTCTTCCACGCCCAGCCGATGGTGAACTTGTCGAAGCGCAGCATATCGAGCACGCCGACCGACGGCAGGACGGCGCCGAAGAGGTCAGGGCGTTGCACCTCGCAGGCGGCAACCAGAAGGCCGCCGTTGCTCGCTCCGGAGATGGCGAGCTGCTTTGGCGAGGTGTACTTGTTTTCGATCAGCCACTCGGCCGCGGCGATGAAGTCGTCGAAGACGTTTTGCTTGTTGAGCTTTGTTCCTGCGAGATGCCAGGCTTCACCATACTCGCCGCCGCCGCGCAGACTGGGTTGCGTGTAGAGGCCTCCCATCTCCATCCAGAGCAGGTGAGCGGACGAGAACTCCGGCTGCAGCGAGACGCTGAATCCGCCATAGCCGTAGAGCAGCGTGGGATTGCTGCCGTCGAGCTTCAATCCCTTTTTGTAGCTGAGGAACATGGGCACGCGCGTGCCGTCTTTGCTGGTGTAGAAGACCTGATCGGTCTGGTAGAGCGCGGGGTCGAACTTTAGCCTCGGCTCGCGGTAAGGGGCCGATTGCAGCGTCTTCATGTCGAGCCGATAGATGGTCGCCGGCGTAGTGAAGTTGGTGAAGACGAAGAACGTTTCGGTGTCGGTTCGTTTGCCTGCGAAGCCCGCGGCGGTGCCGATGGCAGGCAGCTTGAGCGGACCGAGCGATGCGCCATCGCGCGTGTACAGCTCGATGTGGCTCTGCGCGTCGGCGAGATAGTTGGCGATCAATGTGCCGTCGATCATGCTGACGCTGTCGAGATGGTTGCGGCTCTCGGGAATGATGGTCTTCCAGCGCTCCCGCGCGGGCTGCGCGAGATCGACGGCAACCACGCGTCCGTTGGGAGCGTCGAGCGTGGTGTGGATCCAGAAGTGTGTGCCGTCGTTGTCGATGGGCGAGTAGATGGCATCGGCTACGTTTGAGATGGAGACGATGGGCGCATCGGGGTGCGCGAGATCCATGACGGCGAGCTCGTTCTTCGGGCTTGAGCCCTTCGACTGATAGATCATCAGGTAACGGCCATCGTCGCTGACGGCTGCGCCGAGGTTCAGCTCCTTGTCGTCGGGACGATCGAAGACGAGGCGATCTTCGCTCTGCGGTGTGCCCAGCTTGTGAAAGAAGATCTTGTGAAAGTAGTTTGCCGCCTTCAGCGCTTCAGCTTTGGGGGCATCGTAGCCCTGGTAGAAGAAACCCGAGCCGTCCTTGAGCCATGAGGCTGAGCTGAACTTCGACCACGCGACGGCGTCGGGAAGATCGCGCCCGGTGGCGACATCGCGCACGTACCACTTCATCCAGTCGGAGCCTGCGTCGGCGATGGCATAAGCAGCAAACGCTCCGTCATCAGAGATGCTGAGACCGCCGAGCGCGACCGTGCCGTCGGCAGACATCGTGTTTGGGTCGAGCAGAACGGTAGGCTCGCCGTCGAGGCCTTCGGTCCAGTAGACGATGTTCTGGTTCTGAAGGCCGGTGTTATGCGAGTAGAAGTAGCGTGTGCCACGGCGCTTCGGCGCGGTGTAGCGCTCGAAGTCGATCAGATCCATCAGGCGTGCGTGCATTGCGGCACGCTGGGGCACGGCGTCGAGCACACTGCGGGTGAGCTTGTTCTCTTCCTCGATCCATGTGGCAACCTCGGGGGAGTCGACGTCCTCCATCCAGCGATAGGGGTCGCTTACTTTTGTGCCGAAGTAGTCGTCAACCTGATCGACGGTGCGGGCGCTGGGATAGTGCAGTTTTTGCAGGGGGAGAGATTCTTCGGCGGCTGTTTTCATCAATCGTGTCTCGAAACGTAGTGCGAACGGGGTTTGATGCCCTGAACGGAGGATAACGCAGCCGATGGCGGCGGCGTGGCATACTGCGGCTATGCAGGCTCTTGCTCGTGTATTCGTGATGCTTTTTTCTGCCGCGGCTCTAACAGGCGTGGCGCAGGAGCCTGCGGTACAGCAGAACGGGCAGCCGTACACGCTGCGCTCGCAGGCCAACGTCGTTCTTGTGCCTGCGTCGGTGAGAACGAAGAAGGGCGAAGCGATCTATGCGCTGAAGGCTTCGCAGTTTGTTGTGGAAGATAACGGCGTTCCGCAGACGATTCACCTGGATGAAGACACGGACGCGCTTGGCCTGACGATGGTGGTGCTGGTGCAGTGCAGCCGCGCGGCAGTGGCGGAGTACTCGAAGCTCACCGGGCTGGGGACGATGGTCGATGCGATTGTGGGAGGAGCTCCCCGCGAGATCGCGGTGGCGAGCTATGGCAAGGAGGCTACGCTGCTGGGCGACTTCTCCTCTGAGCCTGAAGCGACGAGCGCGGCGCTTGGCCATCTTGAGCCTTGTGACGACTCCGAGGCGGCGACGCTCGACGCCGTGGCGTGGGCCAACGCGCTTCTCGATGAACGCAAGGACCGCAATCGCCACGCCATTCTGCTGATCAGCGAGACGCGCGACCATGGCAGCCACAAGAAGCCGGCGGATGTGATTGCCGCGCTGGGCCGCTCGAATACGGTTGTGGATTCGGTCTCGTTTTCTCCGGGAAGACGGAGATACGCAGCGATCTGCGTTATGGCGGAGGCTCAGGGCCTATTGGCCTGATGGTGATGGCGGTGAATGCGGCGAAGAAGAATGCGCCGCGTGCTCTGGCCGAGCTCTCAGGCGGCGAGTATGTGAACTTCACCACGCAGAAGGGCTTCGACAATGGCCTGCATCAGCTCGGCAATCGCATTCACAACTACTATCTTTTGAGCTTCACGCCGCAGGCTGCGGCCAACGGTGAGCCTGCTTCGGGACTGCACAGCATCCGCGTCCGCGTGCCGGATTATCCGGATGCGCGTATCGGTGCGCGGCAGAGCTACTTCAGCGGACCGCTGGAGCACGTTCCTGCGGAGGCGCAGTAGTTTTCAGCAGAGGCAGAAAGAGGCCCGGCGATGTGCCGGACCTCCTTGTCGAAGCGTTGACGGGGATTTGGTCGTCATTTAGTTAGAGATCGAGGAACCAAGACGAAATACAGGGATTCTTCGCCTTCGGCTCAGAATGACGATACCTCTATACGCTCAGAATGACGATGCCTTAATTGTGAAACGGTCCTAGTCGTCGCGGTCGTGACCGTGACCATGGCCGCGGCCCTTGTCCTTGTACTTGTAGTGTCCATAGGCGTGCCCGCGAGGGCCGTCGTAGTCGCCTCGCCGGTCCCAGTAGCCTTCGCGATAGCGCCAGCCGCGGCCGTCATGGTCCCATCCACCCTGTCGCCAGGCCGCACCGTAGTACGGTGGACGCGACCAGCGTCCCGGCGCCCAGACGTAGCGTCCGCCATAAGGGGCCCAGTAACCCGGCATCCATACGTAGCCCACCTCAGGCATCGGCGGCGGGGTCTCATACCGGATCGGCGGTGGCGGCGTGCCGATGTAAACGGATATCTGTCCAAATGCCGGAGCCCCAAAGGTGGCAGCGGCGAGAAGACCTCCAAGCAGCCATTTTGTCTTCATTCCATCTCCCAAGTACTGGTTCTGCTCCGGCTGTGGCGCAGACCTGTATGCCACCGGAGCGTTTTGCGATCTTCCAGCCAACCGGGAAAAATTGTCAGAACAATACGCCCAAAACTTCCCGGAAGCGGTCGGCTGGAGGGCCGTTTACCGTCTGCAACAGTATGAGATGCAAGTAGTTGGCCAAATTGCTGCTTCGGAAAACAGCAAGGCCGCGTGAACGGAGATGTTCGACGCGGCCCTTGTGTGTTTTGTAGTTGTTAGCCAAGAGGTGGAACGTTGAGCTGCTGGCCGACTTTGATGAGGTCGGGGTTGTCGATTCCGTTGGCGGATGCGATTTCGTTGTACTTGTTCGAATTGCCGTAGAAGAGCTTGCTGATCTTCGACAGGTTGTCTCCGGACTTGACGGTGTAGGGCTGGTCCGCGCCGCCTGAGGTGACGATCTCGTGCTTGAGGTCGGCAAAGGTGGGGTCTGCCTGCTTGATGGCATCCCATACGCGGTTGGCGACGACCTGTGAGGGAACGGTCGCCTTCAGGTGGAGTTGCTCGCCATCAAGTTCGACGGCTTCGACATTCGCGCCGTATTCGCCGAAGCTCTCAATGGTAGAGATGACGCCGGCATACTTCTGCTTCAACTGTTCCAGATCGGCCATACTTCTTCTCCTTCATTCATTGCCGGTCCATGCCGGCCATGGGTTGGTATTGTTGCTGTCGGTTTGAAGCAGTTACGAGAGGAGTTTGCCCAGAACGGACTGCGCGAGGCCGGCCATTCCGCCGCCCTGCTCGCCCGGCTGGGCACTGGCGTTGTTGGCTCCAAAGTGCTGCACGACCATGGGCAGGATGGTGGCCAGCGCCGCGGAGACGACGGCCGGGGAGACGCCGGCGTGCTCGGCGGTCTTTTCGATCAGGCCGGTGGGGCCGAGTCCCTGCTGTACCTGGTCGGCGGTGGCTGTCTGGGCCTGTCCGGAGAGCCAGCTTCCGATGTGGTCGCCCATGCCGTTGGTCTTCAGACTTTCGAGGACGCCCTGAATGCCCTCTGGATGCGCCGTCAGCGCCTCGATGAAGCCGCCGGCAACTTTGGCCTGGTCGCCCTGGGCCGCGCTGCCCGCTTGTCCCGCCAATTGAGTAATTGTGTCAAGAATTCCCATTACGTTGTCTCCTCTTGCATGGAATCGTACTGGCCGGAATCATACGTCCGGACTGGAGGCCTGTGTGTTACCCGATGAGAAATTTCCTCGGTTTTGACTGAGAGGCGGTTTTGAGGTCGCGGGTTGCCGCAAATGTTTGCGGATGGCTGAGTTTGTGCGGGTCGCTCTTTGTGCGGGTCGCCTTAGGAAGGGTAGACTTGCACCCATGAGCGAAAAGAAGACTGCAATCTCCACCAAAGAGGCCCCTGCGGCCATTGGACCCTACTCGCAGGCTGTGCGCGTGGGAGACACGCTGTATGCCTCAGGGCAGGTCGCGCTCGACCCGGCAACCGGCCAGCTCGTCGCGGGCGGCGTCGCCGAGCAGACAGTGCGCGTGTGCGAGAACATCAAGGCCGTGCTCGCGAAAGCAGGCCTGGACCTTGAACATGTGGTCAAGACGACGGTCTTCCTGAAGAACATGGGCGATTTTGCCGCAATGAATGCCGTTTACGAGAAGTATTTTGCTCCCGAGGGCATCGTTCCGCCTGCGCGCTCGACGGTAGCCGTTGCGGGACTCCCCAAAGACGCGCTGGTCGAGATCGAGGTCATCGCGCGCGACGTTGCCTGAGGCAGGCTGTATGCGCTTGTGAAAAATCTCCATCTAATCAGGTACAGATCGAGATGAGGGAGGACGAGATGTCTGAGAGTCTAAAAACAACCGGCAAGGTCGAGAAGGCCCACAAGACCGAGGCGGAGTGGCGCGAACTGCTGACGCCGGAACAGTTCCATGTGATGCGCGAGAAGGGAACCGAGCGTGCCTTTACCGGCTCCCTGCTGAACAATCACGAGACGGGAACCTACAACTGTGGGGCCTGCAATGCGCCGCTGTTCACTTCGGACAAGAAGTTCGATTCAGGCAGCGGATGGCCGAGCTTCTGGCTTCCGGTTTCGGCGGACGCGATCGAGGCGCACGAGGACAACGCGCATGGGATGCGCCGGATCGAAGTGACCTGTGCGAACTGCGGAGCCCACCTGGGGCATGTCTTTCCGGATGGGCCGAAGCCCACAGGGATGCGCTACTGCATCAACAGCGCGTCGCTGGCGTTCAAGAAGCAGTAAGTTGTGTAGAAAAACAGGAAAAGCCCCAGCCCGCGAACGATGCGGCTGGGGCGATCTTGTTTCTGAGGGTGCGGCTTAGCCTTTGACGATCTTGCCGGACTTGATGCAGCTTGTGCAGGCGCGAACGCGCTTCGAAGCTCCGTCGACGACGGCCTTGACCGACTGCAGGTTCACGTTCCAGCGACGCCGGGTGGTGTTGTGGGCGTGGGAGATGTTGTTGCCGAACTGCGGTCCCTTGCCGCAAAGATCACATTTCTGAGCCATGACTTACTCCAATCTTTTGTCGCAGAGCTTCCGTATAGGTTCCGTCCGGTGTTTGGACTGGAACTTTGGCGGGCTATGGAAACTATGCCCGGCTTCGGAAGTGGTAGGCACGAGCGGATTCGAACCGCTGACCTCTACCGTGTCAAGGTAGCGCTCTAACCAACTGAGCTACGCGCCTGTAGTGCGTCTCATTAGTGTAACCGGAACCGGCGGCCGGTCGCAACCGAAGACCGGGCAGGTTCCGGTTGCCGGAGGCCAAGTTGTTCTCCGGGCTGGACGTTCTCGGTTACGATAGACAGACCCCAGAACAACGCCATCAAGAGTGTCATTCCTCAGCCAAATTCGAGCCACACCGAACCTGTTGACGCTGCTAAGGCTGTTCATCGTGCCGTTCATCGTCATCGAGATCCTCTACAACGACTTCCGAATGGCGTTTGCCCTGTTTCTGCTGGCGGGAGTGACCGATGCCCTGGACGGCCTGCTGGCGCGCTGGCTGAGCCAGAGGACGACGCTGGGGCAGTATCTCGACCCGATCGCCGACAAGCTGCTGCTGAGCACTCTGTTTCTGGTGCTGACGCATGTGTCGCTGATTCCGCGCTATGTGACGGTGCTGGTCTTCAGCCGTGACCTGGGGATTCTTCTGATCTCGACCCTGCTTTTCACGACGGGTACATTGCGGGATTTTCGTCCAAGCTGGCTGGGAAAACTGAATACCCTGGTGCAGATACTTGCGGTCGTGACGGTGATGTCGGAGAGGGTGCTCGCCTCGGCAGGACTGTCGGCCGCCGCCCGCGTGGGAGTGCTCTCGAATGGTTTGCTGCGTCTGGTCGCAGTACTGGCGCCGATCTCAGCGGCACAGTATGCGTGGATTGTGCTGCGCAGAATCAACACGCCAGCGACGGTTTAGGGCAGCTTCCCAAGGTGCCGGAGAATCTGTGGCCGTTCATCCTGAGCATCCTGCAAAAATCGCAGGTCCTTCGACTCCGCTCAGGGTTTCAAAGAATGAAAGCTGTCTATTTGCGGTCCTCGTTCTCTTCGTCCACGGCTTCTTCGATGGCGATGTCTAAGAACTCTGCCGAATCGAAGATCTCGCCGCAGGTCTGGCATTCGACAAATTCAGCGTCCTCGTCGCGGGAGACGATCTTAACAATGGGGTGTTTGCAGTGGGCGGTCATGGATGGGGAGACAGGTTGGATTGGTATGGATTCTGCCCGCACCCATGCTGCTTGTCAACCCCGCCGGAGGGCAATCTGCCGGGGTGCGAATTGCGCTGGGACAGGCCGGGTGACGGGTCAGTTCGAAAATTGAACTCAGGGGCGAAAGCCCGGATATTTTCGCAGACTTTGCGGCACGGCTGAAGCCGTGCCCTTAATAAACCCCAAATTGACCCCAATACCCGGGCCGGTATCTGCTTGCAGCACTGCCAAAGCGGACTTACACTGAATAAGGACTGAAATTGTCCGTTAAGCCCCGCAGCGTAATTTCGCAGGGCGGAGTTCACGAATCAGATGCTGAGGCTGACCAAAAAAGCCGATTATGGACTGATGGCCCTGAAGTACCTGGGCGAGCAGGCGGGTGACTCTGCGCAGAGCGCCAAGGACATCGCAGAGGCATATCACATTCCGCAGCAGTTGCTGGCCAAGATCCTTCAGACGCTGGCCAAGGCGGGCATTCTGGTCTCCCATGCGGGAACGAACGGCGGTTATGCCCTCGCCAGACCGGCCAAAGATATCTCGGCCTTCGAGGTGATCCGCGCCATCGACGGTCCGCTGTTCATCACCAGTTGCATTACGATTCACGGCGCGTGCGACCTGACGAGCACCTGCACCATCAAAGAACCGTTACGCAAGGTAAACGACAGCATTAAAGAACTGCTGAGCGGGATTCATATTTCCGACCTGGTCGAGTCCACTGAAAGCGCGCCATCGCGCGGCACGACGGTGGGCGGCGGCCTGGTCACCATCGCTCTCTAACGAGCGATACAGCCAGCCGGCGGCTTCTCCGGCGCGAGATTTTTATTGAAGTTTTGGAGAACAACAGTATGAGCAGCAATGGAAATGGAATGATCGTTACCGAATCGGCCACAAAGCTCCCCGAGGGCGTGCACCTGCCTATTTACATGGACAACCATGCGACGACGCCGCTGGATCCGCGCGTGCTCGAGGCGATGATGCCGTACCTGACGGGTATCTTCGGCAACGCTGCCAGCCGCAATCACAGCTTCGGCTGGGAGGCTGAAAAGGCGACCGAAAAAGGGCGCGAGCAGGTGGCGAAACTGATCGGCGCGACCGCCAAGGAGATCATCTTCACCTCGGGTGCGACCGAGTCAAACAATCTCGCGCTGAAGGGCATCGCGGAGATGTACCGCGAGCGAGGCAACCACATCATCACCCAGGTCACGGAGCACAAGGCCGTGCTCGACACCTGCAAGAAACTCGAGAAGCAGGGCTACCGTGTCACTTATCTTCCAGTCGGCGCCGACGGCCTGATCGATATCGAAGACTTGAAGCGCGCTATGGACGACAAGACCATCCTCGTCTCGATCATGTATGCGAACAATGAGATCGGCGTCGTGCAGCCTATCCGCGAGATCGGCGCTCTCTGCCACGAGAAGGGCATCCTCTTTCACACTGACGGCGTTCAGGCTGTAGGCAAGATTCCCGTCGATGTGCAGAAGGACAACATCGATGTGCTCTCGCTTTCTGGTCACAAGATCTACGGGCCGAAGGGGGTTGGTGCGCTGTATGTTCGCCGCCGCAATCCGCGCGTGCAGATCTCTGAGCAGATTAATGGCGGCGGGCATGAGCGCGGTATGCGTTCAGGCACGCTGAACGTTCCCGGCATCGTTGGTCTGGGTGCGGCCTGCGAGATCGCGATGAATGAGATGGAAGCTGAGGGCAAGCGCGAGACGGAGCTTCGCGACTACCTGAAGGCCAAGCTGGAGGCGGCGCTCGACTACGTTCACGTCAACGGCAACATGGAGCATCACCTGCCGGGTAATCTGAATATGAGCTTCGTCTACGTCGAGGGCGAGAGCCTGCTGATGGGCATCAACGACATTGCCGTCTCGTCAGGCTCGGCCTGCACCTCGGCCACGCTCGAGCCCAGTTACGTGCTCAAGGCGCTGGGCCTGGGCGACGACGTCGCGCACTCGTCGATCCGCTTCGGTCTTGGCCGGTTCAACACCAAGGCTGAGGTCGATTATGTCTCCGACAAGATCATCGACGTGGTGAAGAAGCTCCGTGAGCTTTCCCCGCTGTACGAGATGGTCAAGGAAGGCATCGACCTGACGAAGATCGAGTGGGCCGCCCACTAAAATGTCGCGCAAAAGCTCATGGGCGGACAAACGCAGTCGCGCTGTCCGCCCATCGTTTTTTGATCAGATTGCTAAAGATCTTCGCAAGCACCCGCCAAGCTGGAATCGCTATAAGAACAAAAGCATTTGGGTCCCTCTCATAGGATTGTTTGTCTTCTTGCTCTGGAAGATGGCAACCTGGCGTTGAAATAACGCGTCAACCAGGTGCCGCGGTTCTGAGATACTCTTGCGGCAGAGACGAATGCAAAAGTTCTCCAGGCTCTTCACGGCACTTCTTTTCCTCTGCTTGTTTGCAGCTCCTACCGCAGGCGGCTACTCGCTGCTGACGCACGAGCAGCTTATCGACCTGACGTGGGACGCTTCGATCGTCCCTCTGCTCAAGAGCCGTTACCCGGCGTTGACTCCCGCACAGATTGAGCACGCCCGCGCCTACGCCTATGGCGGCTGCGTCATCCAGGACATCGGCTACTATCCCTTCGGGGATGCGTTCTTCTCGAACCTTACGCACTATGTTCGTTCGGGTGATTTCGTCGTCAATTTGTTTCGGAATGCCGGCAATGCGGATGAGCTGGCATTCGCAGTGGGGGCGCTGTCGCACTTTATCGGAGACAACATCGGCCACTCCGAGGCGACGAATCTGGCGGTTCCGATCGAGTTCCCAAAGCTGGGCGCGCGCTATGGAAGGTCCGTTAGCTATGCGCAGGGCGAGTCGCAGCACGTCAGGACAGAGTTTGCGTATGACATCAACGAGATTGCTCATGCGCGGTTTGCTCCGGTGCACTATTTGAGGCACGCCGGTCTCGAAGTTCCGCGGTGGCAACTGGAACTGGCGTTCTATCAGACGTATGGGCTGGCTGAGGATTTTTCGGCAGGCAGAGGAAAACGTATCAACGTCAAAGGCTATCGGTTCGCGGTGCGGAATTTTATTCCGCGGGTCGCTTACGCCGTAACGCTGCTTCACCGGCACAAGGAGCCGCCAATTGTCGATTCGCCCGAGCTTCAGCGCCTGACATCGGAGCTTGCCGTCGTCGCTCATGAAAATAACTGGGATGCGTATCGGAAAAAGGCGGGTATCGGAACCTATTCGCTTGCCGGATTGATCTACATTCTGCCCAAGGTTGGTCCGCTGAAGTTTGTTGCTGTCAAAGGCCCTAACGTGGACACCGATCTGGAATACACGCGGTCAGTTCTGCGTTCCACCGATCTGTTGAATTTCACTCTTCACCGCTTCACACCGCCGCCTGCGGTCGGCCCAGGAGCTTCGCAGGCCGCAGCTAAAGATACTCACTCGGAGCCTCCGCCTACCGATCCGTTGACTCCAAGGCCGGGTTCATCTCAGGTTGTTGTGAGGGATTCTTACGATCCCCGACATCCGCTGCAGAACCGCGATCTTGATACGGGGCTTCCCGTGCATCCCAGTGGATATCCTCTGACGGACAGCACGTATTGCAACCTGCTGCATCGGCTGGTTGCCAAGCCTGCACAGCCCATTCCTCCGGGAATTAAGGAGGACATTCTGGCGTATTACTCAGATATGAGTTTGCCGTTTGCCACGAAGAAGAACTCCGCAACCTGGAAGACATTGCAGGCCGATCTGGCGACTCTACGCAATATGCCGACCAGCAACGAGCCCCTTCCGTTCCCGACGTATGGCGCTGATAGCAACACTTATGGTGAACCCGCACAATAAAGAGTTTTCCGTTGAGGTGTAGTTCCTGTCCGAGAAGGTATGTGTCGCGCCTTCAGCGCTTTGGTTGATCTTCGGCCCAGGCTGGTATGTTGGCAGGCCTTCGGCCCTGAAGGCAAGAACTACACCTAAGGGAAATGCACTAATCACTTTGCGTCGGCGGTCTTTGCCCGATGCGGAAGATGATGAACTCAGCCGGTCTTAGAGGAGCTACGCCAATCTCGCAGATCAACTGCCCGTTGTCGAGGTCGTTCTGCGTCATGGTGGTGCGGTCGCATTTTACGAAGAATGCCTGTTCGGATTTCGCGCCCATCAGTGCGCCACTCTTCCATTCGCTGTAGAGGAAGTTGCTGATGCTCAGGCGAACCGCTGTCCATAGTTGCTCATTATTTGGCTCGAAGACGGCCCATTGCGTTCCCTGGTCGATGGAGTGCTCGAGATAGAGGAAGTAGCGCCTGACGTTGACGTACTTCCACTCGGGGTCGGAGGAGATGGTTCGTGCGCCCCACACGAGGTTTCCGCGTCCGGGGAAGGAGCGGAGGCAGTTGATGCCCAGGGTATTCAGCGCGTCCGACTCCAGGTTGGCTATCATGCGTTCGAGAGCGATGGCGTCTGTCAGAGCCTGGTTCGCCGGGGCCTTGAAGACTCCCTGCTGGCTGTCGGTGCGGGCGTAGATACCGCAGAGAAATCCCGAGGGCGGCACGGTAATCTGTGACAGCTTTTTCGCTCCCGTGCGCGGGTCAGCGATTGTGATCCAGGGGTAGTAGAGGGCTGCGTTGATGGAGTCGATGCTGGCACGGAGATCTTCGACGTCGCTCGAGGAGCAGCCGGGCGGGGGGTCGAGCACAGCGAAGCGATACGCTGCCGGTTGGTTGACGTGATCCAGTAACGCCGCATGAATGGGGGCTACGGACGAGACGCCTGCGATTGCAGCGATGGTTCCTCCGGGAGCTGCGACGACTGCCACGTCGCGCAGGCCGCTGAGTGCGGAGAGCGCTCTTACGTAGTCGGCTCCGGTTGGAGGTGCGGCGTTCTTTCCGTTCGGCGAGGTGACCCGCGAGACGTAGAGCCTCTGGCCTCCATTGTCAAAGAACGCTTTAGCGCTCAGGGCCAGGTAGTTTTTTACCGTACCGCGTGGCGGGTTGGAGAAGGCAATGTCGGAGACATCTCCGTAGACGGACTGGAAGCCGGAGAAGCTGGTAAGGAGAGGCGAGGCTGCCCCTGCTGGGCCGTTCAGGGCCGGGCCGACGAAGGCCGCAGTGCTTGTATCCACGGACGGAATGGCTTTATTGGCCGGTTCGGGATCGGCGATGTACACATCGGGGGCCTTACATGCGGATGGAGCCTTCGCTGGAGGCTCAGGGGCGCTCCCCGGGGATGGTTTCGGCATGTGCAGCAGACTACTCCTGCTATTGGAGTTATGCCACATTCGGACAGGTTTAGGTACGGTCAAAATTTCGTGCCCTATGGCGCACCAAAACAGTCCGAGTTATCATCTAAAGAAGCGAGGAACCCATCATGGCATATAGCGACAAGGTCGTAGACCACTACAACAATCCCCGGAACGTCGGCACTCTGGACAAGAGCGCGACTGAGGTTGGAACCGGGCTGGTAGGCGCGCCTGAGTGCGGCGACGTGATGCGTCTCCAGATCAAGGTGAACCCCGAGACCCAGGTGATCGAAGATGCGAAGTTCAAGACCTTCGGTTGCGGCTCGGCGATTGCATCCAGCTCGCTCGCGACAGAGTGGGTGAAGGGAAAGACCGTGGCTGAGGCCCTGGCGATCTCGAACACCGACATCGTCAAGGAGCTTGCTCTGCCGCCGGTCAAGATTCACTGCTCGGTACTGGCGGAGGACGCTATCCGCGCGGCGATCGGCGACTGGAAGAAGAAGAACAGCGTTGCCGAGACCGAGACGGCTGCCGTAGCGGCCCACTAATCTCAGCGCCCTCAGGCGCACAACATTCAGCGCCCCGGCTTCGTACATGTATGCGAAACGGGGCGTTTTTACTTCGAGGTTTTTTTCGATGTCGATGGTTTCCATACAGCCAACTACTCCGCAGGGCGCGAGCGCCGTCCCTGAGCAGCCGAAGGATGTGTTTGCGGGAATGACGCTGCTTTCGGCTGAGGGGCAGGCGCCGCGCGCCAAGGCAGCGGTCGAGATCACGAAGAACGCTTTGAAGCGCATCCGCATCGCCATGGCGAAGGAGGGTGTCTCGCCTGAGCAGGGAGGGCTGCGCCTGGGAGTGATGGGTGGAGGGTGCTCCGGCCTGAGCTACTCCATTCGGTTCGATTCGCAGCCGCGTGAGCGGGACCGCGTGTTTGTCTTTGGCGAAGGTGTAGAGACGCCCGGCGATCCCACAGGCGGCAAGCCTGTGCGGGTTTTTGTCGATCCGAAGAGCTTTCTCTACCTCGCAGGGATGGTGCTGGACTTTGAAGAGACACTGATGCGGCAGGGGTTCAACTTCATCAATCCGAACTCGACCAAGAGCTGCGGTTGCGGATCGAGCTTCACGGCATAGTTTGTGTCGCGCCTTCAGCGCTTTGGTGGTTGGGGGCGTTTTTCCCGGGTCTTCGGCCCAGGCTGGTATGTGGTCGGGCCTTTGGCCCTTGGTTCGTCTGCCTGTTTCCTCAGTACTGCTGCCTCCCTTAGTTTTGCGTATTCCTTCATTTCCTGGTGCATCGTTTAGTCCTGCTCTATCGTCTCTGTACTGGTTCAACTCCTCAGTTTCGGGAACAGCAATAAGATTATGGAACCGCGAAAAGCTCCGGTTTTGAGCCGGAGCTTTTTTGCGTCAGGTGCGCGGTTCAGGAGGGTTGCACTTGCAGGGTATCGGCCAGCCGGAAGCGCACGATCGATTCCGACGGGATGTCGATGTCGCCGTTGCCTGTCAGGCCAGCAGCAGCGGTGCCTGCACCCGCGCCAGCAAGGCCGCCGATGAGCAGGCCGGTGCCGCCGGTTGCAAGACCGCCGATCAACATGCCGAGTCCGCTACCGCCGCCGATGAAGGCTGCCGAGCGCTTGCCCTTGCCTTTCTTTGTGCGCGTCATGCTGCTCGTCGCAAGCGGGTAACGCGTGCCGTTGAGCGTCATGGAGGTTAGCCGCAGTTGCAGGATCGACGCTCCCTTGAAGTGTCCGCGCTTGTGCGACACGACGACGACGCCCCCGACGGGGGTCCCCCTTGGGACGATCACGCGGCCGTTGTCGCCGGCGACCGGTTCGGCGATCTCGCCGTCGAAGCGCTCACCCGACTGAGTGGTCTTGACGCTGAGGTGCTGGTTGATGCGGATTGCCAGCGTTGTGCCAGCGGGGATCTTTACGTCTGCCGGTACGATGACAGGATTGCCACCGGGCACCGGCGTTGCGGATGGCACCTCAGGCTGTCCGTTGACCATCACCGTCGCCTGCGACGAGGCTGGTGGAAGCGCCTGGCCGCCGGCGACTGCCGGAGTGTTGGCCGGGGTGCCGGATGCAGGCACTACTGTCGTCGTTACAGCCTGTCCGTTCTGTCCGGGGATGGGAGGCTGGACGGTGGTGGTGACGGTGTTGCCGCTCTTGTCGACGGAGATGACCTGCTGCGCCTGTCCTGTGGCCGCAGCCTGCTTCTTCGCATCTTCAATGGCCTGGTCCTGCTTTGACTTGCAGCCAACAAAGATTGCCAACGCCAGCGCCAGTGCGGCCGCCGGCTTCAAAATCGGGGAGGTTTTCATGGTATTTTCGGGCCTCATTTCGTTCCAGAGTTCTGTTTTGTTTGTAACCGAAGAGCTCGACAGTCAGCTTTGCCTACTGTCGGGCTCTCTTTGCTTCGTGTAGTTTAGATGCCTGCGGAAGGCCCATTACTGCCTATCTGCGCGTCAGGTTTAGGATGGATGGATGACCACAGCCGCTCCGAAACGCCCGCAACTTGCTCATCTGACAGAGCAATTGAACGATCTGAAGAATCGCGGCACTTATTTTAAGCTGCGGATTCTGGAAGACGAGCAAGGCCCTGTCTGCACCTACGACGGGAAAAAGGTCATCAACCTTGCGTCGAACAACTACCTTGGCCTGTGCGACCACCCAAAGCTGCGTGAGGCGGCGATTGTAGCGACTGAGAGATATGGCGTGGGATCGGGAGCGGTGCGTACGATCGCAGGCACCATGCGTATTCACATGGAACTGGAGGAGAAGATCGCCGCCTTCAAAGGCGTAGAGGCCTGCGTCGTCTTCCAGTCGGGCTTTACGGCGAATGCAGGAACGGTGTCGAGCATTCTGGGCAAGGAAGACTTTATCCTCTCCGACGAGCTGAATCACGCCAGCATCATCGACGGCGCGCGTCTCTCGCGAGCGAAGATCAAGGTCTTTCGCCACAAGGATGTTGCGCACTGCGAAGAGCTGTTGAAGGAGATACAGAACGAGCCGGGGCGAAAACTGGTCATCACTGACGGCGTCTTTTCGATGGATGGAGATATCGGTCCGGTCGACAAGCTGTGCGATGTCGCCGACAAGTACGGTGCGATCATGATGGTCGACGATGCGCACGCTTCGGGTGTTCTGGGGCGTAACGGACGCGGCTCGGTGGATCACTTCCACTGCACGCAGCGGGTGGATGTGCAGGTGGGAACGCTGTCGAAGGCCATCGGCGCTTTGGGCGGGTATGTGTGCGGGAGCCGCGATCTGATCGACTACCTCTACCATCGTGCGCGGCCGTTTCTGTTCTCTACGTCGCATCCTCCGTCGGTGGCTGCGACGTGCATTGCCGCCTTCGACTTGCTGGAGAGCGAGCCGGAGCGCATCGAACGGCTGTGGTCGAATACACGCTACTTCAAGGAACAGCTAACCGGTGCAGGGTTCGATGTTGGCGGAAGAACAACACCCGCGAGTGAGACGCCGATTACGCCGATCATCATTGGAGACGGGCGCAAGACGATGGAGTTCTCCCGCGCGCTCTTCGATGCCGGAGTGATGGCTACGGGCATTGCGTTCCCTACGGTTCCTGAGGGGAAGGCACGTATTCGGACCATCATGACGAGCGAACATACCCGCGAACAGATTGACCGTGCGCTTGAAACCCTGGTTGCGACCGCGAGGAAGATGGGGCTGCTTGGCTAACCATTCCCGAAGTGCGGTATTAATTCTTTCGCGAAACCGAGTCTATCTGGAGGGAAGCGCGTCTTATCTATCGATGCCTTCTCATGTACAGCGAACTTCGAGCGCAGCGGGTTTGTGCGCAACTGCCCTGTGTCTTGTGCTGGGCCTGACAGCGTCGCTGGGTGCGCAGCAGATGGTTGCGGAGGCATCGGCCACCGCGCTGCCGGACTCGCCGGATTTTGTGCTGCAACAGCAACAATCGTCTTCTTCCGGATCGCAGTCTTCGTCCGCACCGCAATCTGCAACGCCAGCCGCTGCACAGCCAGCAGATCCTCCAAAGCAGACCAAGCGGATTCTCGGCATCATGCCGAACTTCAGCGCGGTGACCGCGGACACGAAGTTGGCTCCGCAGACTCCGAAAGAGAAGTTCGTCATGGCCGCAAAGAACAGCTTCGACTACTCGTCGTTCGTGATTGCGGCGATTCAGTCGGGCATCAATATGGCCTCGGACTCATACCCTGAGTTTCACCAGGGAGTTGCAGGATACGGGCGCTACTACTATCACACGCTGCTGGACACTGCCGATGAGAACTTTATGGTGGCGGGATTGTGGCCGGTGGTGTTTCACCAGGACAACCGCTTTTACACGCTCGGTCATGGCGGTTTCAAGAAGCGCGCTCTCTATGCCGCGAGCAGAGTGCTGATCACGCGCAACGATGATGGCAATCGGAGGTTCAACGCCTCGGAGATCGTCGGTGCGGGCGCGGCCTCGGGACTTTCTACGGTCTACTATCCGGAGGAGTATCGGACCTGGACCAAAGTGGGCCAGAAGTGGCTCACGAGTGTCATCATCGATTCAGCCAACTTTACCTTCAAAGAGTTTTGGCCCGATATCAACCATAAGATCTTTCACACGAAGTAAGCTGTATCTCTGGCGGTTTGGTGTAATGCTCGCGTAGTCAAAGTGTCGGCAGTCACAAGCAAAATACAGGGATTCTTCGCCGCGGCTCAGAATGACGACGTCTTTTCTATGCACAGCAATCAGAAAACATCTTTAGAAATGCAGCTTCGCTGCTACCTGAGCCACGCGCGGGTCTGCGGTTGTGGCTGTGATGGAGCCGAAATTCGTCGCGCCTACCGTTGCATTGGGTTGAGCGAAGGCAGGTGTGTTTGTCACGTTGAAGACTTCGCCGCGAAGCTCGAGCATCAGCCGCTCGGTAAAGTGCGTATTCTTCGCCAGACCCAAATCGAGATCGCGGTAGGCAGGTCCGCGCGCAGGATCGCGCGAGGCGTTGCCTAGCTTGAACTGCGGCGTAATTGAGAACGCGCTGGTGTTGATGAAGTGCGCTACCGTTCTTTGACTTGCAGGAAGGTTTGCGTTGCCGTTGATCGTTGGCCGCTGCGTTCCGAAGCCTGCGAAGGCGTTGAAGTTTGTTGCCTGCGCGACAGCGAAGGGCATTCCACTCTGCAACGTCAGAATGCCGTTGGCAGTCCATCCGCCGAGAAGGCAGGCGAGAATGCCTGATTGCGCGATGCGGTGTCCTTTGCCCATGGGAAGCATGTAGACGACGGAGCCGGCCGTGATATTCGACATGTCTCCGAGCGATACATCACGCTCAAGCGATGGGTTGAAGCTGTCGGCGACGGGGAAGTTTGCCACAGGCCCGGTGAGCACTGACGAATCGAAGACCGAGGAGGCATCGTCCATGAGCTTTGAGTGCGTGTAGCTGAGCAGGGCCGTAAGACCGTAGCTGGTACGCTTTTCGAGCTTGATCTCCGCAGCGTTGTAGTTCGTTCTCCCGGTGTTTTTTCGGAAGGACGACACGGTAAGAAAGCGTGGATAAGGCTTCTGCAACTGCGCGACGGAGATGGTCTTTCCTCCAATCGACGAAGATGCGGGGATCTGTCCATAGTACGGATTGGTTGTTGTCGCCGTGAGCGCTGCGCCTTGCGCAAGCTGTGCTACCGTGAGTTGATTCAGGTTTGTGTCGGGGATGCCGACGCGCGTAATGACGGACCCGGTGTATGCCAGCTCGATGGCGAGGTCTCGCGCCAGCTCACGCTGGAAGGTGAGGTTCCACTGTTGCACGTAGCCTGAGCCGAGCTTGCGGTCGACGGTGAAGACGCCCTGGCCGAGTCCGGCATCGGCAGTCAAAGGAATCGGCGCGACTGACGGGCCTTTCGACAGCACGAACGCAGGATGGATGCTGTCGAGCGAGGACTGCTGCACCGTCTGGAGAAAGGGAAACTGCGGTGCGGTGAAGGGCGTTGTGATGCCGGTCTGTTCGATGAAGATGATGCCGTAGCTTGAGCGCACGACGGTCTTCGGCGTGACCATGTAGCTGAAGCCGAGTCGCGGGCCGAAATTGCCGTAGTGAAGCTCGCGCGCCGAGCGTGAAAAGCCATTCTGGCCGAGATACTGATACTGCTGTGTGGCGAGGTTGAAGACGGCCCCCTGGTTATGGGTTTCGGTCGAGGGAAAGTTCAGCGTCCAGCGCAGGCCTGCGTTCACGGTGAGCCGCGGTGTTGCCTTCCAGTCATCCTGAAGAAAGAACTCGGCGATGTGTGCGCGAGGGCGTATCGTGCTGCTTTGCAGATCGATCGAGAAGGTGTTGACCTGGCCAAGCAGAAAGCTTGCGAGCGAGTTGCCGGAGCTGGTGACGCCGCCCTGATTGGTGAACAGCGTTGAAAAGCCGAAGTTGCCGGTTGGGTTCGGCGGCTGCACGGCGTCGAGGTGCTCCCAGCGCAGATCGATGCCTGCCTTCAAGGCATGCCTGCCCTGCACGCGGGTCATCATATCGAAGACCTGCGTCACGTTCGTCGAGAAGTTCGAGAAGGCACTGGATGACGCTCCAAGCTGTGTGATTCCCGCAATGGCAAATACGGGAAGAGCGTTGTTGAACTCGGCGTTGGCCGGAATGCCGGGAATACCAAGTGTCGCTGAAGCCGTTCCCAGCAGCAGAGCGCCGCTGCGGCTGAGGGCGCGCCGGGTGTAGCCGAACCGTGCTTCGTTGACGGTGCGCGGATTGAAGCTGTGCGTCTCGTTGGCAACGTACTGTTGACCCAGCGTGCGCGAGAGCCCGATGACGTTTCCCGTCGAGAGGATAGTGCCGGTGATGGTGCCGCTTCCGTCGGGCAGCGGCGTTACAGGCTGTTCGACATCGTGGAAGTAGGTGTACCGGGCAAAGCCGTGATCGTTGGCCGTGAGCTGTGCATCGAGTCGAACGTCGAACTGGTTCTGATGGTCAACGTCGTTGCCGACGCGGACATAGTTGTTCGCCGCTGCGCTGCTGGTTGGAAGAGGGTAGCGCGCGAGCAGGGCAAGCGCCGCGGGGTCGACGCGGTTAAGAGGGATCGTGTTGTTGAGAAACTGCGTGCGGGTGAAGGTTGATCCGGTCTGGACGGTTGTTGCCGGATCGTAGATTGCCGTTGTGCCGAAGCTGAAGCCGGTGGTTGGGTTGCCGTTCGCGTCGGGATTTCCGCGCTGCGCGCGCGTGGGTACGGTGCTGGTGCGCACGACGCCTACGGCCTGATTGGTGCCCTGATACCCGGTGAAGAAGAAGAGACGCCGCGGAAGCAGAGGGCCGCCGAGCGCGCCTCCATACTGGTTGCGGCGGAAGAGGGGCTTCGCCGATGTGGCTGGCGTGAAGTAGTTGCGCGCGTTCATGGCCTCGTTGCGCAGAAACTCGTAGACCACGCCGTGAAGGTTGCCGGTGCCTGCTTTGGTCGCAACATTGACGACGCCGCCATTGAAGCGGCCAAACTCCGCGGAGATGCCGCTGGACATGATGGCGAACTCGTCGATGTCATCGATGATGGGAAAGAACGCGACCTGGCCTGGCTCGGGTTGCAGCGCGGCGACACCGTCGTACAGATATTCGTTGGTGCGCGGACGGCCTCCGTTGATGCGGGGAAGCAGTGTTCCTGGGGGGAGAGAGACTCCGGGCACGAGCGTGGTCAACGAGATCATGTTGCGGCCGTTCAGGGCGAGCGCTGTCATCATGTCGCGTCCGATTACTGTGGTAAGCGCTCCCGATTCAGTCGCCAGCAGCGAAGCATCGGCGGTGACATTGACAGTCTGGTCGGCGCTGCCGGGTTGCAAGGCGATGTCGACGCGCTGCCGCTCCCCTGTCTTTATAGTGATGCCGGCTCGTTGCACGGTGGTAAATCCTGGGGCAGTCACCTGTACGGTATAGACCCCCGGGCGCAGCGATGCGGCGGCGTAGTCGCCTGTCGTTGTTGTCTCTGTCGTGATCGCGACGCCAAAAGTTGATTGGGATTGGATCGTGATCTTTGCGCCGCTCACGCCGGCCCCGCTGGAGTCGGTCACCATGCCTGCCAGGTCGCCGCTCCCACTTTGCGCAAGCAGCAGGGAGGGTATCAGGCAGAAGGATGCCGTCGCGGCAAGCAAAAATTTTTGCAATAACTGCATATATCGAAAATACACGATTAATGAATATCGAAAATATGCGTCTATTTGAGCGATTTCCCTTCGTCCATAGGACGGGCTTCAGCCCTTTATCGTCTGTAGGTGTCGCTTACCTTGGACTTCGCCCCAGCTGTTATTTGGCGGGCCTTTGGCCCTGGATTCTTCTGCTCACGATGCCTTCAAAGGAACAGATATGGCGTCCGGGATAAACTACGTGTGCTCCAGGCAGAGCACGCGAGGTGTTTCATTCCTACATCCGATTCGTTCCTCAAGCCGCGCGAGGCCGCGGCGGAACTCGGGCTGAGTTATCCCACGATCAAGCAGTGGATATTGACGGGCAAGCTGGAGAGCGTTAGAACTCCCGGCGGTCACCACCTGATTCCACGCGCTGCGCTTGCGCCGCTGCTGAAGACGGCGCCGAAGCAGAGGGAGTCGCGCGAGCGCTTCAGGAACGTCAGCGGGCGCAACCAGCTTGTCGGCAAGATTGTTGAGGTGAAGGTCAACGGCCTGTTGGCAAAGGTCGTGCTGTCGATTGGCGACCAGCGTATTACATCCATCATCACTGCCGACGCCGTGCGCGAGATGCAGCTTCGCAAAGGTCAGACGGCTGCGGCCCTGATGAAGGCGACCGAGGTGATGATCTGCCGCGTGTAGATTCAGCCGCGATAGACGATGCGGCCTTCGCAGATAGTTGTCTTCACGCGGCCCAGCATCTCCGCGCCATCGAAGGGAGTATTGCGCGACTTTGACCGCGTCGTCTTCGCATCGTATGTCCATGCGGCGCCGGGGTCGAAGATGACGATGTCGGCGATGTGCCCGGCTGTGAGCGCGCCTCTGCCTGCGAGCGAGACGATCCGCGCGGGGCTGGCGCTCATCAGCGAGACGATGCGAGAGAGCGAGAGTCCCTGTCCGCGATGCAGCACGCGCAAGGCAAGGCCGAGAGCAGTCTCGAGCCCGGTGATGCCGTTCGGCGCGCGCTCGAACTCCTGCTCTTTCTCGTGCGCGGCGTGCGGCGCATGGTCGGTCGCGATGCAATCCGCAGTGCCGTCAACGAGCGCGGCGACCATGGCAGCACGGTCGGCCTCCACGCGCAGAGGCGGGTTCATCTTGGCGTGGGTGTCGTAGTCGTCGATGGCCTCGTCGGTAAGGGTGAAGTGGTGCGGGGCGACTTCGCAGGTTACATGCAGGCCTTCATGTTTCGCGGCGCGAATCGCCTCCATAGCGCGTGCGGTTGAGACGTGCTGGACGTGCAGGTGCGGCCGCAGCCTTTCGTTGCTCTCGATGTCGCGAAGAAGCCTGATGTCGCGCTCGACGATGCTGCTCTCCGCCTCGACGGTCATTCCCCGGAGTCCCAGGCGAAATGCGACGGCGCCGGCGTTCATGCTGCATCCACCTGTCAGGCGGGTGTCTTCGGCGTGTTGCGAGACCGGCACTTCAGCGCGTGCGGCAGCGACCAGCGCCGCTCGCATGACGTGGTCTTCAAGTACGGGCTTGCCGTCGTCGGTGAAGCCGACAGCGCCGGCCTTGCGCAGGGCGTCGAAGTCGGTCAGCTCGACGCCCATGCTGCCGATCGTTGCGGCGGGCATGGCGAACAGCTTGACCGCGGGATTGCGCGCGGCCTCAAGCATCCACTCCAGCTTTGCGACCGAGTCGTTGACCGGAACAGTGTTGGGCATGGCGACGACGCTCGTAAAGCCGCCTGCCGCGGCCGCTGCCGTGCCTGTGGCGATTGTTTCCTTGTAGGTCTGTCCCGGCTCGCGGAGGTGAACGTGTACATCGATCAGTCCGGGAGCGACGATCATGCCGGCGGCATCGATGGTCTCGGCCGCTTCAACGCCACGAAGCGTTCCAGGGGTCTCAACAACGGCTACGCGGCCATCGCGCAAGAGAAGATCGCGTGGGGCGTCGATGCTGTTGGCCGGGTCGACCAGCCGTCCATTCAAAATAAGTATGTCACTCATACGGTTACACTCTTGTCGAGCGCGCGCACCAGCAGCGCGGAGCGCACCGCCAGCCCGTGCGCGACCTGCTCTTCAATGGCCGACTTTGGACCGTCAGCGACGTCGCCTGTAATCTCAAGCCCGCGAATCATGGGCCCCGGGTGCATCACCAGGGCTTGAGAGGCCGAGGCAGCCTGCCGCTCGGTATTCAGTTGATAGCGTTCAATGTAGTCGGCAAGGTCTAGCTCCAGCCCGGCGAGCCGCTCCTTCTGGATGCGCAGCATCATGGCGACCTGCGACTGCTTCAGTGCGCGGTCGAAGTCGCGCTCGATCTCAACTCCAGGGCCGAGCCCCAGCGCTTCTTTGGGAAGGAGCTTTTCAGGGCCGCAGAGGATCACGCGCGCCCCGAGTCTCGGCAGCAGCAGGGCATTGGAGCGGGCAACGCGGCTGTGCAGGATGTCGCCGGTGATGACGACGGTCACACCTTGAAGCGACGTTGCAGATGCTGCCGTTGCACCGGACTCGCCGTGCAGGCGGGTGAGGATCGTCCTCAGGTCGAGCAGCGCCTGCGAGGGATGCTCGTGCATGCCATCGCCCGCATTGAGCACGGGAATGCCTGTCTCTCGCGCCAGGACAGAGGGCGCGCCGGAGGCAGGGTGCCGCAGGATGATGCACTCCGCGCCAAGCGCACGCAGCGTCAGGCCGGTATCTTTCAGGCTCTCACCCTTTTCGATGGAAGACGACTTGTCGCTGACCAGAGTGGTCGTTGCTCCGAGAGACTTTGCCGCCAACTCGAACGAGGTGCGTGTTCGCGTGCTCGACTCGTAGAAGAGCAGCGCAATGCGGCGGCCCGCAAGGATGGCTGAGCGTTCTGCCGGGGACATCGTTTGCAGGCGGGCAGTCAGTCCCAGCACAGCGGAGACATCTTCGACGGATAAATCGCGAATGCCAATCAGGGAGCCGGCGGCGTATCGTGCACTCTGGGTTCGTGCGTTTTGAGTCATTGAGCTTCAGTCCACCCGCTCGACCAGCAGCACCTGTTCCTGGCCGTCCACCTCGTTCAGCTTGACCTCGATGATCTCGCGGCTTGAGGTCGGGATCGCGCGCCCGACGAAGGTCGCTTCAATGGGAAGCTCACGATGGCCACGGTCGATCAGCACAAGCAGTTGCACGCTCCTGGGGCGGCCATGATCGAAGAGGGCGTCGAGCGCGGCACGGATTGTCCTGCCGGTGTAGAGCACATCGTCCATCAGGATGATGTCGCGTCCGGTGACGTCGAAGCCGATAGCGCCGGGCGTCACTGTGGGGCGTGGACCGGCGGTGGAGAGATCGTCGCGGTAGAAGCTGATGTCCAGCACGCCAGTCTCGACCGGGTGCTTTTCGATGTTGGCGATCATCTCGCCGATTCTTCGGGCCAGTGGGACGCCGCGCCGCTTGATGCCAACGAGGCCGAGGTTTTCACCACCGTTGTTTTTTTCGACGACCTCGTGCGCCAGGCGCACCAGGGTCCTCTCAATCTCCGAGGCCGACATCAGCCGGCCCTTTTCGCGAATCTGAGGCTTGTTTGCGGTTTCCTGGCTCATAAACGGTTCGCTTGATGATATCAGCCGCCACAGTATTTAAGTCCTGCTGGGCGATCGTTCCGTTCGATCTTCGTTCGTCTCAGGGACGTCTGGTCCTGACCATCCCGCTCAGCGCGCCGCCGATGGTTGAGGTCAGCATGATGAAACCGGCCATCATGGCAAAGCCGCCGAGCATGATTCCGGCGCGGAACTCCGGCAACTTGATATAGCGCATCACCTCCGCGGGCTGCGGGTTGGCGGCGAGGGCCTTTTCGATCTGTGCATGCAGGTCGGCGTCGAAGCCGGCCATGGAGTGCAGGACAAAACGCGCTATCAGACCCACGGCGGCCATGGAGACGGCAATGGAAGCAACGAGGCCCAGTCCGGCGACGGCGCCGATTCGAGCACCGATACCGGCGTCCATCCACGCTTGTGGCCTGCGCCTTTGGTAGATCCCCAGGGCGATTGCGGCGCCGCACAGTATCCAGAGCCAGTTGATGGCGATCAGGGCAGGCACGCGGGCGGAGACGACGCTCAGGAGTGCGGCCACCAGGGCGACCGCTCCAACGCACAGAATCGCGGTCTTCCATTCCACCTTACGTGGCCGGGGAGGAGGCAGGACTCCGGTCGATCCTTCAGCCTCGTCCGTCTCAGAGACGGAGTGGTCAGGCAGATAGAGCTGAGGCGCTCCGCAGTGCGGGCAGAAGGACGAGGCACCGTCGCCGGTGGCAAGCGCACCTCCGCATCGGTGGCAATACTCGTGCATAGCTAAAAGCTATCCCAGTGGAAACCCGCGGGCAAGCGCGCGGACTTATTGCCGCGCGTCAGGATCGCTGTTTCCGCCTGAAAGGCCGATGGGAAGATCGAGCGCAACCAGGCCAAACTTCGTCCCGGAGTTCTCCGGTTCGATGGCGACGATGTGCTGATGCTGCTTCGATCCAGCCTTCAGTTCGATCTTGCCTGAGGTCGATGATCCTGTATCGACATCGATGTGCTTCTTGTCGTTCTCGGAACAGGTGAGACCCTCTTCCGTTCGAGTGGGCGTTCCAACCGGCTGGTCGTGGTTGCACTGAATGACCGAGCCATATTGCTTCAGGGCGTCGCGATAAAACGAGTTTACCTGCTCCGGCGTGTCGGGGGTCCTGTAGCTTGCCGCTTTGACGCGCAACTGGAACTTGCCGAAGCTCAGGTTGACGTCTGCGGAGCCGTTGTCCTTGTCCTTCTTTTTGACCAACTCGGCGCCGGGGTAGACGGGCAGGCCAATACCCTCGACTCCCGCGGCATCATTGGTCTTTACCTTGACGCCGCCGAATGGCGTGGCAACGCTTACATCCTTGTTGTCGCCGTTCTTGTGCTTTTCCACGCGACAGCCGCTGATCGCGGCGGTGGCCAGGACGACGGTTGCCAGTAGCTTTTGCTTCGTGCCCATGTCACTCAACCTTTCCATCCGGAAGACACTACGCTTCATCCGGTCCGGGAGTTCCTTCTGCGTTACTATCGTTTGTGGCGTGCCTGCCATTTCATCACAAACGCGGCCTCAGGGGGAGGAAAAGCTCACCTTCTCCCGATGGGCGAAGGAACCACCGGTCAAAGTATTTTCAATCAGATACTGCATCGCTTGAATTGACGGGTTGCTCTATACTGACGGCAGGGTCCAGTCAGCCCCCTGGAGCTTTTGGCATGGCGCAGCACCAGCCAATTCGCAAAAACACCCAACCACCCGGCGCGTCGGAAATTCCGGACAAGCTCTACTTCCGCATCGGCGAAGTCTCACGCCTGTGCGATGTGCCGGCCTACGTCCTGCGCTTTTGGGAGAGTGAGTTTCCGCAATTGAAGCCGCACAAGGGTGGCACGGGCCAGCGGCTCTACCGGCGCCGCGATGTTGAGGCGGTGCTGCATATCAAATCGCTGCTCTACGACGAGGGATACACCATTCCTGGCGCGCGCCAGGTGATCAAGATTGAGCACCGCTCGAAGGCCCCCTCGCAGCTCCCGCTTGGCATGGAGGCCCACTCGCCTTCGGCGCATGTGCCTCAGCTCAAACGTCTGCAGAAAGATCTCCGCGACCTGCTTGCACATCTTTCCAATCCGCCCGCGCGCACGTTGCAGAGCATTCGCTCGCCGCGTACGACCTCTGCGCGCGCGAACGCTGCCAATCGCAGACCGGCGACGGACAAGCTCTTCGATATGCCGCCGGGACCTGCCGCGCCGCGCGGCTAAACAATGCCTCCTCCTCCAAAGAACCGCAGCCGCCGCGAACCGGGAGGGCAGGGTGCGCTGCTCCCGCCTCGCATCGCCGTTCCTATCCGTTGCCAGTTCTGCCAGGGAGAGGAGCTTCGCCGGTCGCGTCTTCGCCAGTACGATCTGCGCCAGATACTGTTCATGCGCTATCCGGTCCGGTGTCTGCGCTGCGCGCGGCGTCAGCTTGTCAGCTTCACGGTGGCGGCGCTTTCGTTTTCTTCAAGCACCAGCCACGGACGCCGCAGGCGCAGCAGCTCCTCGGAAAAGAATTGGACCGAGCCTGCTGAACGGATGGTCCTCGACCCGGACGACAAGAAATCGGTGCCGGAGAAGTGATGGCAGACGAATACGCCGTGCTATCCCGCCGGTATCGGCCCCGCCGATAGAATGGCGTTATCGACGTGAGCGCAGGCGAAGAGTCCATCCCGAAGCAGAATTCCCGCAACCCGCTTGCCTTCCTGCGCCCTTCGGCATCGCACAGCGCGTTTTCCGCAACCGTTCTGCTGATGCTTTCGACGTTGTTTTCCGGCGTTCTTGGCCTGGTGCGCACCAAGTACATCAACTACATCTTCGGAGCCGGCCCGGAGACGGACGCCTATAACGCCGCCTTTCAGCTCCCCGACATGGTGGCCTATTTTCTTGTAGGCGGCGTCGCTTCGATCTCGCTCGTCACCATCCTCAACCGCTATCGCGCGCAGGGCGATGAGGAGGGCGGCGACCGGGCGCTCTCCATTGTGCTGAACGCCATGATCGTTGTGCTGAGCGCGGGCATTGTTTTGGCCGAGATATTCGCGCCGCTTTATACGCGCGTAGCCTTTCGCGGTTTCGCTCCCCGCGAGGCTGCCCTTTGTACCTCGCTGACGCGCATCCTGCTGCCTGCACAGCTTTTCTTTTTTATCGGCGGAGTGATCGGTTCGCGTCTTCTTGTCAGAAAGATCTTCATCTACCAGGCCATCACGCCGCTCATCTATAACCTCGGCATCATCCTCGGAGCTGTTTTTTTGCACCAACGGCTCGGGATTTACTCGCTTGCCATCGGTGTTCTCGCGGGAGTGATTCTGGGCCCCGCGCTCCTGACTGCTTTTGGAGCAATGCGCGATGGTCTGCGCTATTACCCCATCCTCAACATCCGCCACCCGGCCTTTCTGGAGTGGCTGCGGCTTACGTTTCCCCTGATGATTGGTGTCTCGCTCGTGACGGCCGATAAATGGATACTCAGCTACTTTGCTTCCAACGATGCGGGTGGAATCACGCGCCTTATGGTGGCCAAGACACTTTTTATCGCGCCCATGGGAATCCTCGGCCAGGCGGCGGGCGCGGCATCGCTTCCGTTCTTCTCTTCGCTCTTTAGCCAGAACCGGCATGTGGAGTTTGCTGACGCGGTCAACCGGGCGGTCTCACGAGTGATTGCCGCTTCGCTCCTGCTGGGGGCGTGGATGATTGGCCTGGCCGCTCCGATCGTCGACCTCTTTCGCGGAGGCTCGTTTACGCCGCAGGACGCTCACGACACCGCGATCTACTTCACCGTCTTCGCGCTGTCGATCGCCTTCTGGGCCGCGCAGGGAATCTATGCGCGCGGGTTCTATGCCGCCGAAAATACGGTAACTCCCGCGACGGCAGGATGGATCATCACCCTTCTCTCAATCCCCGTTTACAGCATTCTGTTCCGCAACAGCGGTCTCATAGGACTAACCATCGCCTCCGATATCGGCATCGTCATCCAGACCCTGACCCTCGCCACACTATTGCATCGAAGAAAGCTCGTTCGACTCTCTGGCCTTGAGGGCGGAGAACTCAGCCGTGCACTTGTGGCGGCGTGTATTGCTTTAGCGGGAGCATGGGGCGTGACACAGGCCATCCACCTGTCTCATAGTCATTCTGCCGATCTTGTTCAGATTGCCGCAGGCACGCTGGTCTGGGCTTCGCTTGCCGCGCTGGTGCTGCGTCTTACCGGGTCTCATCTGCTGCAGCAACTTCGCGCGCGCCTTTAGTGCATAAGATCACTTCGTCATCAGCGCCGAAGACTCCTTCGGTTTCCATCCCAGCAGCGGAAGTTCGATGAAGCGCCATGAGAGAGCAGCATAGGCCAAAGTCACTACGACAGCCGCACCTGCGATGCTCCACGTGTTGTGGAACGCCTTCCCCGCCAGGTAGAGCGCCGTCACGTGGATCAGATACACCGTGTAGCTGATGCGACCGAGATATGTCACCGGCTTCAACGTCAGCACGCCAACCCAGTGCCCACTCAGTGCCCATAGCATGATTCCTGTGCACCCAATCAGGCTCGCTTCATAGATCGCTGTGTTGGCGAGGGGCGTATTGTCGTTGGTCGTCACGTGGTATCGACTCGACAGGAACAACAGGACTCCCACGGCAACAGGCACGAGCGCGAGACCATACTGGCCGTATCGCTCGATCGTCCGGCGATGATGGATCCAGGCCAGCGCCAGCAGCGCGCCAACCAGCAGCAGGTCCATGCGAAACGGAGTCAGGCTGTAGATAGGCCAGTGTGTCGTGAATAGCGGCGTGCATACCCAGCGCATGATGGGGACAAGCACAACAAGCGCGGCAGCGGACCGGGCGAGGGCAGCTTCGCTCAACAGGTACACCGCAAAGGGCCACACCAGGTAGAACTGCTCTTCCACCGCCAGCGACCAGAGCACCTCCAACGTCTGCGGACGCGGCAGAGATAACGCGCGGATGACGTTCATCAGCATCACGTACAGATAGGCGTACTTCATCCACGCAGTGCCCAGAAGAATCGTCGTGACCACGAGAAGTAGAAGATAGGGAGGCAGGATGCGGCGCACACGCCGTTTGTAGAACTCGGCGAAGTACTGGCCGATGGGCTGTGTCTTATGTTGCAGGAGAATTCCTGTGATCAGGAAGCCCGACAGGATGAAGAAGAGATCGACCCCCATCCAAAGCAGCCTGATTTTAAAGGCATGATGAAGAAAGACGGCTGTGATGGCGAGCGCGCGCACACCGTCCAACTGCAGGATTCGCCCTTGTCGCCCGGTGTTCAATTCCGCATTCGCGCTCCGAGCTTACCGTAACACGGCGCATCGGCCGGGAGCGTTTACTTTGCGTCCTCGTACTCTTCGTGCCACGCCGTCTGGATGGCCTCCAGAATCCCCTCGTTCGACTTTGCCGGATCGCCCACAAAGCCGGGAAGTTCCGTCACGTAGCGATGCAGGTCGGTGAATCGCACCGTGTAGGGGTCGACCTCAGGGAACTTCTCCTGCAATTGAATGCCGATCTCTTCAGAGTCCGTCCAGTTAATCTCGCGTGGCATCGTCATCTCCTCCTCACAAGGAATCAAAAAATGAAATAGCAACCGCCTGTCCTCAGGCTCCCGGCCCATGGGAAGGCTTGCCTTCCTGCACGTAGTTGCGGTTCCACTTCGGAATTTCGACGACATACGTTCCGGGCTTTTCGATGATGGCCTGGCATCCCAGCCGCGAGTTCAGCTGCACGTCGGCGGCGGTCTCCATGCGGTCCAGCTCCTTGTCTTCGGGCTCGCTGATGCCGCTGGCACCTTCCTTGATGTGCAGGTGACACGTTGTGCAGGCGCAAACGCCACCGCAGGCATGGTCGAGAAAGATCTCGTAGTTTTCCGCCACGTCGAGAAACGACATCGGCTCGCCATGTCCCTCGTAGGGCAGGGAATCGAATTTAAATTCCACCGTTCGCCCCTCCGGCAGAAAGGTCACGCGAACCATGTCCTCGCCCGCGGGCTTTGACAGATCGACAACTTCGTTCTTATTCACTTCGCTCATAGCCCTTTTCTTTCCATCAATCTTCAGTTGATTCGCCGGGAGTCTCTTCGTCCTTCACCGACTCCTCGATCTTTTCAGCCGCAGCCTTTGCCGCGGGGGAGCTGTCGATGTCCGCCTTCGCAAACGGGTGCGGCGCTGAAGGCCCTTCTCCTATGCTCTCACCTGCGGCCTGCATCGTCTTCCCGCCCAGAGCTCCGGTTACTGCAGAGTCCATCATGAGCTCGGCAAACCGGCGGGTGGACCTGTCGAGCCGCTCGATCGCTGCGCGGATGAGTTTGTAGTCGTCGCCGTTGACAGAGGCCTTCAGCCCGCCTTCCGCCTCGTCGATCTGCGCAATCTCATCGGACGAGAGCCGCTGCCATGCCTCGTGCTTTCTGCCCTTTTCGACTGCAGCGAGAATTGTCTCCGCCTCATTCTTGGCTTCGATCACCTGCCGCGCCTGGATGTCTTCCTCGGCGTTGTCGAACGACGACAGGATCATCTCCTCCACCTGCTCGTCGGTAAGGCCGTAGGTGGGCTTCACCTCTACCTCGGCCTCCTTACCGCTGCGCTGTTCGCGCGCGCTGACGTGCAGGATGCCGTTGGCGTCGATCAGAAACTTCACCTCGATACGCGGCAGCCCCGCCACCATCGGCGGAATCCCCTTCAGGTCGAAGCGCGCGAGTGACCGGCAGTCCTTCGCCAGCTCGCGCTCGCCCTGCACTACGTGGATCGCCACATTCGTCTGCCCGTCCACGCCCGTGGTGAAGTGCTCCGTCGCGCTCGCCGGTATGGTTGAGTTGCGCTGAATGATCTTCGCCACCACGCCGCCCAGCGCCTCGATTCCCAGCGACAGCGGGGTGACATCGAGCAGCAACAGGTCTTCCGTTACCTTTGAACCGCCTGCGAGGATCTGCGCCTGCACCGCCGCGCCCAATGCCACGACCTCATCCGGATTCAGCTCCGTGTGCGGCTTCTTCCCGCGCGCGCTCAGCCCGAAGACGTCGTCCACCAGTTTCCGCACCGCCGGTATGCGAGTCGACCCGCCGACCAGCACCACCTCATCGATCGCCGCAGTTTCAATCCCCGCATCCTTCAAAGCCTGCTTGCAGGGCGCTGCCGTACGAGCGATTACGCTCGCGATCAGCCCTTCGAACTGCTCCCGCGAGATCTCGCGCGTGTAGCGTTTGCCGCTAGGAAGCGTCACATCCAACCGCGCATCTTCGTTCGCCGAGAGCCAGATCTTCGCTTCGATCACCGCCTTGCGGATCGCCTGCACCGCCTCGCCGTTGCCGCTGACGTCTTCTCCCAGGTCTCCGGCGATGTCGTCGATAGCAATTGCAATCAGCAGGTTGTCGATGTCGTCGCCGCCCAGGTGCGTATCGCCGCCCGTGGCGATGACCTCGAAGATGCCCTCATGCAGCTTCAGGATCGAGATGTCGAAGGTGCCGCCGCCGAAGTCGTAGACCGCGATCAGGCCGTCTTTGTTCTTCTGCAACCCATAGGCGAGCGCCGCGGCCGTGGGCTCGTTCACCAGACGCAGCACCTCGAGGCCGGCTATTCTTCCCGCGTCCTTCGTGGCCTGCCGCTGCGCATCGTTGAAGTAAGCCGGCACGGTAATCACGGCCTTCGTCACGGGGCCGCCGAAGAACCGCTCTGCGTTCTTCTTCAACTGCATCAGCACATGCGCGGATATCTCCGGCGGCGTCAGCATCAGCCCGCCCACGCTTAGGCGCAGCACCTCGCCCGGCTTCAGATCGTCGGCCAGCTTGAAGGGAAACAGCTTCAGCTCGTCCTTCACGTCCTCGGCGTCGCGTCCCATCAGCCGCTTTGCCGAATACACCGCGCTGGCGGCGTCCTCGAGCAGCGTCGCGCGCGCGGCATTGCCCACCGCCGCGCCGTCATCGGTCCATGCCACCACCGAGGGCACGAGGCGGTCTCCGTCTTCACCGGGAATCACCGTCGGCGTCTCGCCCTGCATATACGCCACCAGGGAGTTCGTCGTCCCCAGGTCGATTCCAACCACACGCTCTTCAGCCATCAAAAATATCCTTGCTTCGGGTCTATTTGTCCCGGTTTCGCGGTCTATCTGAGACCTTTATCGCAATCCTTCTATTGTCCTACAATCGCGGCGTCGCCGGTGCATATGTTAGTTAGATGCCTGCCGTTAGAGGCTGGTGCCATGCCTTACTTGAGCGATCACCGCACGTGCAGAGATAGCGGCGTCCTCAGTGCGCCGTCGACTTGGAGAACAGGTTCATGACCAGGACTCCGGCGATGATGAGGGTCATGCCCAGAAGCGCTGCACGATCCAGTACCTGCCTATAAAGCACGACTCCCACGAGCGCAATCAACACAGTACCGAGCCCGGACCAGATGGCGTAGGCGACGCCGATCGGGATTGTCCTGAGCGTCTGCGAGAGGCAGTAGAAGGCCGCTCCGTAGCCAGCGATGACAGCGATGGAGGGGAACAGGCGCGTGAATCCCTCGGAGGCCTTCAGGGAAGAGGTGGCGAAGACCTCGCTACAGATGGCGGCAGCAAGCCAGAGATAGTTCATACTTCATTTTCCCCCGGTTCCAGCGCGTGGCATCTTATTTTGCCAGCATCGTTACTCGCTGCGTAGGATGATGGACTGTATGAGTACACAGACCCCCTCCACCCTGATTCCGTGTCTCCGTTACCGCAATGCACTTGCGGCTATCGACTGGCTCGTTCGCGCCTTTGGGCTGGAGAAACACGCCGTCTACATGGGTGAAGGCAACGCGGTGGCTCATGCGCAGCTTACCTATGGCGGTGGCATGATCATGCTGGGTTCCGCCGATAACGGCGGCGAGTATGCAAAGCTGATGGCTATGCCGGATGAGACCGGGCGGCGCAGCACGCAGAGCATCTGCCTTGTAGTTCCCGATGCGGACGCTGTCTATGCGACGGCGAAGGCCGCGGGGGCGGAGATAGTCCTCGATATCCAGGACATGGACTACGGTGGCCGCGGCTTTACCTGCCGCGATCCTGAGGGCCATGTGTGGAGCGTGGGGTCGTATAACCCCTGGCAGTCTGTCACATAGCTAAAGCGTCTTGAATGGCAATGGAATAAACAGCGGCCAGACATGTTACCGTCGCATATGGAACTGAACCCGTATGCCGTCTATCTCGGTGGGCAGGATCCGATACCTGTCATCACCGTGACCTCCGAGTTGCTACACTCGCTGATCGACCCGCTGTCAGCGGCTCACATAGACCGCGCTCCGGCGCCTGGCAAGTGGAGTATTCGCGAGATCGTTGCGCACCTGGCCGACTGCGAGCAGGTGTTCTCGTTTCGGCTTCGCCAGACGCTGGCTGAAGATCATCCTGTGATTCAGCCGTTCGACCAGACGAAGTGGGGAGAACGGTACGCCTCCTACGACATCGCTTCAGGGCTCGCCCTGTTTACCGCTGCAAGAAACTGGAACCTGAAGCTGCTGACGACCGTTACCGAGGCTGATCGGCATCGTCCGACGACGCACCCTGAGCGGGGAACCATGACGCTGTGGACGATCGTGGAAACCATGGCTGGGCATGACATCAACCATTTGCAGCAGGTGGAACGGATAGCCGCGACTGTTTGACTCCCTGGACAAAGTTCATCCCACCCTTGCCATGCGGCAAGGATGGGGCACCCGAACATCTGTAATCAGGAAGCAAAAATGCAGGTCCTTCGACTTCGCGGCTGCGCCGCTTCGCTCAGGGTGACAAATTTGGTGGAGTCTACTCCAGGGCTTCGTTGACGTCGCGGACGAGGTTGCGCAGGTAGCTCCGCTTGTTGAGCAGGGCGACCATGGCCTCGCGCGCGCTGGTTTTACCGGCTTCATCGCCGGCGTCGAGCGCCATGTCCCAGCGCGACCACATGCCTTCCAACTCCGTCTGGGTAGCGACCATGCGGGCGTCGAAGGCGTCTTTTGCGGTCATCAGACTGCGACGCAGCTCGGGCTCGTCCTCGGAATCGCCCATCTGCTTGGCCATCTTCATCTCCTGAAGCTGCATGTTGAGATCGAAGACCTCTTCGAGCAGCTCGGGGGGGACGACCTGTTTTTTCTCGACGCCTGAGGTGCGGGCGGCGTCGGTTGCGGCCTTCGATTGCTCCTCCAGCTCAACGCCTTCGAGCTTGAGAAGATACTGGGTGCGAAGGATGGGGTCCTTGAGGGTGCGGTAGGCGTCGTTGAGGAGAGAAGACTGGCGGAGGGCTTCCTCCTGCTCGGCTTGCGGGCGGGAGGCGAAGCGGTCGGGGTGCAGGCGTCGGCTCTGCGCGTAGAACTGCTTTTCGAGCGCAGCCGTGTCGATGTGGAGCTTTGCCGGGAGCGAGAAGACCTCGAAGTAGTTCATTTGTTTTTATTGTAGAAGGGCGGCGGGGGTTGAGGCTGGTTGAGCGAGCTGTCTTCGCTGGAAGCCGTGGCGCGGCGGGAAAATGCAGGTCCCTCGGCTTCGCTCGGGATGACAACATTTTGTTACTACACAGTTCTTACGTATTAGAGAGGAAGCTCCAGACCCGTTCGGTCGCTTCAGTGACGATGTTGTCTTCGCTGCCCAGCCCGTTGAGCCAGTGCATCTCCGGCTCGCGGCGGAACCAGGTGAGCTGGCGTTTGGCGTAGTTGCGATGGCCCTGCTGTGCTGTGGTGACGGCTTCTTCGCGCGAGGCCACTCCTGCGAGGACCTGGGCGGCCTGGGCGTAGCCGAGGGAGCCGAGGGCGCGGCAGTCGCGTCCGTAGCGCTCGATCAGGGTCCCGGTCTCTTCGACGAGGCCGCGGTTGAACATTGTGGCGGCACGCTGGTTGATCCGCTCATAGAGCTGGGTTCGCGGGGGATTCAGCCCGAGGCGCAGGATGCGGTAGCCGGTGAGGCGGTCGCGGCCCTTCTGCCACTGCTCGGTCATGGGCGTGCGCGAAGTGTCTTCTGTGGCGAGCGAGACTTCGATGGCGCGGATGACCTTTGGCACATCGTTGGCGTGGATTGCCGCCGCGGCGGTGCGGTCGAGCCTGGCCAGGATGCGGTGAAGGTGTTGGGGGCCGCGCTTTGCGGCGCGTTGGCGGAGACGTTCGCGAAGCTCGGGACGCGAGGGAGGTGCGGGGAAGAGGCCGTCGATCAGGGCGCGGAGGTAGAGGCCGGTGCCCCCGGCGACGATGGGGAGGTGTCCGCGTTCGACGATGCCGGCGAGGGTCTCGCGGGCGAGCCGGCTGTAGTCGCCGGCAGTCACCTGCTGGTCGGGCCAGGCGACGTCGATCATGTGGTGGGGGATGAGTGTGCGCTCTTCGAGTGTGGGTTTCGCGGTGCCGATCTCCATGCCGCGATAGACGGCGACCGAGTCGCAGGAGACGATCTCGCCGTTGAACCGTTCGGCGAGATGGATGGCGAGGGAGGTCTTGCCGCTGGCCGTTGGTCCGACGAGGACGATGAGGGGATGAAGCGGCTCCATGCGTGAAGAGGTACCTCGGCGGCTAAAGAAAGGTTCGCGCGAATGAACCCACATCTCAGAATCGAGATGTGGGGCACCCGGGCTTGGCAAGACAGGATGCCACAGCCATCATCTCATCACCACAGGCGCCACCAGCCGGGGGTGAAGATGCGGTGGAGGTCAAAGCGCCAGACGCTGAAGGCGATGAAGGCGATGGCGAGCAGGAGGAGTCCGCGAAGCTGGCGGCGGCGCTCGATTTGGAAGGCTTGCTGGTGTTCAGGCACGGGCATTCGGGCACTCAGGGGGTGATTGGGAACCGCAGATCCTTCGACTTCGCTGCCTGCGGCCGCTTCGCTCAGGATGACAATTTATAAGAAGAAGGGGCCAGACAAACTGACCAACTGTTTACTCCGGCCTCTTGTTGACGAGGTAGTGGATGCGGAGCTCGAGGTTGGGGCCGTGGAACTCCTTGGGCAGGGGTGGAAACTGTCCGACTCCGGTGATGGAGCCCCAGGCGGCGCGGTCGAGGGCCTGATCCTGGGTGGAGCCGTCGAGGCGCATGGAGCCGATGCGGCCGTCGGGCAGGATGGAGAACCGGATCAGCGTCTCGCCCTGCTTATTGAGCGGGGGGCGGGCCTCTTCGGGGATAAGGGGCAGCCAGGTGACGTAGATGTCGTGGAGGATGCGGCGCAGGTAGGGGTTGAAGTCCACGCCCATGGTGTCGGAGAGGATGTCGACGCCGGTGTTCATGCCCTGGTGTTCAACGGGAAGTCCTGCGCCATAGTTACCGCTGCTGCCGCGGTTTTGTGCTGCCGCCTGGGCCGCCTGACGGATAGCATTGCCGGCTGACATGCTCTGATTGCCGAAGTTAGGTCGCGTGGGCGCGGGGCGTGGCGCCTCAACGATTGCCTGTTGTTGCGGGGGATGCTGCGGTAGCGGCTGTGGCGCGGGAGGCTGCTGCTGGGCTTGCTGCGGCTGTACGGGCTGAGGTGCGGGGGGCTGCGGCGTGGGGGTGGGCGCTGTCGCTCCGGGAGCGCCAGCCTTGCGCATGGCCTGCAACTGCTCGAGGGTCTTTTTGTCGAGAGTAGGCTTGGCGGTCTGCTGGACGCGGTCCTTGTCGCTGATAACGTTGGACGGCTTTTTGGGGAGCTGCTTGCCGATGTCCTTGGGCATGTCGAGGTAGGTGAGCTGCTTGTCGCGCTCGCGGAGGACGTCGGCGGGATTGATCAGCCGGGGCTGGTGGAAGATGACCTGCGGGCCGTAGAGGACGAACCAGCCGATAGCCAGCCAGATGATGACCGAGATGTAGATGGACTCGCGGAAGCGGGCGCGGGCGCGCTCGTCGTCGAGGGCGTCGAGCAGGTGGATGAGCTCATGCTCTTCGAGGTCTCCGTACCGGTTGGTGCGCACTCTCGCAGGCGGAGTGGGCGGCGCGGAGTTGGGAGGTATCTCGAGTGAGGGCATCGGATTATCTGGTCAGACGAATGGCTGAGGAGGAAGTTTCCTTCGTGAGATGAGGGGGTTAACCCGGTCGATGTCTCGAGGTTGCATCGCCTGCTTCTATTTTCTCATCTTTGGGCGGGCAAAGTGGAGAGGGAATGCGGGGAGCAGGCTGAAACCCGCCTTGTTGCGCACGGCGAAAAACTATGGGGATTCTTCGCCTTCGGCTCAGAATGCCGATTTGAAGCTGGCCTTCCGAACGGTAGACTGACTGGATGAAGAAGGAATTCCGGGACGGGACGAAGGCGGTGGTGATTACGGTCAGCGATGGCTGTTTTCATGGCAAGCGGGAGGACCTGTCGGGGCCCACGGTGGCCGGTCTGCTTGAAGAAGCAGGGGTTCCGCTTGCGGCAAAGGAAGTGGTACCGGATGAGGTGCCCGCGATTGTGGCCGCGCTTCGTAGGGGTGCTACCGCTGCGGAGCTTGTGGTGACGACCGGAGGAACGGGGCTGGCCGCGCGCGATGTGACTCCCGAGGCGACGAAGATGGTGTGCGAGCGTCTGGTGGAGGGCCTGGCCGAGGTGATGCGCGCGGCGGGGGCGCGGCAGACCCCGCTGGCGGCGTTGAGCCGCGCGGTGTGCGGGACGGTGGGGCGGACGCTGATTGTGAATCTGCCGGGAAGCCCGGCGGGGGCGGCGAGTTCTCTGTCGGCGATTCTTCCGCTGCTACCTCACGCGGTGGATCTGCTTGCAGGAGATACGGCGCATGAGAGCGGACTTCACGGGACGGTGACTGCGGCAAAGGTAAAATAGAAGCATTCCTGTGAAGATTGGTCCTGTAGCTTTATTCCACAAACTGACGACCGCCATGATGGTGGCGCTGAAGCCGTTTGGTGCCTGGGGTCTAGGGGCGCTGTCGCTGCTGGACTCGGCAGCGGTACCGGTCCCCATCGACGCCATGGTGATCGCGTATGTGGTCGAGGACCACTCTAAGTTTCTGCTGTACTGCTTCATGGCGGCGCTGGGGTCGGCGGTTGGAAGTTTGTTGCCCTTCTACCTCGGACGGGCGGGCGGCGAGCTGTTCCTGATGAAGCGGATCAACCGCAAGCGTTATGAGCAACTGCGCGACCGCTTCGAGCGGCAGGAGTTTCTGGCGTTGATGATCCCGGCGATGATGCCTCCGCCGATGCCGGTGAAGCTGTTCGAGATCGCGGCGGGTGTCTTCGAGATGAAGACGCTGTGGTTCTTCATGGCGATCTTTACGGGTAAGTTTGTCCGGTTTCTCGTTTCGTCTTTGATCACGATCTACTTTGGTCATCAGATCGTCGACACCATGTCGCTGGCGCTGAGGGCGCACACGGTCTATGTGCTGGGAGTGGCAGGACTGCTGGTGGGGCTGTTGCTCTTCTGGGTGGTGCGGAAGGTCTTCGACCGGCGGAGGGGCGTGCGGCTACCGATTGAGGATGAGTCGTAGGGGAACGCAAATTTGGCTCGGGCCTTCAGAGGGTGCTGAAAAAATGCTTCAATGATCGAAAGCTATCCCTCAGGGGCTAAAGCCCATTGATTCTGCGCTTGTTACGGCACGGCTGAAGCCGTGCCCTTAAGCAAAACGGAGCCTGCACCCTTCAGCCTCGTATTGCCCCATTGGTTAGAACCTGGGGCCTTCGGCCCACGATGGCTGCCCTCATCAAGAAAAATGCAGGTCCTTCGACTCCGCTTCGCTCCGCTCAGGATGACAAAGTTTGGTGAAGTGAAGCTCCGGTCGGATGACAAGTTTTGTGAAGTCAAGCTCGGTAGGATGACAGAGTTTGGTGAAGTGAAGCTCAGTAGGATGACAGAGTCGTAGGAATGGAACGCATAAGAGAAGGGCTGCGATTCGCTTGATCGCAGCCCTTCGTCTTTTGGAACAAAGAACAGCCTGATGGTCAGGCGGCGCGCTGGTCGTTTGCTTCCTGAATCGTGTTGGTGATGCTGCGGGCCAGAGCCGGTAGGCCGAAGAAGGCGCCGGCCGTGATCGCGGTCGACATGACATCGTTGGCGTAGAAGGGGATCGCTTCGACGTAGCAGGCTCCGAGGCCGGCGGCGGTGTGTGGATACATTGTGCTGCCGATCCAGACGGCGAAGTTGCTGAGCAGGAAGAACGAGGTTGCGCTGGCGAGCACCGCTCCGGCGACACGGAGCGCCGAGGGCTTGTTGGAGAGGACCTGGTGGCCGAAGAGGCAGATGGCGGCGTACCAGAGCCAGGTGACCAGGTAGGCGCTGGCGTGGAAGGGATAGTTGTAGACGTAGGTCGTCAGGTAGTAGTCGGTGGCCATGAGGGCGATGACTGCGGGAATCGTCTGCCAGCGGCTGCGCCGCGCGCCAAAGAAGAGCAGACTGCCTCCCACGGCGGTGAATCCGACGCTGGTGGTGTGGAAGGCCGACGGCAGGATGCGGCTGAGAATGGCGACGATCAGTGCAAAATAGGCTGACATGGTAGAGACCTCAGAAGAAAGCGCGTAAAGCGCATCTATGATTTTCCGGCTTCGCGGCTGTCCGGTCAACCTAGTGGTATCCGCTTAGTGCTGGATGCGTCCGTCCATCTCCATGTGGTCGACGCGGCGGTCGCTGTTGATGTAGGCGGTGCCCATGAGCGGCGTTCGGCCGGAGAGCAGGCCGCCGCCGGGGTAGATGAAGCGGAGGTCGCGGAAGGTGACGACAGTGAGGCCGTCGGCATCGGTGCCAGTTTCGTTGACCATAGGGTATTGCGACCAGTCGAGGTAGATGTGGCCGAGCCAACTACGTTTGGCTTCGAGCACGGCGAGGGTGCTGGGCGGTTTGTAGTAGATGTCGGCTTCGGGACGAGAGGCGACGTTGCCGTTGAGCGTGTTGACGGCGGACAGGCGGTAGAGCAGCGGGGTTTCGACGATGGTTTGCCAGCGGAAGGGGTTGATGGGGTAGGGATCGGCTGTGGCGCGGATTACGGCGTCGGGGTTGGGCTCGGCTGCGCGGGCAAGGTCGATCGCTTTGTTGCGTTCGATGAAGCGGAAGGTCCACAGGGCGACGATTCCGATGAGTGCGGCGATGGCCCAGCCGCGACCACGGAACGGAGATTTCTTTACGCCGACTTCACTTGAGACGAGGCCGAAGAGCCAGGGTGCGATGAGCGCGACGAGCAGAAGCAGGAACATGATCGGCTCGAAGATGAAGACGAAAGAGCCAGCGTACCAACGTGGATTGAAGGGAAAGAACGGGCGGACGCCGTAGTTGTTTGTCCAGTCGAGAAGGATGTGGCTGAAGAGAGCGACGATGGAGAAGAGGTAGATGAGAGGCCAGCGCACTGGAGCGCCGTGCAGTTTTTGGGAGGGGCTGCGCTTCGTCCGCCAGCGATGGATAAGCCAGATGACGGCGGTCACGATGGCGGCTTCGACCGGAATGCCGATGAGGGTGTGTGTCCAGCCGCGGTGGTGCTCGAAGGCGGCGATAGGGCCCTTGAAGCTCCAGAGGACGTCGAGGTCGGGAGCCTCGGCAGCGAGGGTCATGGCGAGTGTGGCGTAGGCGGCCTTGCGATTGAAGCCGGCGCGGGAGAGGACGGCGCCGGTCATGAAGTGCGTCACGGGTTCCATCTGGCTTCCAGCATATCGTGAGCGCAAACGTTGCTCGTCACTCAGCTTCTGCTCTGTGCGCCAAGTTACGTATTCTTTATCCATGCCTACACTTCCAGTCACAGAGCGCGAGATCGATGGATTTATTGCGGCGTTTGAAGGCTGCACGCTTCCCAAGGAAGAGTGGACTCATGCGGCGCATCTGCTGACGGGGGCCTGCTACGTGCACGTGATGGGACGGGAGCCTGCGCTGGACAGGATGCGTGAGTGTGTGCGCCGGTATAACGTCTCAGTGGGTGGAAAAAATACGGAGACGAGCGGATATCACGAGACCATCACGGTGATGTGGATCAGGCTTCTGGATGGGTTGCGGCAGGTGGCTGGACCGATGGAGCGGGCTGCGTTTGCCGCACTTGCCGTAGAGCGGTTCGAGCCACGCAGGGCGATCTTCCGTGAGTATTACGACTTCGATGTCGTTGGCTCGACGGAGGCCCGCTTGAGGTGGGTTGAGCCGACGCTGAAACCACTCGATTAAGACACGAACTGCAAAAATGAAGTGCGGTCCGGCTCTCTATAATCGGATTCGTTATGGCGACTGCACTTACTCCCGATCAAAAGATAGAGGCGCTGCGCGAGGAGCTTCGCCACCACGAGCATCTTTATTACGTGCTGGATGCTCCTGAGATATCGGACGCGGAGTATGACGCGCTGATGAACCGGCTGAAGAAGCTGGAAGAGGAACATCCCGAGCTGGTGGCGGCGGATTCGCCGTCGCAGCGCGTGGGTGGCAAGCCGCGCGAAGGGTTTGCGAAGGTGGGGCATTCGCGGCCAATGCTTTCGCTGGACAACGCTTATAGCGAGGAGGAGTTGCGTGCATGGGACCAGCGGGTGCGCGCGGGGCTTCCTGCGTCGGAGAAGGTCAGGTATGTCTGCGAACTAAAGCTGGATGGGTTGTCGATGGCGTTGCAGTACGGTGCGGGCGCGAAGGGGTCGGCACATCTGGAGCGCGGATTGACGCGCGGCGACGGTACGACGGGCGAAGATGTGACGACGAACGTGCGGACGATCCGCTCGGTGCCGCTGAGCGTTGCGGCGAAGAAGCTGGAGGCAGCGGGACTGCCGCAATCGTTTGAGGTGCGTGGCGAGGTGGTGCTGCCGCAGGCCGCGTTCGAGAAGATGAATGAAGACCGGGTTGCGGCAGGGATGGCTCCTGCGGTGAATCCGCGCAATGCTGCGGCGGGGACGATACGCACGCTGGAGCCGAACATCGTGGCGCAGCGGCGGCTGGATTTTTATGCCTACTTTCTTCTACGCGATGGGGAGACGCTGCTCGCGTCGCACACGGAGACCCTGGATGCGTTGCGGGCGGCGGGTTTCCGTGTCAACTCCCATGCAAAGACGGTTTCGAGTATCGATGAGGCGGTGAAGTTTATTGCGAAGGCCGAGCAGCTGCGCGAGACGCTGGGGTATGAGATCGACGGCGTGGTCATCAAGGTGGATGCGACGGCGCAGCAGCGACGGCTGGGGTTTACGGGCAAGGCGCCGCGATGGGCGATCGCGTATAAGTTTGCTGCCCGCGCGGCAGTGACGAAGCTGGAAGATGTTCTGTTTCAGGTGGGGCGTACGGGCAAGGTGACTCCTGTGGCAGCGCTGGAGCCGGTCTTTGTCGGCGGCACGACGGTGACTCGCGCGACGTTGCACAATGCCGACGAGATTGCGCGGCTTGGCGTGAAGATCGGTGACTATGTGAAGGTCGAGCGCGGCGGCGATGTGATTCCGAAGATCGTCGAGATTGTTTCGGACAAGGAACATCCGCGAGGCAAGAGAGAGATTGAGTTTCCGAAGAATTGTCCGGTGTGTGGAAGTGAGTTAATGCGCGTGGAGGGTGAGGTCGATTGGCGCTGCGTCAACAGCTCGTGCCCGGCGCGGGTCCGCGAAGAGCTGCTGCACTGGGCGGCGCGTGGCGTGATGAATATCGAAGGCCTGGGGGATGCAATGGTCGCGCAGTTGCTTGGCCAGAGCGCTGTGTTGGAGGAGGTAAATGCCCAGGTAGTCGATGAGGAAGAGGCTGCGCCCGTGGTGCCACGCACGGCCCTGATTCATACGATCGGCGATTTGTACCGGTTGACGCGTGAAGACCTGCTTGGGCTGGAGCGTGTAGGGGAGAAGACCGCGGATGCCCTGCTGGCTGAGATTGAGCGCTCAAAGAGAGCGGGGCTTGCGCGGGTTCTGCTTGGGTTGGGCATACGATTTGTCGGAGAGCGGACGGGACAACTGCTTGCGGAGCACTTTGGTTCGATGGCGGCGCTTGAGGCGGCTTCGGTGGAGGAGCTTGAGGCAGTGAATGAGGTTGGACCGAAGGTGGCGCAGGCGATTGTGGAGTTCTTTGCAGTAGAGAAGAACCGGCAACTGGTGAAGGACCTTGCGGCTCTTGGTTTGGAGATGACTGCCGAGAAGAGGGTGGTTGGCACGACGCTGGCAGGGATGACGTTTGTGCTGACGGGAACGCTGCCGACGCTTACGCGCGACGAGGCGAAGGCGAAGATCGAGGCCGCCGGAGGCAAGGTGTCGGGTTCGGTATCGAAGAAGACGAACTTTGTTGTAGCGGGTGAAGAGGCTGGCTCGAAGCTGGAGAAGGCAGAGCAGCTTGGCGTGAAGGTGCTGGATGAAGCCGGGCTGCTGGCGATACTGGGAGTGTGAGGTTCTTCGCTGCGCCGGCTTGATACGTTCCCCCCTTGCCGATGGGGCCGGCAAGGATGGGGCCGTAGGATGCCTGGAAAGGTGGGTGGTGCCTTCAGGCTGTGCGGTCGATGACGAGGATCGTGCAGTCGTCAAGCGGTGGAGCGTCTTTGGAGAACTGATTCATCGCGGCGAATGTTGTCTCGATGGGATTGCTGGATGCAAGCTGCATGGCGAGCTCGGCAGCTCCGAATGGAGTGCCTGCTGGATCCTCGGTTTCGGTGATGCCGTCGCTTAGGAGAACGAGCCGCGCGGCTGGTGGAAGCTTCAGGGCGATTGAGTGAAACTCTGCCGAAGAGAAGAGGCCTACGGGTAGATCGCCGCCGGTGATCTGCTGCGTGTTCCCGTCATGAAGGACGAGGTAGGGGAGGACATGGCCTCCGTTGACCAGCTCAATCTCGCCGGAGGGCCGGTAATGCAGGGCAAGCATCGTGACATATTTCTGTCCGGATATGCGGGAGCAGAGGAAGGTGTTAACGGTCGAGAAGGCATCGACGAGCGAGGCTGCGCCACGAATCTGCGCGTACATCATGCCTTGAATGATTGCGGCGAGCAGGGCCGCCGACATTCCTTTGCCGGAGACGTCGGCGACGATGGCGACGAAGCCTCCGCCGGCGACTTCGGGTACGGGGATGACGTCGTAGAAGTCGCCGCCGACCTCGGTGCACTGCACGGTGCGTGCGGCGATGGCGGCGTAAGGAAAGGCGGGTAGCTCGCTGGCGATGACGCTCTTCTGGATGGAGGCGGCGATGGCGAGTTCGTTGCGCATCAGGTCGGCGGCGCGCTCGGCCTGCACCATGCGCGCATTCTCCAGCAGGTTCGCAGCTTCGCTGGCGATGGCGTTGAGTATCTCGCGGCTGACACGGTTAAGGGTGCTGGTTCGCAGCCGGCTGTCGAGATAGAGCAGGCCGAGAAGCCGTTCAGAGTTGCGGCCACGCAGGGGGATTGCGATAACGCTGCGAAGCTCATGGGCCACGGCGCTCTCGCGGCCGATGGGCCTGCCGTCGCCGGAGACATCGCCGATGATGAACTCCTGCCCGCTTTGGGCGGCGTCCCGGACGATGGAGTGCGAGATCTTCGAGTCGTCGGCGAGCGGTTGTCCGTCGCTGGAGAGGCCACTGCAAAGTGTGAGCGATGCGGGGCTGTCACCGAGGAAGACGAAGCCGCGTTCGGCGCCGGTGAGGCGAAGTGTGTACTCGATCATGGTTGCGAGGACGTCGTCGAGGACGCGCGTGCTGTTGAAGCTCTGCGCCGCCTGGAGAAAGAGGGAGAGCTTTTCGAGTTCAGTGCCGGTAGGCGCGGCGGAGATGCGACTGAGCAAAGCGCGGGCAGAGGGATGCTCTTCTTCGATGTCGAAGATGAGCACGACGCCGGAGGCCCCAAGCTGAATGCGATCGCCTGGGTTGAGGCGGGTACGCTCCTCCTTGCGCAGGCCGTTGACGAGCGTGCCCTGACTACTGCCGGAGTCCTGTATGAAATAGCCTTCGGCATCATATTGAACGATGGCGTGCTGGCGGGAGACCTGCGCGTTGGCAAGGACGAGATTGCGGTCGGTCTGGCGGCCGATGGTGAAGGGTACGGAGTCGACGGCGACGGTGCGTGAAACGGCGCCGTCGTGGATGACCAGCCGTGCCTGGGGTCGTAGAGCTTCCATGATGCGTCCTTGCTGGAAGGTGCCCGGTGTGATGGAGCTGCCCTGCGTGAACGAGGGAAGTCTAACACTGAGGGTTTCCCTGCCCAGCGGCAGGTGGCGGCTCTTCCCGATTTATGGCAATTGGCGTTGACTCAGGCGTTGCGGTGTGTGATAGCATCCGTGTCTCGACCGGCAGGCAGGCGCATTGGCGCCGTATCAAAGGCCGGTGCAGATGAGTGTGTGGGGTGCCTCCATTGCAGGGATGGAATGGCAGACCGACGGTGCCGGTGAAGGAAAACCGGCAGACAAGACCGGCGCGACCGTGCCGTCGCAAGTTTTCTGCGCCAAATGAGTGGCGCAGAAAGATATTCAAAAGCCAACAGATAAGCGACCGAGGCTTTGTGCGGACGGAGTGCGCGTTGTGGAGTGACGCCCCGTCATGCGCGCCTCGGGATACAACATCAGTCTGGACAGCGGGAGGACGGGTACGGTGATGAGGGTCTATTCAGGAAACGATATTCGCAACGTTGCCGTAGTTGGCCACGCGCATTGCGGGAAGACGTCGTTGATCTCTGCGATGCTTCATGCAGCCAAGATGACGCCGGAGCTGGGGCGTGTGGAAGACGGTACCGCCGTCACGGCGTATGACGAAGAGGAGGTGGCGCGGCAGACGACGATGTCGAATGCCGTGGCATTTGCGGAATGGAGCGGCGTCAAGGTGAACATGGTGGATACGCCGGGCTTCCATATGTTTGTGCACGAAGCGCGTGCCGCCATGATGCCGGTCGAGTCGGCGCTGGTTGTTGTGAACGCGTGTTCGGGAGTGGAGACGATGACGGACCGCGTGTGGAAGTATGCGACCGAGGTTGCGCTTCCGCGAGCGATTGTCGTGAACCAGGTGGACCACCCCAAGGCCGATAGCCGCATCGGCCGTCAGCAGATGGTCGAGGCCATGCAGGCGAGATGGGGCAGACAGGTCATCCCGATCGAGCTGCCGATTGTGGACGATAAGGGCTTTCATGGCGTGGTGGATCTGGTGACGATGAAGGCCTACCTGTATCAGCCAAACGGCAATGGGCGGGGCGAGGTGGGTGCTATTCCGCACGCTCTGGAAGCGGATGCGAAGCAGGCCCATGAGGCGCTGGTCGAGCTGGTGGCCGAAGGGAAGGATGAGCTGATGGAAGAGTTCTTCAGGGAGGGAACGATCCCTGAGGAGCATCTGATTGCTGCACTGCACGAGGCAATTCGCGAAGACAGAATCTTCCCGGTGCTATATACCAGCGGGCTGCGCAATGTCGGTACGGACCATCTGCTGGACTTTCTGAGAACGTATGCGCCGACGCCGGTGGAACGTGTGCCGATTGCAGCCAGGGCGGCGCGAACGGGGCCGTCGAACGGTAATGGGGAGGCAAAGGCCGGCGATGGATTGGCTGCGCTTGCACACGAAGAGATTGTGATGCGCCAAATGGACGACAAGGAGCCGCTGGCGCTCTATGTCTACAAGACGATGACGGACCCGTTCGCGGGAAGGATCTCGTTCTTCAAGGTAGTAAGCGGCGTGGTGAAAAACGATATGACGGTGCAGAACTTCAACCGGCACGAGGCGGAGCGGCTCGCCCACCTTTCTGTCATGCAGGGGAGAAAGCCCGCGGAGATCCAGGAGTTGCATGCAGGCGATCTTGGCGCGGTGCCGAAGTTGCGCTCGACGCTGAGCGGCGACACGCTGGGCGACCGCCAGCATGAGATCTTTCTCGATGCAGTTGTGGTGCCTGAGCCGGTGATGACGTATGCCATCGAACCGAAGTCGCGCGCGGATGAGGACAAGCTGGCGCCAGCGCTGCATAAGCTGATGGAAGAAGACACGATGGTGCGTTTCTATCGCGATCCGCAGACGAATGAGTTCCTTGTCGCTGGATCGGGGCAAACGCATATCGAAGCGCTGGTCTCGAAGCTGAAGAAGCGGTATCACACCGAGGTTACGCTGAAGGCTCCGAAGGTCCCCTACCGCGAGACGATTCGTGGGAGGGCCGAAGCGCAGGGCAAGCACAAGAAGCAGACGGGCGGGCACGGCCAGTTTGGAGACTGCAAGATTCGCATGGAACCGCTGCCGCGCGGAAGCGGGATTGTGTTCGAGAACGACATCTTCGGCGGCGCGATTCCGCGGCAGTTCGTTCCTGCGGTCGAGAAGGGAATCCAGGAGTCGGCGGGAAGAGGGTATCTGGCGGGGTATCCAGTGGTGGACTTCAAGGTGACTGTCTTTGACGGGAGCTATCACGATGTGGATTCGAGCGAGATGTCGTTCAAGCTGGCCGCGAGGATCGCATTTCGCAAGTGCATGGAGCAGGCGAAGCCCGCTCTATTGGAGCCGGTGATGCGTGTCGAAATTGAAGCGCCCGACGAGTTTGCCGGATCGCTGATGGCTGACCTGAACGGCCGCCGCGGACGGGTACAGGGGATGGAGAGTGCTGGTACGGGCACGGTCGTGAAGGCCGAGGTGCCGATGGCCGAGATGCTCAACTACGGGGCGACGCTGACTTCGATCACGCAGGGGCGAGGAAGCTTCAGGATGGATATGGACCATTACGATGTGGTGCCACAGCAGCTCTCGGAGAAGATCCTCGCGCATGCCAAGAGGCCTGCAGGAGATGAGGGCGAAGAGTAAGGTCTGGATGAAACTGGTTTGTGCGGTCTCGTGAAGATCTCGCGCTTATCGCGATGGCTGGTTATTTCCTGGGCATGAAGGACGCCACCGCCGTTCGATCGGCGGACTACGACTGTTGACAGAGCACGGGGCTGTAGAACACGCAATTTGAAGCGAGAAACAGGAGGAACTATGTCCAGCTCCATCATTGACAGTGTTATGGATTTTATTGGGCCCCAGGTATCGAGCGCGCTCGCCTCACAGATGGGTGAATCGAGCGAGACCATTCAACGCGGGTTGCAGGGCGGTGCTGCTGCAATGCTATCGGGACTGGTATCGAAGGCGGATGAGCCTGGCTTTATCGGCCAGCTCTTCGGCATGTTGACGAACCCGGCGACGACAGGCGCTCTTTCGGGGTTGGTCTCGAACCCGGCCTCGGCTGTTACAGGTGCCGGTGCAGCTTCGCCGCTTGGGGACCTGGGCGGCAAGTTTCTTGCGCTGATCTTTGGATCGCGCATGGGAGCGGTGACCGATGCGATTGGCCAGTTCTCAGGGCTCGGAGCAAGTAAGGCAGGTTCGCTGCTCAGTATGGGCGCTCCTCTGGTACTGGGAGGGCTAAGCAGGTTCGTTCAAGACAACAATGCAAGTCCGGCAAGCCTGGTTAGCTCGCTGAAGAACGAATCCCCCAAGCTGCAAGAGCTTTTGCCTGCGGGGTTCCGTACTCTGTTTGCAGGTGGGATCCCAAGTCTTTCGACAGCCGTTCCTGCGCAGGCGGCTGCAACAACGAACAAGTGGCTGTGGCCGGTTGTGATTCTTGCCGCACTATTGCTGGGAATCCTCTGGTTCTTCAACCGCAAGGAGCCATCGAAAGAGACGATGCAGGATGCCGCCAATACAGCTTCGTCGGCGATGTCTGCTCTTGGGGATTTTTTCAAGACGAAGCTGCCGAACGGTGTGGAATTGAATATCCCGCAGTTCGGCGTGGAGAACAAGCTGCTTGCGTTCATTCAGGACAGTTCGAAGCAGGTTGACAGCACAACGTGGTTCAACTTCGACCGGCTGACCTTCGACACGGGGAAGGCAACACTACAGGCGTCTTCAGAAGAGCAGTTGAACAACATCGCTGAGATTCTTAGGGCGTATCCAAACGTAAATTTGAAGCTTGGCGGATATACGGACAATACGGGCGACCCTGCGGCAAACATGGCTCTTTCGACGGCCCGGGCCAAAAATGTCATGGATGCTTTGGTGGCGAAGGGTATCGATGCTTCGCGGCTCGCCTCAGAGGGTTATGGCGACCAGTATCCCGTGGGCGACAACTCGACGGAGGAGGGTAGGCAGCAGAATCGAAGGATTGCGCTGCGCGTAACGCAGAAGTAGGCAAAGAACAAGATAGCGTAACGGCCGGCGAGCCTGGAGCGTGCTGGCCGTTTCTGCTGGAAACGGCTGGGTTGCGCAGCGCCGGCCTGGCTCCGCATCCAACGCTAGCGAGAAATTGCGCATCCCAGACTGAAGAAGAGCGGTGGGATGGCAGTTGCTATTCGTCGTTTGATGTGTGGCGGGATAAAGAATAAACAAAAGCGATTACGCGCTATGAACGAACGTCGAGACTCTGCAAATGCCCAGAGCCCGTGGCTGGAGCGCCTGCGAGCGCTCCGCAACGTGCCGCCCGTTCTGCGCATTCTATGGGACTCCGGTCCGTGGGTGGTTACGTGGGGTTTGATCTTACGACTCTTTGTTGCGGTACTGCCGTTTGGTATTGCAAAGGTTGCGCAATACATCCTGAATGATGTCGCCGCTGTACTGCACGGAGAGAAGCTGGGCCAGAACTTTTGGTACCTGGTAGCCGCAGAGGTGGCGTTGAATGTTGCTCTCGGCCTGTTGATGAGGGCGATCGACTACACAGATGCGTTGCTCGCGAACCGTTACACGCAGCTTGTCAGCGTACGCGTGATGGATCAGGCCGCGCGGCTCGACCTGACGACGTATGAAGACCCGGCCTTCTATGACCGTCTGGAGAGAGCGCGGGGACAGGCCACGGATCGGCTGGTCATGATCCAGCAGATGGGTCGCCTGATACAGCAGGTGATTACGACGGCCGCATTCTCCGCCGCGCTGGCATGGGCTTCGCCGTGGCTGGTGCTACTGCTACTGGTGGGAGTGCTGCCTTCGTTTCTGGGGGAAACGCACTTTGCGTTTCTTGGATACGCGAAGAACTTTCGCCAGACCACAGCCAAGCGGCAGATGGATTATCTGCGACAGGTTGCAGGAAGCCGCGATGGCGCAAAAGAGGTCAAGCTCTTCGGGCTTCATGGCTTCTTTACGAATCGCTTCAAGGCGCTTGCGGACCAGATCTATCGCGAGGATGTGAAGTTGGCACGCTCGAAGCTGTTGCTGGGCGGGTTGCTGGGCATTGTCGGCACGCTGGGCTACTACGGAGCGTACATCTATGTGATCTGGCGCACGCTTGGCGGACGCTATGACATCGGCCAGTTCTACTTCCTGACGACTGCGATCCAGCAAGCCAGCTCGAATCTACAGCAGGTGTTTTCAACGGCATCCGGTATCGCCGACCAGGCGCTCTTCCTGACGGACCTGCTTGCTTTTTTTGAGATGGAACCGACTGTGAATGCCAACCCGCAAGGGCGCCGCTTCCCGGCGCGTATCGAAACGGGCTTTGAGTTTCGCAACGTCTCATTTGCGTATCCCGGGACAACGCGACGTGTGTTGAAGGACTTCAATATGGTGTTGCGACCCGGGGAGCGCATTGCTCTGATTGGGGAGAACGGCCAGGGCAAGACGACGGTCGTGAAGCTGATTACGCGTCTGTACGATCCGACAGAGGGCCAGATTTTTCTGGATGGAATCGACCTGCGTGAGTATGCGCTTGAAGACCTGCATCGGAACATCGGTGTGATCTTTCAGGACTTTGTGCGCTTTGAGATGACGGCGCGGGAGAATATCGCGATTGGCCGCGTGGACAAACCGCACACGGCTTTGGATCTGGAGTCGGCTGCGCAGAAGAGTCTGGCCGATACGGTGATTGAGAAACTCTCTGGAGGCTACGACCAGATGCTGGGACGCCGGTTTGAAGGCGGCGTTGAACTTTCAGGCGGAGAGTGGCAGAAGATCGCCTTGGCGCGCGCGTATCTGCGCGATGCAGAGTTGCTGATATTGGACGAGCCCACAGCGGCTCTCGATGCGCGCAGCGAGCTTGAGGTCTTCGAACGGTTCGCGGAGTTGACGGAAGGGAAGATGGCGCTGTTGATTTCGCACCGCTTCTCGACCGTGAGGATGGTCGATCGTATTGTGGTTCTATTGGGTGGCCGGCTGATTGAAGAGGGAAATCACCAACAACTGATGGCGGCCGGTGGAATCTATGCCGGCATGTTTGAGATGCAGGCGGCCAGTTATCGATAAGCCGTTGGGACACAGTGCGCGATTGAGCGCTCGATTGTGTGCACGAGGAAAGATGGGATAGATGGCTTTGTCCGAAGATATGCACGTCTCGTCGTTGACGGCCCCAATACTGGATACGCCGTCGGCGGGTTTGCCGGAGGAGCCTACGGCGAACGAGGCAGAGCTGCGCGGCGCGGCAGATGCGCTGGCGCGCGAGTTACGCCGGGAATTGCCAGGCAGTGGAGAGGAAAATCTCAGAAGGTATCTGGAAGGTCTGCGCACACGATTGAAAGAAGCAGCCCCGCGATGGAAGCTGGGTACCTCGGTCACGGAGCTTACACCGAAGCTCGAGTTGGTTGAGAGCTTGCGTATGTTTGAAGCGACAGTGCCGCGCTGTGATGGAGGTAACGAGATTTACCGCGAGGTCCCTTTCGCGAATCTCGCACCAGCGGGCAGTCTTCCTCAGATCGTGCATATTGCGGGAAGCTATCTGGCGTGTGCGGACGGTATCTGGTCGCGAAGGTCGCTCTCGATCTTTGTGGAGCAGTTGCAAAAGCATGACCCGCTACTATTGCGCGAGATACAACTGTTGCCCGATGCACTGCGACTGGCTCAGTTGGAGTTCATCCTCAATCGAGCCGACACGGTATTTGCCGCCGGCGAGCTGCCGCCAGTTGAGCGGTCTCCTTTCTCTGCGTCGATTCATAGTTTGCGGCGTATGAGCCAGACAGAGTGGCGCGAGATACTTGAGCCGTTGATTGCATTCGATGCCGTGCTTCGACAAGATCCGGTCGGCGTGTACGGGGCGATGGAAGAGGACACGCGCGGATTCTATCGTTCGCGCATTTCCGAGCTGGCGCGTCATGCGGATACGAGCGAGCTGCAGACGGCGCAGATTGCACTGGAGCTGGCCCAGGCGGCTTCGCGCATTGACCATGGCGATGCGCGCATGGCGCGGAGGAAGTCGCATGTTGGCTACTACCTCGTTGCCGATGGCGTGCGCGAACTGAAGGCCCGTATCGGTTTTCGTCCACCGATGGTTGAAAGGCTGAGGGACATTGTCCGCAGTTACAACGAAGAGTTCTACATCCTTGGGACGTTCGTTCTTGCGCTGCTGCTGATTACCGCGATGATCCTCCCCTTGGTTCCGCACCATGAGTTCTGGCCGGTGATGGCAGCCTTGCTGCTTGCTCTGCTGCCTGCGACACAGGGCGCAGTCGACCTGGTTAACGGGACGGTTTCAGCGTTGATGAAGACCGAGTCGCTTCCGAAGCTGGACTTCTCAAAGGGTATTCCACAGGACTCGGCAACTCTTGTGGTAGTGCCGACGCTGTTGCTGAATGAGCGGCAGGTGCAGGACCTGCTGGATGAATTGGAGTCGCGCTTTCTTTGCAATCAGGATCCCAACCTGCACTTCGCTCTCCTGACGGACCTGCCGGATGCGACGGCACGTCCTCTCGATCCCGACGAAGGCCCGCTTGTGGACTTCGCCGCTCGCGCTATTGACGCGCTGAATGTGAAGTATGCAAAGCATAAGGGAGGTTCGTTTCTGCTGCTGCACAGACACCGTGCCTTCAACGCAAGGCAAGGCGTGTGGATGGGATGGGAACGGAAGCGAGGTAAACTGCTGGACCTGAATAAGCTGCTGCTTGGCGAGTGGGACAGTTTCCCGAGGAAGGTTGGTCCGCTCGGCGTTCTGGCGCGGATCTGTTACATCATCACCCTGGACTCAGACACGCAGCTTCCCTGGGGCGCAGCGGCGCGGATGGTGGGAACGATGGCGCATCCACTGAACCGCGCTATTATTCATCCCCGGCTGCGTATTGTGACAGCAGGTTACGGCATTTTGCAACCTCGTGTCGGGGTGAGCGTGTCGTCCGCATCGCGTTCGAGACTGGCCGCGCTGTACTCAGGCGAGACAGGGTTCGATGTCTATGCGCGCGCGGTGTCCGATGCATATCAGGACCTGTTTGGCGAAGGCATATTTACTGGCAAGGGCATTTATGACCTCAACGCGTTCCATCACGTCCTGAATCACAGGTTTCCGCGAAACGCGCTGCTGTCTCACGATCTGATCGAGGGTGCTTATGCCCGTGCGGGGCTTGTCTCGGACATTGAAGTGATTGACGATTATCCGTCGCACTATTCTGCGCACACGCGGCGCAAGCATCGCTGGCTGCGGGGCGACTGGCAGATATTGCGGTGGCTGTTCAGCGCAGTGCCCGATGAGTTTGGCCGCATTGCGCCAAACCCGATTAGCACCATCTCGCGATGGAAGATTCTCGACAATCTTCGCAGAAGCCTGATTGAACCTGTCACTTTCCTGTTGTTCGTCTTCGGATGGTTTTTTCTTCCAGGCGGCGCGCTCTACTGGACGGTGACGGTACTGATTCTTGTGCTGCTGCCGGGAATCATTCAGATGGGTTTCAACATGGTCCGCGCGCTTGTAAGCAGAAGTCTGGCCTCGGTTCGCGACGCCTTCGCGACGCTGTTCTCATCGCTCGGCATTACGTTGCTGAACCTGATCTTCTTGCCGCATCACATGATGCTTTCGCTGGATGCGATCATTCGCTCGCTCAATCGCACGTATCTGTCGGGACGGAATCTATTGGACTGGGAGACGGCGGCGCAGTCGGAAGCGGGCGGAACTCGCGGGTCGCTGGATACTTATCTGAAGCTGTCGCCTGTGATTGCTTTGACCATCGCCATGGGTTTGAGCCTCGCACGGCCGCAGGCGTTGTTTGCGGCTTTTCCTGTACTGATATTGTGGGCGCTGGCGCCGGCCGTTATCTCCTGGCTCAATTCGCTTCCCCGTTCTGAGGAAGGGCCTTTGAAGACTTCGGAGCGGGAGTTTCTTGAACGTCAGGCGTTGCTTATATGGCGTTACTTTGCTGAGTTTGGCGGGCCAAAAAATCACTGGTTGATTCCCGACAACGTGGAGGAGAAAGACAGGCTGGAGGTGAGGAAGTTGTCACCCACGAACCTTGGAATGCTTCTGAATGCTCGTCAGGCGGCGTGCGATTTTGGCTTTATCCATGCTGATGAATTTGCCGCTGCGACCCTGGGGACTCTGGACACTTATGATCGTTTGGAGAAGCAGCGCGGCCATATCTACAACTGGTATGACATCGAGAGGCTGGAGGCGATCTCGCCGAAGACCGTGTCGGCAGTGGATAGCGGGAATCTTGCTGCGTCGTTTTATTCTCTGCATGCAGGTGCGCTGGAGCTATTGAAGCTGCCGCTTGTGAGTGAAGAAGCCCTGAACCGTCAAATCGCGGAAACGAAGACAGTGCGCGAGGGAAGCTGGGTTGACGATGAACGCCAGCGCATTCGCGAGCGATTCCGTGAGTTTGTCGAGGCGTATATCCCATGGTTATTGCCGCGTTTCAGCATGTTACTAGTGCACAGTGCGATGGTAGGACTCCATAAAGTCCCAGCCTTAGTTGAGGCTGTCAGGTTTGTTGACGATCTGGACCGAAGACTTGCCGGGCTAAGCGAAGAGCAGATCGTCGACCTCAATCATGCGAAGTTAGCGGCAGAGCTTGGTTCGCTGCTTCCCGAGGCCAGGGAACGACTTGCGAAGCTGGTGGCGGATATCAAGGATATTGCAGCGCGTGCATACCTCTGTGCCGACGAGATGCAGTATGGTTTTCTGCTGGTGAAATCGCGCAAACTGCTTTCCATTGGCTATGACGGTGTGACTGGCGAGTTGTATGACGCGTGTTACGACCTGCTGGCATCCGAGGCACGCATGGCGTCTTTTCTTGCAGTGGCGAAAGGCGATATCAATCAGGAGTCCTGGTTCCGTCTGGACCGGTCGCATGTGCTGGTGAAAGGTCGCGAGTGCCTGGTCTCGTGGACAGGCACGATGTTCGAGTACATGATGCCCGCGTTGTGGATGCGGATGTATCCGAATACGCTGATTACAAGGGCGCTTGAATCGGCTGTGCGGATACAGCGCGATCATGTAAGGCGCATCCCGTGGGGGATATCGGAGTCGGGCTTCGCGAAGACGGATGCGGTTGGACGCTATGGATATCACGCATGGGGCATCCCAAAACTGGCGTTGAAATATGGCGCTGAAGATGGGCCCGTCATTTCACCTTATTCGACATTTTTGGCGTTGCCCTTGTTGCGCAATGCGGCGATTGAAAATCTGCGCAGCATGGTAGCAATGGGCTGGAGTGGAGACTATGGATTGTATGAAGCAGCCGACTATACGGAGGGCAGCGAGCCGCGCATCGTGCGATCGTGGATGGCGCATCATCAGGGAATGAGCTTGCTCGCACTGGCAAATCTGCTGAGAGGGAGCTGCTTCCAAAGATGGTTCCATGCGAATGCTATTGTTCGAGCGTCAGAATTGCTGCTGCATGAGAAACCGCTGAGCAAGCTGTCTTCTGAGGCTCTCAAGGAGCCAGCGGTTGTGCAGAGTGCTACCGATGAATCTGCGCAAGTGAAGGTTGCATAGGTTTCAGTCAGATATTCAGTAGCTGCGGAAGCCGGCGAGTTTCATCGCATTCGCCGCTTCAGGATTCTGCATGAAGGTCTTCCAGACGAAGCCCGTGCGCAGGTTCTCTGCCATCAGCAGGCTGATGCCAAGGTCAATGCCTAGAACATCTGCGTCGTACCAGGAGAGGCTTGGATGGAGGGCATCGCAAGGCCCATACCGGCCCCATGCATATTCTCCATACTTGTCTTTGAGTGAGCGCAGAACGCGCAGGCAGTCTCGTGTGAGAAAGGGAAGCGAGCCTGCGGTGGCGCACGGAACGACAGAACCGTCGATGGGGCCCATCAGCGGCGGTCCTCCCCACGCGGTATAGCCGTGCATCCAATCGGACGCCGTGAGACCCCAGTAGTCTTCGGTGTATCCCCGATTGAGACTGAGGCAGAACGCCTTGTGTGCGCGAACAGCCGTGACGGAGTTGTTGAAGTAGTCGGCGAAGGCATCGCGCTTGCGATAGAAGTCGAACCATGCGTGAGAGTAGAGATGAATAAAGAGAGGATCATGTCCGCTGATGAAGTTGAAGCTGCTAAAGCGCACACGCGGACGCGAAAAGCTGCTCCAGGATGATGGGTCAATGGGGTGAGTGGGGGAGCCGATGGCCAGCAGATACAGCATCATCATTTCGGCATAGTGGTCCCAGCGCTGTGTAAGAAATCCCGTGGCTGGAAGCCAACCCAGTGCAAACGTCTTTCCACCGTTCAGCATCCATGGCCAGTCAATGCGGTTATAGATCTGCGTAGCGAGATCGGCGATCTTCGGGTCTTTGAAGTGTGCTCTGCAGGTGAGAATGCCGCACAGAAGAATGGCGGTGTCGATGGGCGAGACCTCTATGTTGAGCAGAGGCAGGCCGGTTTTTACGTCGTTGAAATGGTAGTAGAAGCCATGTTCGGTAGGCATGGGCCTGAGATGAAACTGAAGCGTGGCAAGTACTCGTCGGCGAATGCGGTCGGCAGGAAGATAGCGTCTGCTGTCGGCAATGCAGAGTGCCGTGAGGCCAAAGCCTGTGGCTGCAATGCTTGAGACGAACCGGGAGTCCATCTGACCGTTGCCGGTGCGATTGTTCGCGCGGTCGAGCACCTGACCGGTGGAGGGGTCGGCCTGCTCGTAAAAGTAGAGGCAGGCCTGACGTTCCATCTCTTCAAGAAATGCAGTGTCAGCAGCATTGAGTGCGGCCGGCTGCGGTTCAGCCAACGCGATGCGGCTTGTGAGGGAAGGTGCGCCAATGCCGGAGAGCAACGTCCCGGCAAGCAAACGGGTGGCGTTGCGCCGTGTTATCTGATGTGCTGGACGGGCTTTCATATAGAAGCCGCCATAGAGAGTTGGAGACGAGCCAGCAATGGAGTTTATCGCGCCTTCGGGTTGAAGAAAGTGATAAGAACGAGTCCCTGAGGTGGAACCTGAACGGTTACGCGGGAATCTTTGAGCATCATCTGCTCAGGTGGAGCAGGCTCGCCCGCTTTGCGCAGATCGGCGATCTGTTTTCGTGAAGGAAAAGGAGGGCGGCCCATCGCGTCATAAGCCTTGATCACGTTTCCGTGATCCTCATCGAGACGAAGGATGGTGGCGCCTGCGTTGGCTGAAATGCCTGCTACCTGAAGCGCAAAGGTCTTCGAGAGACCCCGGCTGGCGGGCGGCGGAGTGTATGAAGCACCTGTTCCGTCTGGTGGAGCATAGTTCCAGAGAGCGACTACAACTGCCCCATCAGATCGGCGCGTTGCCAGTGCGGATTCGGAGGCGAGAGGCAGACGGCGATCTCCCAGTTGGTGGAGCATGAAGAACGCATTATAGGCAGGCTTGGGGATGTGATCTTCTGCAAGGAGTCCGAATCCCCCATAGAAGGGCGATCTTACGATGCCCTGTTCCTCAAAGACATCGGAGAAGGTCCAGTAGCTCATCGATTCCGTCAGACCGTCGCATTGGCTGATTGTCGCAGCCAGCCAGGGGCCCATGTAAATGGAGTCTGTAACGTTGGGCTCGTTGGCGTAGCTGGCGTTGTACTCGCTGAAGATGAGAGGAGTCGATGGCAGCGGGGAAGCGGCAATCTCATCGTGAACTTTGCGAACAGCACGGCAGACCATGCGATCGCGAGGGATCGTTTCGTCAGTATGAAAGACATCCTTGGCTGTGTCATTGGCATAGACGTGGCTTGAAGCGAAGTCGACGGGAATATTTTTCTCTTTGCAGTGACGAAGAAAATCGCCGGTCCAGGCGGCCTGTGCCGTTGCCGGGCCACCCACACGAAGTCGACGGTTCACCTTTTTGAGTGTGAGCGCGGTGTGGTCGTAGAGTTCGAAGTAAGTTGCCTTGGCAGGTTTTCCGGCCCAGAAGTCGATGTTGGGCTCGTTCCATACTTCAAAATTCCAATGTGAGACCTCATCGAGGCCATAGCGATCGATCAGATGTTGAGCGAAGGCCGCAATCATTGCATCCCAGTCGGCGTAGTCTTTGGGAGGTGAGACGTTTTGTTTGTACCAGAAGGGGTGAAGGGCGTTCGGGTCGGATGCCAGCTTCTTCGGCATGAAGCTAAGCTCGACAAACGGCCGAACGCCGTTGTCCAGCAGGCCGTCGTAGATCTGGTCGATATACGAGAAGTTGTAGATGCCAGTATTTTCTGCTGAGGCAGCATTCGCGTTCTTCATCTGCGCAAACTGAATGGGCTTTCGGCCGGGGTCGTAGAGTCCAACATCGTCCATGAAGATGCCGTGAAAGCGTACGGACTGGATGGCCGTGATTTGTCTTACCGCGCGAAGGTCGGTCCGGTAGCTGTCGCGCAAAGAAAGGATGGCGCGGCCTGACCCGAAGACGGTCTCCCAGTAATGTGGAAAGGGGGTTCCTTGAGCGCGGGCATCGATCTTCAGCGTTTCACCGGCAGCCTGGTGGCCGGGATGTGTCTGCGCGCCAACTGTGCCTGCGAGTGCGAAGATGGCGGCCGTTGTCACATGAACCAACGATGGGATTCTTTGTTTCTTTGGCGGGCTGATCATGACGGGGTGTCGTCTCCAGGGCAATTTCGCGTCTGAGATGTATTGAGAGTTGGATGCGTATTTTGGCCATGAATGTAGCCGCTGACGAGGAGGTTGAGCTCCATTTGATAGAACGAAACGGTTACTTCGCGGTCTTCCGCGGAGGAGGAGCCGCAGTCGATTCCCGTACCACCAGCTCGGGTTCTATCTTTACAAGGCTCGGGAGGTGTTCTCCCGCTAGCTTCTGCAGGAGCATCTGCGCCGCCATGCTCCCCATTTTCTGCAGAGGCTGACGGATGGTCGTAAGACTGGGGACCTGGTATGCGGCTGACTGAATATCGTCGAAGCCGACGACGGAGACATCGTGCGGGACGCGAAGGCCTGCTTCGTGCAGCGCGCGGATGGTTCCCATTGCAGAGACGTCGTTGAAGCAAAGTACAGCGGTAAAAGGCTGGCCGCTTTCGATCAGCCGCCGGATTCCGGGATAGCTGATCTCCGGCGAATGCGAATCTTTGGAGAGATAGATCATCAACTCCTCGTGGACCTCGATGCCGAGCTTCTTCGCCGTTCTGAGAGTCGCAGACCATCGAGTATCGGAGTCGGAGCTGAATGGCTGGCCGTGCATAAAGGCTATCTTGCAATGGCCGAGATCACGAAGGTGCTTGAGCGATAGCTGCGCTCCGAGAGTTTCATCCAGCAGGACGTTAGAGATGCCCGGCAAGGTCGTATGCCCGGCAACCGTAACTGTTGGCAACGCTGGTGGCGCTTCGAGGCGGGTATCGATGGCGATAATGCCGTCTACGCCCCGCAATCGGAAAAGATCGGGATAGGCAGCGATCAGGTCGCTGCGATGGCGATGGTGAACGGTGAAATAAAAGTAGTCTTCGCGCATCAGCAGATCGCCGACGCCTGAGAGTACCTGGGAGTGATAACCCTCTCCCAGTTCAGGCAGCAGGATGCCGACGGTCTGCATGCGCTTGCCCTGCAAGGAACGGGCGATCATGCTGGGCTGATAGTTGAATTTCTTTGCTGCCGCCCGAACTCGATCGCGGGTGGCCTCAGGAATGGACCGCCCCGGAGTATTGTTCAAAACAAACGATACGGTCGAGGGGCTGAGGCCGAGGTGTTCCCCCAGCATTTTGAGGCTGACATGACGTGGACGCGCTGGCGGCTTGAAAGGCTTCTTCATCGAGAAATTACTGATAGATCAAAAGCGTTCTTTAATTTTAAGAGTAACAAGATGACGAACCGATGAGATAGAAAATTAGGTGGCGGGAGGATAATACGTTGTGTTCTCTCGTGGGCCTGTCCCCCAGAGAATTGGAGATAAATGTCGTCGCTATCGAAATGGTACTAACAATAGACAAACGTTTGTCTTAGTATAATAACAACTGAGAGAGTCCGGATGTGCCATGGAAGGAGAGAGACATCTTGAGAGGTCGTGCTTCTATGCATTGCTGTCTGCGTTCTCTTCATCTTTTATTGTGCGGCGTTGCTGCCGGTAGTTTCATTAGGGTTGGTCTCGTTTGGCCTGATAGGCTCAAAGTCGTCGAACCAGGATGCTTCCATCCCTGGGTTTTTTGAGGGTGATCTCATGAGGTCTTTCCGGCTGACAGGAAGTGTCCTTCTTCGTCGTTGTGGAGCAATGGGTTTGCTCTTTCTCGTTACGGCAGCCGCGTTGCCGCAGGCGTCCGTACCGCAGAAGCCTGTTCCTGCTATCGACCGGGACCTGATGGAGATTACAGTCCCTGGGCTGCACAAGCTGTATGCGCAGCATCGCTATACGGTCACTCAGGTGACACAGTGGTATCTCGACCGGATGGCGCGTTATGACGGCACCTATCGCGCGATGCTCTATATCGATGCCAAGGGCGCTTTGGCTCGTGCAGCAGAGGAAGATGCTGAATCCGCTTCAGCAAAGCATGGCCTGCTGTGGGGCGTTCCGATTGTGATTAAGGCCAATACCAGCGTAAAGGGCTGGCTGACAAGCGCAGGATGGGCGGGATACACCCTTGAGGGGAAGGAGCTTATTTCGCCGCGCGATGCTCTGGTGGTCGAACGTCTGCGCGCGGCGGGAGCAGTCCTGCTGGGGCAGACGAACATGCCCGACTTCGCCGCCAGCGACACAAACATCAGCACCGCCGGTGGACGCACCGGCGATGCGTATGACGTGCGCTTCTCTCCGGGAGGATCGTCCGGCGGGACGGCTACTGCCGTGGCCGCAAACTTTGCAGTGCTGGGCACGGGTACCGATACGGCGAATTCCATTCGACAGCCTGCGGCGAACAACAGCCTGGTGGGAATACTGCCGACGCGGGGACTGACAAGCATCGCCGGCATTCATCCGCTCGACTGGCTGCGCGACAACACCGGGCCGCTGGCGCGTGACGTAACAAGCGCGGCAATTGCTCTTGAAGTGATGCAGGCCGAGGATCCGCTCGATGCCTGGACGAAGGGATCGGCGGTGAAGGCTGAAACCGGGCCGTACACAAGATATCTCAAGGCCAATGCGCTGAAAGGCAAGCGCTTTGCGGTGCCGTGGTTCATCCTTGAAGGATCGCCGTTGGTTTACGGCAATGGGCCAGACGCTCCTCCGCTGGCAGGTGGCGTGGTGCCGGAGACGCGCGCCGCGCTGATGAAGGCGATCGAGCAGATGCGCGCTGCGGGAGCGACAGTCATCATCGACAAGGAGGTGCTGCCGGAGAGCTTCTTCATCACTGCGCGCCGCATGGTCACGCGCCCCTACCGTCGCGAAGGGGTCGATCTGTTTCTGCACAACTTTGGCCCGTCTTCGTATCACTCGGTAGCAGAGTATGAGGCCGCGACAGGCAAAGCGTTTCCCGCATTCATGGTTGGCGGAATACGTCCGGGGCAGGACGCAGGCAATGCAATGACGCAACGAGCGATCGAGACCGATACGGAGAGCGAGAAGAACTACTACGGGCCCCAGCGTGAGGCGCTCGCTATCTATGAGGAGACGCTGAAGAAGTGGCGGCTCGACGGCTTCGTCTATCCGGCGTTGCAGATTCCCACGTATGACGAGACGCTGCCGGGAGCATCGAAGGCCGGCCCCTACAGCGAGACAGGGTGGGTGAATCGCATTGGCGTTCCGGCGGTGTCGGTTCCGGGTGGGTTCTACGCGAACGGGCTCCCGTTTGGGCTTGAGATCTCAGGCAGGCGGTGGCGCGATGGCGATCTGATTGGATATGCCTACGCCTATCAGCAGGCGACGCATAATCGACGCCTGCCAGCGCTGGTTGCCTCGTCAAACTGATAGCTTATCAGTGGGTCAGCGGCCGTCCCGCGAGCTTCGATGTCAATGCACCCTGGTCGACTGCGAGTTCCCCATTGACGGTCAAGTAGCGCACGCCGGTGGCAAGTACACGAGGCGACTCGTAGGTCGACTTGTCTACGAAGGTTTTGGGGTCGAAGGCCAGCACATCGGCGAAATATCCGTTCTTTAGCAGACCGCGATCTTTGAGACGCAGCGTCTGCGCAGGCAGCGATGTGCTCGAACGCACTGCGGCCTCAAGCGTGATGACATGCCGTGTGTAGACGTACTCGTGGAATTTGCGCGGGAACGTGCCGTATTTGCGCGGATGTCCTTCGGAGCCGTCGGAGCACGTCATCACCCAGGGTTGTTGCATGAATGCATCGATGTCGCTCTCCTTCATGTTGAAGGAGGCAACCCCCGATCCGCCAGCTTTGACGATCTCGATGGCGGCGTCGATAGGCGACTCGCTTCGGTCCTTCGCAATCTGCGCCAGCGTCTTGCCGAGGATGCTCTTGTCTTTTGAGTCGGTCATCAGCAAGGAGTCCGCGCCGCCACGCCGCTCAAGGTTTCGCGTCATCTCGCTTACCAGGCGGGCGTGAACGGCAGGGTCGATGATGTTCTTCTGGAGCGCGCCATCGGCCTCGGCCCATCGCGGCACCAACGACGCTGTAACGCTTGTACCCGAGGCGGTGTAGGGATACTGGCTTGCCGTGATGTCCACGCCTTGCTGGCGGGCGTTGTTGATGATGCGAATGACATCTGTGCTCTGTCCCCAGACATCGACTCCCAGGGCTTTGATGTGCGAGATCATGACGGGCAGATGCGCCTCTTGCCCGATGCGGATCGTCTCGCGCACTGCCCCTTGAAGGCCGATGTTGTACGAGCTCTCGTCGCGCATGTGGGTGTCGTAGATGCCGCCGTGTGCCGCTGCTACCTTCGCCAGTTCGATGACCTCTTCGGTGGTCGAGTAACTGCCCGGCGCATAGTAGAGGCCGGTTGAGATGCCGATCGCTCCCTGTTGCATCGCAGTATCGACGAGATGCTTCATCGGCACTATCTGCCCGGCGGTGGGCTTGCCGTCGGACATCTTCATTACCTGGCCACGTACCGTTCCCTGGCCGATGAAGAGCGCTGCGTTGGTGCCAATGCCCTGGCGCTTCCATCGGTCGAGTGTGGCGCCGATTTCGCGCGGGCTCTCGCCGTCGTTTCCTGTGACGACGGTGGTGACACCCTGCATCAGGTAGGCGTCGTTGCGGCTGCGTTTGGGGTCGCTGAGATCGCCTGCTGTGTGCGTGTGCGGGTCGATGAAGCCAGGGGTTACGACAAGTCCGGTTGCGTCGATGACACGCTTCGCGTGGCGGCCTGCGCCGTTGCCGACGAGAACGATGCGGTCGCCGGCTATTCCTATGTCGGCGGCCCTCGCGGGCGAACCTGTGCCGTCGACGACGGAGCCTCCACGAATCAGCAGGTCAAGTTCCTGCGCGGTGGCGTAAGGCAAAGGCAGAAGCAGCAGTGCGGCGGCGAAGATACGAAGACGGATCAATGTTGTTGCTCCTTAGAGAGTGTCAGGAGATGGCGGCGGAAGAAATCGGCCTCAGCGGCATAGGCTGCCACCCATGAACGATGCAGCAGGAAGCCGTGAATCTCGTCGGGGAAGACGAGCTGTTCGTACTCGACGCCATGTTTCGTCAGTTCGCGTGAGAGCGATACTGTCTGCGAAAAAGGCACATTGCGGTCGTCGTCACCCTGAATCAGCAACACGGGCGATCGCCACGTCGACATATACGCCATGGGCGAAGACTCCCATGCGGTCTTCAATGTTCGCGCATCGGCCTCGGGGGCGTGCGAGGGCTTCCAACTCGAAGGACGCAGCCACTGATGGACGCCGTGCATGTCGACTCCGGCAGCGAAGATGTCCGACGATCGCGCAAGGGCAAGAGCGGTCATAAAGCCGCCGTAGCTTCCTCCCCATACGCCGATGCAAGCCGGATCAACGTCGGTGCGGCTGCGCAGATATTTTCCAGCGCCGAGAATGTCGTTGTACTCGCTGGCGCCGTCGCGGCCGTAGTGTTCGGCCTCGCGGAAGTCGAGTCCATACCCGATACCGCTCCGGTAGTTGACCGACAGAACGATGTAGCCCTGGCTCGCGAGGTACTGGTTCATGGCATAGGCGTTCGAGTAGTAGCCCATGGTGTGGAAGCCGAGCAGCATCTGCCGCCGCGATCCGCCATGAAAGAAGACAGCCGCGGGATGTCGTTTGCCGTCGCGTGCATTCGCAGGTAGAAAGAGCTGGCCGTGAATCTCAAGACCGTCTGCTGCTCGAAACAACACCTGCTCAGGAGCGACAAACCTTGCTCCAGGGTAGTCGGCAGGAACCAGTTCGGGGGCAAGATCGTTAATCTTTCCGCTTGCGGCAAGCACGGCGGGACGCAGCGGCGTGTGGGCGTCAGAGCGAAGCATCACAGTGGCTGAGCCGTCATCGATGGGAGAGACTTCAATGCCTGCGCCGCTGGTCAACGCTTTGGGCAGTCCGCTGCCCGATGCCGGCGTGCGCCATAGATGCCGCCGGTCAATGTCGCCCTGATTCGAGGCGTAAAGAACTTCGCGGCCGTTGCGTGTGAGGCGCATATCTTCGACTTCAAATTCGCCCGGCGTCAACAGTTGCGCTTTGCCACCTGTCGCTGCAACGGAGTAGAGATGCAGCCAGCCCTCAGCCTCCCACGGAAAGATCAGAAAGCCATCGGCGCTCCATAGCAACTGGGCGCCGCCGGCGCTCTCATGAAATGCACTGCCTCTGCCTTCAGCGGCAGTCCAGACGGCCTTGCCCTGTCCCGTGGAGGCATCGGCGACATGGATCGACCACGGCGGCGCCGTTCTGCGGTTGAAGGGCGAGCCCTCGGGCCGTCCGGGGACGCGAATAAATGCGATCTGCCTGCTGTCGGGCGACCACGCGGGGTCGGTGTCGTCCGCAGTGCTTGGTTCGAGATATTGCAGCCCCTTTGAAGCCACGTCGTATACGCCAATAAAGCCGTGGTCGCCACGGTCGCTGACAAAGGCCAGCGCGTGCCCGTCGGGAGACCATGCGAGCGATGTAATCTCGCCGCGAGCGTGAAACATCAGTTGGGCCTTGGGCGCGTCAGATGCAAGTCCGGCCGACCATACCTGTCCGTGCGACAGGTATGCGACCTGGTCGCCCTTCGGCGACACCGCAGGCGAGTAGCCTTCGCCCAATTTGTGCGGCTCTCCGCCGGTCGCGGCGACGATCAAAATGTTTTGTGAGACTCCTCCGGCGAGGTGTTCGGGATTGGGGTCCGGTCTGCCGAGGAACTCCGAATCTCCGCCGCGTACATAGACGATGTGCGAGCCGTCCGGCGTCCACGCGATGTCGTACATCTCCTGGCCATCGTCGGAGTCGTAGGCTGTGAGCCGCTTCACCTCATATCGTCCGGCGGCGTTGCGCGTCCCGGTCCAGAGATTGCGATGCCCCTGCTCGTCCTCCATCCAGGCAAGCGTGCCGGGTTTGGGGCCTGAAGTCAGGTTGGAGGCAAAGGGCGCGCTGAGGGCCTGCTCGATTGTGAAGCTCTGTCCCAGCCCGGACTGAGATGCCAGAAACGTGAGTGCCGCCATGCAGAGAGTAAGCCTGCGCGTCATACCGCTCCTCGAAGTGAGATTATTCTTCGCTAAACAGTATGTCTCAAAGACGGCCTCAGCAGGAGTTGATCCTAAAAGGCTATCGGGTGAGCGCCATTGATGTCTGTGCAGGTTCTTTCGTCTTCAGGTAGTTTCCAGCCCCTACCACCACGGTTGCGCCAATCAGAAGAATGATGCCCAGGGTCACCATGGCCCTTGTCTTCGCGCTGGTGCCGCGCCACTCCTTCAGCACGATTCCCCAGAGGGTCGCGAAGAGGATGATCGACGCCATGTGCAGCGTCCACGACGAGAACTCGAACTGCCCCATCTTCGTCTGTCCCATGGAGTAGAAGAAGAACTGGAAGTACCAGACCACCCCGGCGAGCGCGGCGAGGAGGTAGTTCGCAACCAGAGTTTTGTTGGACAAGCGGAGCAGCCCCGGGTCGGTAGGGTCGATCCCGGCGATTGTCTCGCCGCTGATGTGTGCCGAGCGCAACGGATTGCTGCCTGGTTCCCCGGCAAACTCTTTTGCGGACTTGTTCTTTGCGATCAGGAAGATGGACCACAGCAGATTGGTAAGAAATCCTCCCCAGAGCACGACGATCAGGACAGGAAGGTTCTGCCATAGGTCGAGTCTTCCGGCTGCGAGCAGGCGGGTTTTGGCGATGTCGGCTATTGGCTTTCCAGCGTCGAGTCCGACGGCGAAGAAGCTGCTCATGATGCCAGCGAAGACGGCGACGGTAAGCCCGCGAGCAAAGGAAAAATCTCTTTCTCCGGCCTCGGCCTTTTCCTCGGCCGTTACTTCGTGCTCCTTCCACCATCCCGCCAAGCCGTTGACGGCGATGGCAACGAGGCACAGGCAGACTCCACCAATAACCACCTGGCCTGAACGCTCGTGAGCAATCGTTCCAAGCTGACCGTGAATGACGGGCGGAATCAGCGTTCCGAAGGCCGTGCAGAAGCCGAGCGCGATGGCGTATCCCAGCGCGATGCCCAGGTAGCGGACGGATAGGCCAAAGGTCAGTCCTCCAACACCCCACAAGATGCCCCAGAAGATCGCGGCATGGATGGAACTGGCGGGCGCGGCGCGGAGAATGCCAAAGGTGTCTGGCACGAAGATACTGCACAGGACAAGCGGTGCAACGATCCAGGCGGCAAATCCCTGGATGATCCAGTAGATTTCAAAGGACCACCGCTTGATTCCGCGAAACGGAATAAAATTCGTAGCGGAAGCAAAGCCGCCAATCCAATGAAAGATGACGCCTATCAGCGGGTTTGGTCCCATGCTCTTATTGTCTCCACAGACGATTGCTGCAATCGTACCGAATGCAAATTGCTTTTGGGAAATATAATCTCTATTGGAATATGGGAGTCGCGGCTTGAAGGTTGCGCTATTTATTACCTGCTATAACGACACGCTCTTTCCTTCAACGGGGAAGGCCGTTGTCGAGGTCCTCGAACGTCTCGGGCATACGGTGGAGTTTCCGGCCGGACAGACCTGTTGCGGCCAGATGCACTGGAACACTGGCTATCAGGTGGAGGCGCTTCCGCTGCTTCCGCGCTTCGTCGCTCAGTTTGAGCACGCTGAGGCCGTGGTCGTGCCGTCGTCATCCTGCGTTGCCATGATGCGCGAACACTATCCCATGATGGCAGAGAGGATCGTTGCTGAAGGCGGCGATGCCACTCTGCCGCAGCGCACCGCCGTGTTGCTTCCGCGCGTCTGGGAGTTCTCCGAGTTCCTGACAAAGAAACTTGGACTGACTGATATTGGGGCCTACTATCCACATCGCGTGACCTATCACGCCAGTTGTCATGGGCTTCGTTCGCTTGGTCTTGGAGACGGGCCTCAGAAGCTGCTTAAAGCAGTGCGCGGTCTTGAACTGGTCGAGATATCAAATCTTGAGCAGTGTTGCGGCTTCGGAGGGACGTTCGCTGTAAAAAACGCCGACGTATCGAGCGCGATGCTTTCAGACAAGACGCGCGCGGTCCTGAACACAGGCGCGGAGGAGTGTACGGCCTGCGACAACTCCTGCCTCATGCATATTCAGGGGGCCTTGCATCGTCAGCGAACGGGCGTCACGACGCGGCACATTGCTGAGATACTCGCACACACAGAAGCCAGTGAGGCCGCGGAAGAGGCGGGCGAGACGGAGGTCAACGTATGAGCCGCATTCCTCTCGACCCTCGGACTGCTCCGCCTTTTCAGGCTGCGGCAAAAGCGCTTCTGGGCGATGCGCAGCTTCGCAAAAATGTGCGTCACGCCACCGACGTGATTCAGAACAAGCGCCGCAAACTGGTGGAAGAGAAGCAGGACTGGCAGTTGCTCCGCGAGAGCGCCCGACAGATTCGCGCGCACGCTCTTCAGCACCTCGACGTCTACCTCGATGAGTTTGAGCGGAACTTCACGCGCGCGGGAGGGACCGTACACTGGGCGCGTGACGCTGCCGAGGCGCAGAGGATTGTCGTCGGCCTGGTGAAAGAATCCGGCTCTTCGGAGGTCATCAAGATCAAATCGATGACGACCGAAGAGGTGCAGTTGAACAATGCGCTTGAGGCGGCGGGAATTCACGCCTACGAGACAGATCTCGCCGAGCTGATCATTCAGCTTGGAGAAGACCAGCCATCGCACATCGTCGTTCCCGCGTTACATAAAAACCGTGCTCAGATTCGAGAGATCTTTCGCCGGACGATGAATCTTCCTGATCTCGGCGACAAGCCAGCCGATCTCGCCGACGCTGCGCGGCGGTTTCTCCGCGAGAAGTTTCTGCGCGTGAAGACAGCGGTGAGCGGTGCGAACTTCCTGATTGCAGAGACGGGAGGCATCTGCATCGTTGAGAGTGAAGGCAACGGCCGCATGTGCCTCACCCTGCCTGACACGCTGATCTCAGTCGTCGGTATCGAGAAGGTCATTCCGCGCTGGCAGGATCTCGAGCCTCTCATTCAGCTTCTACCGCGATCGGCGACCGGCGAGCGAATGAACCCGTACAACTCGCTGTGGAGCGGCGTTCATCCGGGCGATGGGCCGCGAGCCATGCACGTCGTATTGCTCGACAACGGACGCACAAACGTGTTGGCGGACTCCGAGGGGCGAGAGACGCTTCAGTGCATTCGCTGCGCAGCCTGCCAGAACGCATGCCCGGTCTATCGCCAGACCGGAGGCCACGCTTACGGAAGCGTTTATGCTGGCCCCATTGGCGCGATACTTACGCCGCAGTTGATGCACATGGAGCACTCGCAGACACTGCCGTATGCGTCGTCGCTGTGCGGCGCCTGTTACGAGGTATGCCCGGTGAAGATCAACATCCCCGAGGTGCTGATCCACCTCCGCAACAAGGTCGTCGAGCAGAACGGTTGGTACACGCCGGAGAGCCTGGCGATGAAGGCAGTCGCGGCAGCCTTTCGTTCGGAGCGGCGCTTCAGGGCGGCGCAAAGACTGGGGCGCATCGCGGAGTCGCCGCTTGTGAAATCGGAGAAACAGAAATTTTCCATCGTGGGGCAAAAGCAGACCGGCAACACAGGATGGATCGGTTGGCTTCCCGGCCTGTTGGGCGGATGGACCGACACGCGGGACCTGCAGGCGATGCCAGAAGAGACCTTCCGCGACTGGTGGGAGAAGAGAGGCAAGGCATGACGACGACGCGCGAAGAGATTCTGAAGCGCATACGCTCCGCAAAAGGAGCATCTTCACCTGAGCAGGCCGCGTCTGCTTATGCAGGGATTGAACGCGGCTATCAGTCGTCCGCCAGCCTCGCCCGCAAAGAGATACTGCATCTGTTTGAAGACCGGCTGCACGACTACGACGCCAACGTCTACCATGCGGGTGCATCCGGAGTAGGCGAGGTTGTAGCCGGCATTTTGAGCGGACGCGGTGTTCATCGCGTTCTGGTGCCCGATGGTCTGCCCTCGGAATGGCAGCAGGGGGCGGAATTTGTTGTCGATCGCGGATTCTCTTCCGCCGAACTGGATGGCTTCGCCTCCGTCATGACGACGGCCACGCTGGGGATCGCAGAGACGGGAACGATCGTTCTTCAGACCGCGCCCGGGCAGGGCAGGCGTGCCGTCACGCTAGTGCCGGACTACCATCTCTGCATCCTTCCCGCAGGCCGCGTCGTGGAGACCGTGGTTGAGGCCATGCGACTTCTGGAGTCTACGAAGAACATTCCGACGACGTTCTTCAGCGGGCCTTCGGCGACGGCCGATATCGAGATGACCCGAATCAAGGGGGTTCATGGCCCCCGGTTCGTCGACATCGTACTCGTAGGCGAAGAATAGCTTTGACATGGTCCGGCCTGGAAGCCTAGCCTATGGTTTTCAATAGAGATGTAGTTTCACATCTGGAGTCACAGCCATGTCAGACATTTCGGCAGCACAGCAGGGGCGGGTGTTCGCTGCATTGGACAACTTCCGTATCGAGATCCCGTCCTGGGGGTTCGCCAATACCGGAACGCGCTTTGGGAAGTTCATCCAGCCTGGTGCTGCGACGTCGGTCGAAGAGAAGTTTGCCGACGCCGGCGAAGTGAACCGGTTGACTGGCATTGCGCCAACCGTAGCGCTGCATGTTCTATGGGATCTGCCAAAGGGCAAGGCCGACGTGCCCGAGATCAAGCGGCTGGAGGCGAAGTACGGTATTAAATGCGGCTCCATCAACCCGAATCTCTTTCAGGATCAGGGGTACAAGTTCGGCGCCATGGCGAACCCCGACCCGGAGATTCGCGAGTGTGCGATCCAGCATCTGCTCGAATCGGTAGAGCTGGCAAAGGCCCTTGGCTCACGCGACATCTCTATCTGGGACGCCGACGGCTCCAACTACCCTGGAACCCAGAGCATCCGCCGCCGTATCGAATGGACCGGCGAAGCCCTGGAGAAGACCCATGCCGCGCTCGCTCCCAACCAGCGCATGCTGGTGGAGTACAAGCCCTTCGAGCCCGCGTTCTACCATACAGACATTGCCGACTGGGGCATGGCGCTGGCGCTGGCGCACAGGGCAGGCCCACAGGCCAAGGTGCTGGTCGATACCGGCCACCACTACGTGGGCCAGAACATCGAGCAGATCGTCGTCTGGCTACTCCATCTCGGCGCTCTTGGTGGCTTCCACTTCAACGATCGCAAGTATGCCGATGACGACCTCACCATCGGATCCATCGATCCTTACCAGGTGTTCCGTATCTTCCATGAGCTTCTCAGCGACGCCAAAAGCGCGGCGGACGTTGCCTTCATGATCGACCAGAGCCATAACCTGAAGGGCAAGATGGAGGCCGCTGTACAAACCGTGATGACGGCCCAGGAGATCTACGCTCGCGCTGCGCTGGTGGATCAGGGTCTGCTTTCGGAACTGCAGGACAAGTGCGACCTGGTCGCTGCGGAGGAGCACTTCCGCGGCTGCTTCTGGACGGATGTCCGTCCCCTCGCGCGGGAGTGGAGACAGTCCAAGGGACTTGCTGCCGATCCGCTCGCAGAGCTGCGTGACAGCGGCTACGTTGAGGAGACCGTGAAGTCGCGGGCCGCGAAGAATGCCGGCAGCGTTGCAAGCTATGCTTAGTAGGCTCTGTGTAAGCTAAAGGAGTTCTGTTGAGTAAAGCAGCGAAACGTCTCTATCTCATCCCCGTGCTTTCCAAGGCGCTGGACATCCTCGAGCTGCTTCAGGCCGAGAACGAGCCGATGTCGCTTGAGGCGGTTCATCGCCGGTCGAGGGTGTCGAAGACCACGGTCTACCGCGTACTGAAGACCTTTGTGCATCGCGGCTATCTGTCGCGCAGCTCCGATGGCCTCTACCGCATCGTCTCCCGGCCGAAGAAGATACGCTTCGGCTTTGCGGCGCAGAGCGCGGAGATGCCCTTCTCCGTTGCCGTAACGGAGAGTCTGAATGCAGCGACAGCCAATGCCGGCATCGACCTGCTTGTGCTCGACAACCGCTACGATGCAGCCACCGCGATTCAAAATGCCGAGGAGTTCGTTCGCAGCAAAGTGGACCTCGTTATCGAGTTCCAGGTGGAGCAGGAGGCCGCGCCCGTTATCGCCGATAAGGTCGCTGCGGCAGGAATTCCCTTAATCGCAATCGACATTCCACACCCTCATGCAACCTACTTCGGTGTCGACAACTACCGTGTCGGTTACGAGGCCGGCGACCTGCTCGCCAGACATGCCGAACAGCAGTGGGAGGGCAAGGCCTCCTGGGTGCTCGGGCTCGATCTTCCCGAGGCCGGACAGCTTGTGCAGAGCCGAATCACCGGAGCCTTTGAGGCAATCAAGGCAAAGCTGCCCGATGTCCCCATCGAATCTTTTGTAAGGATGGATGGTCGCGGCATGCGGGAGAAGAGTAGAAAGCTGGTCGGAGATTTTCTCGCGAGGCATCCTAAAGAAAGGGGCATTCTGATCGCTGCCGCCAACGACACCAGCGCCCTCGGCGCGCTGGATGCGGTGAAAGAGGCAAAACGCGAGAAACAGGTTGTTATTGTCGGGCAGGATGCGATCCCTGAAGCGGTCGCCGAGATTCGTAAAAAAAGCTCTCCCATGATCGGGACCATCTCCCATGAGGTAGGCAGCTACGGCACGCATCTGGTGCACATAGGGTTGGCGCTTTTGAATGGCACAACAGTGCCGCCATACAACTTCGCCGAACATCGCGTTGTGACCAATGCCGATGAGCAGACCGCTTGATTGTGCAATAGAGAAATTGTTGCTGTAATGGTATCTGATATGACATGATGGATAGCGCGCGAAGAATGGCAACCTTCTCCGTGTCGAACTTCACGACGAAAGAAGCAGGTACTTTTCCATGGCTGCATCGCTTAAGTTTTTAGAGGACCGTTGGGACGAGTCTGTTGCGAAGACGCTGGATGCTCCCGAGCTGTTGCGTTATCGCTCGAACCTTCTCGGTTCCGACCTCCGCATCACAAACTTCGGCGGAGGCAATACCAGCTCTAAGTTTGAGCTGCAGGACCCGCTCGACCGCTCCTCGAAAGAAGTTCTCTGGGTAAAGGGATCGGGGGGCGATCTCGGTTCCATCAAGCGCGAAGGCTTTGCAACGTTGTACCTCGACCGCCTGCGCGCGATGGAGAAGGTCTATCCTGGCGTTACCCGCGAAGACGAGATGGTGGCGATGTACCCGCTCTGTACCTTCGGCAACAATCCGGTTGCAGCATCCATCGATACGCCGTTGCACGGGTTTCTGCCATTCCCGCACGTCGATCACCTGCATCCGGACTGGGCGATTGCGCTCGCCGCTTCGGCAAATGGCAAGGAGCGCATGGAGGAGTTCAACAAGGAGTTCGGGCACAAGCTCGTCTGGCTTCCCTGGCAGCGACCTGGCTTTGAGCTGGCCATGATGCTCAAGCGTGCCGTTGAGGACAACCCGGGCTGCGATGGAATCATTCTCGGTGGCCACGGTCTGTTTACATGGGGCAACACGCAGCGCGAGAGCTACCTGAACACCATCACGATCATCGACCAGATCGGGCAGTTCATTGAGAAGCACGATCAGAAGCGCGGCAAGAAGGCCTTCGGAGGCGCCTTATACGAGACACGCAAGGACTCCAGCGCAGTTGCTGAGCACGTCTTTGCTCATCTTCGCGGGGCTGTCAGCCGCAAACAGCGCTGGATTGGAAACTTCGTCTCCTCTCCCGATGTGCTGGAGTTCGTCAACAGTGCGCAGGCAAAGAAGCTCGCGCATCTGGGAACGAGCTGCCCCGACCACTTCATTCGCACCAAGATTCGCCCGATGTACATCGAGTGGGACCCCAAGGGAGACCCCAAAGAGATTCCGGCGCTCATCGACAAAGCGCTTGAAACCTACCGCGCCGAATATGCGGAGTATTACGAGAAACACGCGCTCAAGGACTCGCCTGCGCAGCGCGACGCCAGCCCTACGGTGGTGCTACTGCCCGGCGTCGGCATGTTCTCCTTTGGCAAGAACAAGACCGAAGCGCGTCTCACCGGCGAGTTCTACACCAATGCTATTCACGTCATGCAGGGCGCTGGCTCTCTCTCCAGCGAGACTCCATGCACCTCCGTTCCGCAGGCTGGCCCCGCTGCCGGTCCTGAGGAGTTCACCGTCTTTGAGAACTACGTCGCTCTCCCGCCGAGCGAGGCCTTCCGTATCGAGTATTGGGCGCTCGAAGAGGCGAAGATCCGCCGTCAGCCACCGGAGAAAGAGCTGAGCCGGCGCATCGTTCTTGTGGTCGGTGGAGGCAGCGGCATCGGCCGCGAGACTGCGCTTCTGGCGGCCGAACGCGGTGCTCACATCGTCGTTGCTGATCGCGACGTCAAAGGCGCAGAGTCTGTCGCTGAAGAATGCAAGAAGATTGTTGGCAAAGAAGCGGTTATTTCCACCTCAATCGACATTACAAAGCGAGAGACGATTCAGGCTGCGTTGCAGGCGACTGTCAGCGCCTTCGGTGGCGTCGATCTCGTCATCAACACAGCAGCGATCTTCCCCTCATCCCCAACTGGGGTTATCAGCGACGCGCAGTGGGGAACGACGCTCGAGATCAACGTTACGGCCAACTATCTGCTCGCCGATGAAGCGGACAAGGTCTTCAAGGCGCAGGGCATCGGCGGCTCGATCGTGCTCACCAGCTCGGCCAACGCTGTTGTCGCAAAGAAAGGGAGCGAGGCTTACGACGTATCGAAGGCTGCATTGAGCCATCTTGTGCGCGAGTTGGCGGTCACGCTCTCCCCTGTGAGGGTCAATGGCATCTCTCCGGCAACTGTCGTCAAAGGCTCGACGATGTTTCCACGCGACCGCGTGAAGGCATCGCTCGCGAAGTACGACATCGCCTTCGACGACGCGGAGAGCGATGACGCGCTCAGAAACAAACTCGCTGCCTTCTATGCAAAGCGCACGCTCACCCATGTGCCGATTGATCCAAGGGACTGCGCTGAGGCGATCCTCTTTCTTGCCGGTCCAAAGACACCCGTAACCACCGGCCATCTTATCCCCGTAGATGGCGGTCTTGTGGAGGCCTATCTCCGGTGAGCGGCTCCGACGCAGCGACAGGCCTGCGCAGCACATCCGATGGTTCGGCGAGCAAGCCGGGCCATCGCGCTTTGATCGCCGTCGATCTTGGCGCAGAAAGCTGCCGCGTCTCACTTCTCCGATGGCGTGACGGCAGGCAGCACATTGAACTGGTCCATCGCTTTGCACATCGTGCGGAGCAGCGAAGCGATGGTCTCCGCTGGAACCTTCAACGCATCGTCGATGGAGTCGAAGCCGGGCTTGCGCGCTGCGCGGAGATCGCCGAAGAAGGTGTGCGTTCCATCGCCGTGGATGGATGGGCCGTCGACTACGTCCGGCTCGATTCAAACGGAGTGGCTATTGAAGACCCCTTTTGTTATCGCGATCCGCGCAATGCAAATGCGGAGGCTGCGCTCTATCGCATCATCGCTCCCTCTCGCCTGCGTGAACTGACCGGCGTTCAGCTGCAGCCGATCAATACGCTTTATCAGCAGCACGCCGATCAGCTCGCCGGTATACACGGCCGCTGGCTCAATCTGCCGGAGTACATGCTCTATCGTTGGGGAGGAAAGCCTGTCGCGGAGCGCACGATGGCAACGCATAGCGGCATGGTGGGGCTGGATGGAAACTGGTGCAGGGAGATTACTACTGCTGCGGGTATTCGTGCGGAGGATGCGCCCGCTCTTGTCGAAGCAGGCACCATCGTCGGCGAGTACAGCGGAGGGATAGAGCGTCTTCGAGGCGTGCGTTTGATCGCACCGTGCTGTCACGATACGGCAAGCGCAGTCGCTGGTATTCCTGCCGCCGGGATGAATTGGGCGTATATCAGCTCCGGCACCTGGTCGCTGATCGGCACCGTGCTTGAAGCTCCCTGCAATAGCCCTGAAGCTGCCGAGGCCAACTTCACCAATCTCGGCGCGGCGGGCGGCCGCATTCTCTTTCACAAAGGCATCAGCGGCATGTGGCTGCTCCAGCAATCGATGCGGGCATGGGACCTCACAGACGTGGCTCTGCTGGTGAGCCAGGCACAAGCGCAGCCTGCGCCGCCTACCGCCGAATTGATCGATGTTGACGACCCCGTGCTTGCAGCCCCTGGAGACATGCCTGCCCGCATCAATGCGCAACGTGCAGCGCGAGGGCTCGCCCCAGGCAACGATCCTCCGGCAATGACGCGTTTGATATTTGAATCGCTGGCGGCCCGCTACGCTTCGGTCCTGCGGTCTATCTCGACCATGACCGGCAAGCGGTTCGATGCGATCTACATCGTCGGCGGAGGCAGTCAGAACAACCTCCTCAACTCGCTCACCGAAAAGGCAACCGGACTACCCGTAATACGTGGCTCCGTAGAGAGCTCCACCATCGGCAACTTTGGAGTTCAGTTGGCGGCGCTTGATGGCGATACATCGGCGGAACACATCGCGCGGCAGGCAGCATTGCTTCAACGCGAACCGGTCTCCTAGAAATCCGCTCAAATCTGAGCGGCGCGAGATTTTGCTGGATCGTCAGCTGCGTGCAGGGTCACAACGCATCGAGCCCCTACGGGCCTATTTCTGTCGAAGTAGATCGTTCCTCCCGCGCGCTCGATGACCAACTTCGCAATGGAAAGCCCAAGCCCTGCACCGCTGTTCATGGCAGTAGCGTGTGCGCTGCTGGTAAAAAATCGTTCGAAAATACGTTCGTGCTCGCCGGGTGCAATTCCAGGGCCTTCATCCTGAATGGCGATCTGCATTTCCGGGTCGTCGCCGCTGATCGGTGAATAGCTGATTCGAATCGTCGAGTTGGCAGGAGAGAACTTCACCGCGTTATGGATCAGATTGACGAAGGCAATCCGAAGGAGACCTCGGTCGCCTTGCAGCATGGTTACGCCATTCGTTGTATTTTCCTGTACTGCCTTTACGTTGCGCTCGTCCATCACGACGCTCAGAAAGTTTAAAACTTCGTCGATCAAGTCATTCGCACTGAAGATCTCCTGCGATCCGCGCGGAGCGGTCGCCTCGGCTCTTGAAAGCAGAATTAGACCGTCGATCGTCTCATTCAGCCGCGAGGTCTCTTCCAGAATGTCTCCCAGCGCCTCTTTGTACACTTCCGGGTCATTGCCTTTGCTCAGTGCAACCTCGCCAATCGTGCGAAGCGATGCCAGCGGCGTACGCAGCTCATGAGCTGCATCTGCCGTAAAGCGTTGCAATTGCCGAAACGACTCCTCCAGCCGCTGCAAGAGATGGTTGAACACTTGAGCCATCTGACCAAGCTCGTCGTTCGGGTTCTCAATCACCAGGCGATCATGCAGATTGCGCGCAGTAATCCCGGTGGCGCGTTCCGTCATCTTCTCCAGCGGCCGCAGCGCTCTCCGGGCAATCGCCTGGCCCGCGAGCCAGGCAATGCCAAGAGTGACAGGGACAGCAAAAAGCAACAGGAGGAAGAACTGCTCCATGCGCGTGCGCAACGGGCCCAGGCTGTACCCCAGGCGAATCAGCAGGTCTCTCCCTCCCATGCCATGGATGTGGCTGATCGTAAAGACGTGCGATCCGTCGTCGAGGCGGATAATTCGCTCGTTGAACGTCCCATCGCCTTCGCCCTTTCTATTCGGCCCGCCGAGAGGCATCCCGTTGAGCGTTGGGCTGCGGTATAGCACATCTCCCGAGAGATCGCGCACTTCCATGTAGCGATCGACAAGCAGATGAGACTGCGGCCGCGAGTAATAGTCCTGACGAAGTTGAAGAGTTCCCCGCTGGTCGAAGTAGAGAAGGCCTTCTACCGTGATGATGTCCTGCACTTCATCGTGAAAGATCTGCCGCGTGAGAACGGCGTATTGAAAGACGAAGACCAGCGTTGCGTAGACCAGCAGCAACAGCGCCAGAACCGCGACATACCAGAGCGTAAGCCGCGTGCGCAGTGTCCATCGTGCTCCCAGTCTCAAATCAAGGCTCCCTCAGGCTGAAGCCCAATCCTCGCACAGTTTGCAGGAGTTTCACTCCAAACGGATCGTCTATTTTTCTCCTCAGCCGTGCGACCTGAACGTCGATGACGTTATCGATCGGCGTAAATCGTGAGGTCTCTCGCCACACATCCCTGGCCAGCATCTCGCGCGAGACCGTGCGTCCGCGGTACTGCGCGAGATACAGCAGAAGATCGAACTCCCTGGAAGTTAGTTCCAGTTTCTGACCAGCCCGCATAGCTACTCGTGCGCGAGTATCCAGCCTGAGGTCTTGAATCTGAAACGACTCCGGTTCCGTCGGAGGAAGAAAGCGCCGCAGCAGAGCATCGATGCGCGCGAGCAATTCAGGAAAGGAGAATGGCTTGCCAAGATAGTCGTCGGCTCCCATCCGCAGGCCCGATACCCGGTCATCCACAGTGTTGTGCGAGGTCAAGACCAGTACGCGAACGTCGATGCCTTCCGCACGAAGCTGCTGAAGTATCTCCAGGCCATTTCTTTGCGGCAACGTCAGGTCCAGCAGCAACAGATCGGGATTCAGTTTATGGACGAGATAAAAACCTTCCTCACCGGAGGCCGCTGTCGATACGTCATAGTTCGATTCCCTCAGGCCAGAGACCAGTGCGTCCGACATCTTTTTGTCATCTTCGATGATCAAAATCTTGGCGCGAACTGATGGCATAAGGGTGACGCTCCTTTCCTATCATTTCCTACCTCGGTCATCCGGAACAAGTAGGAGCCAGGTTAATGTCAGCGACTTGTAAGCCAATGTAAGAAAGCAAGCTGGTTGACTGAATGCACTGGTGTGATTGGCAAAGGTCTCTCCCGATGAATTCTGTGGCCGTTCTGACTCTGTTTTGCTTCCTCACAATATCCGCCCTGGGACAGTCAGCCGCATCTCCGGAATTACAATCTCTGGACCTGCCCCAGGCCGAAGCTCAGGCACTTGTAAAGCTGCCTCGCATGCTGGCGGCCCAGGCGCGCGCGCGCGCAATCTCCGAGCGAGTCCGTCAAGCGCGATCGGGGTATCTGCCTATGGTCAACTTCAATGCCACAGGCGCGCAGGTGGCCGATACCAGTTCGGCAGTGTCGGCGGGGAATCTGACCACATCTGCCTTGTCCGGCCGGTTTGCTTACGGCGGCAACCTCACGCAGCTCGTCACAGACTTCGGACGCACCGGTGCGCTGGTCAGTGCTGCGAGATTTACAGCCGAAGCGCAGGCCGATGCCGCTACACTCACCCGCGCGCAGGTTCGGCTCAATGTAAGGATGGCCTACTACCGTGTTCTAGGTGCGGAGGCCGTTCTTCGTGCTGCGCAGGCGGCCCTTGCAAACCGGCGCCTGGTCTCCAGGCAACTATCTGCGTTGGCGCAAAGCGAGCTCAGGTCGACGCTCGACGTCAATTTTGCCAGGGTGCTTGAGAGTGAGGCCGAACTTGCTGTTGTAAGGGCGCAAAGCACTGTCGCGCAGGAGCGATCGCAGCTTGCCATCGCAATGGGGCAGCAACAGTCTGTTGTCGCTAAGCTGATTGATGTCGCCTCGGTTGAGCCACTGCCGCCCGCTCCCGAAGACCTTATGCAGCAGGCGCAGGCAAAGCGTGCCGACCTCGCGGTTCTTCAAGCCCAGCAGCACGCAGCACAGCAGTTTGCGCAATCGGAAAAGCGTCTGAGCTATCCCACATTGAATCTTCAAGCCGCCGCGGGTCAACTACCCTACCACGACCGCACTTTGCATGACGACTACGCCGCCGCAGGCTTCAACCTCAGCATCCCGGTCTTCAACGGGGGACTCTTTGCGGCGCGGCGATCTGAAGCTGAATTTGAAGCAACCGCGCGCGCGCACGATGTGCAGGATCGGCGTCTTCAGGTGGGCGACGAAGTTCGAAGCGCGTGGTACAGGGCCGATGAGGCGTTTCGCAGCATCGATGTCACTGCGCGTCTTGTTGCGCAGAGCAAGGAGGCGCTGCGTCTTGCCCAAGACCGTTACGATGCAGGCCTTGGCAGCATCGTCGAGCTGAACGAAGCGCAATTGAACGAGACCTCTGCGGAGATTACCGCAGCCGACGCAACGTACACCTATCTCACGCGTCTCGCGCAGCTCGACTTCGCAACAGGGAATCTTAATTGAAAGGTTATTCGCAGATGGCAAATCTAAAAGATTCCGGGACAGTGTGGCTGGCTGTTGCCACTGTCTTCGCTGCCGGAACATTGACTGCCTGCAATGCACATAAACCCGCAGCCGTTGCCGTGCCCGTCGTGCCTGTCGCGACAGTGTCGCCTGCAACGCTTGAAAACGATCGCGTCCTGACGGCTGAGTTCCGCCCCTATCAGGAGGTGGATGTCATGGCGAAAATTGCAGGCTATGTGAAGTCCATCGGCGTCGATATTGGAGATCATGTTCACCAGAATGCTGTGCTGGCGGTGTTGGAGGTCCCCGAGGTTCAGGACGACGTGGCCAAAGCAAAAGCCGGAGCGGCGGCTGCGGAAGCCAACATCGTCACGGCCGAGGCTGCTGTGCAGCGCGCGCAGGCGGCGTCGAATATCGCTTCACTCTCTTTCAAGCGCATCCAGGATGTGGCGACACGCGATCGCGGTCTGGTGCCGCGGCAGGAGGTCGATGTTGCCCAGGCGCATGAGATGGAGGCGAAGGCGCAGCTCGCCAGTGCAAACTCTGCGCTCAGGGCGGCCCAGCAGAACAAGCTTCAGGCGGAATCCGAGCATTCGCGTGCCGTCGCCATGATGCAGTACGCCACCATCCGCGCTCCTTTCAATGGAGTGGTGACGAAGCGATATGCCAACACCGGCTCGATGATTCAGGCTGGCATCTCATCGCAGTCGCAGGCGATGCCGGTGGTAAGGCTCGCGCAGAACGATCTGCTTCGGCTGATTCTGCCTGTGCCTGTTACAGATGTCGCGGCGGTCCACAATGGGCAACTGGTTGACGTTAGCGTGGTCAGCCTCGGCCGCAGAATTCAGGGCAAGGTGACGCGCTATGCCGATTCCGTGCAGATGTCGACGCGGACCATGGATACCGAGGTCGATGTGCCCAACCCTGACGGCTCGCTAGTGCCCGGCATGTACGCGGAGGTCCATCTCCATCTTGCGGCGCGGCCCAATGTTCTGAGCGTCCCGCTCGATGCAGTCGATGGACTCGGCACTAGCGTGCAGCAGGCCTATGTGGTGCGCGACGGCATTGTGCACCTGGTCACCGTCACCGTGGGACTCCAGACACCTTCCAAAATCGAGATCCTCTCTGGCCTCAAGCAGGGAGAGCAGGTCATCGTTGGACGCCACACGGGTCTCTTCGATGGGCAGAAGGTCGATGCACAACCTGCTGCATACGAAGCAGGCAGCAACCGCTAAGGCCAGAGAGCGAAAGGAACACAAGCGACATGTCGGGATTCTCCATCCGAAATCCTTACCTCATGGTGGTGCTGTGCCTCGTCATCACCATCTTGGGTTCGGTCAGCGTTGCGGACATGCCGGTCGATATGTTCCCGCCGATCAACCTGCCCGTCGTTGCCGTCGCGACCTTCTATTCGGGGATGCCGCCGCAGCAGATTGAAGCGAATATCACCTATCACCTTGAGCGACAGTTCACGCTCGCCAGCGGCATCGACCACATGGAGTCCCGCTCACTTCCCGGCGTGTCACTCATCAAGGTTTACTTCCGCGCCGGAACAGATCCCGATGCGGATGCAGCTACGATCTCATCGCTCGCCAGCAGCGACCTGCGCGACATGCCTCCGGGGACCTACCCGCCCATCGTTCTCAAGCAGGATGCCTCCAGCATTCCGGTCGCGCTCGTCACGCTGAGCGGTTCGGGACTGAATGAGAGCAAGCTCAAGGACGTCGGCCAGAACTTCGTCCGCAATCAACTTGCAAGCGTTCCAGGAGCATCGGTAACGCAGCCCTTCGGCGGGCGGTGGCGGCAGATCATGCTCTACGCCGATCCCTACAAGCTCGAAGCCAACCAGCTTAGCCCGATGGACGTTGTCCGCTCCGTCAATGACGCCAATGTCATCCTGCCAGCCGGCGACGTGCAGATCGGACGCTACGACTACAACATCTACACCAATTCGATGCTCAAGGGAGCGTCGGACATCGCACAGGTGCCGCTCAAGATGGTCGGCCAGTCGCCGGTAAGAGTGGGCGACGTGGCGGTTCCCCAGGACTCATTCGGCCTCCAGTACAACATTGTTCGTGTGAATGGACAGCGCGGTGTGTACCTGCCCATCTTCAAACAGGGCGGCGACTCCAATACCATCGCAATCGTCAACGGCGTCAACGATACGCTCAAGAAGCTCGTCGATGTGCCAGCCTCACTCAAAACAACTGTTGAGTTCGACCAGTCCCGTTTCGTCAAAACAGCGATTGAAACTCTTGTGCACGAAGGCGGAGTCGGACTCTTCCTCACCTGCCTGATGATCCTTATCTTTCTCGGCAGTCTTCGCGCGACGGTTGCGGTCTTCTTCTCTATCCCACTCTCTCTGCTGACAACCTTCTTCGTACTGAAGCTTAGCGGAAGCTCGTTGAACAGCATGGTCCTCGGCGGGCTCGCGCTTGCGTTGTCGCGTCTGATCGATAACTCCGTCGTCGTCCTCGAAAATATCTTTCGTCACCTTGAAGAAGGGGAGTCGCCGGAAGAGGCAGCAGAAAAAGGAGGCAAAGAGGTTGCGCTGCCCGTGCTTGCCGGTACGCTCACGACTGTCGTCGTCTTCTTCCCTGTCACTATGCTCTACGGAGTCAGCAAGTTTCTCTTTTCATCGCTCGCGCTGGCTGTTGTCATCTCACTCTTTGCCTCCTACTTCGTTGCGCTCACTGTCGTCCCGCTCTTCTGCGCCCGTTTCGTCAAGAGCGGGCACAGCGACGTCGTGCATGAGTCGTCCGAAGAAGAGATGGCCATTACAGCCGACCCGAAGAGCACGCACCATGGGCTTTGGGCGCGCTTCAACGCAAAGTTTGCCGCGGGCTTCGACGCACTGTTGCACCGTTACGATCGCCTCGTTGCCCGTGTGCTCCTCAAGCCTTGGCAGACGCTTGGCGGTTTCGGCATTGTCTTTCTCCTCTCGCTCCTTCTGTTTCCGTTTCTCGGTCTCTCCTTCTTCCCACGCACCGATGCCGGGCAATTCGTCATCAGCTTCAAAGCTCCATCAGGCACGAAGCTCGAGGCTACAGAAGAAGAGGCATCTCGCATTGAGAACATCGTTCGCCGCATCGTCTCCAAGCATGACCTCGGCATTCTGGTAACAAATATCGGTATAGACCCCGGCTTTTCGGCGCTCTTCTCGCCGAATGCTGCCATGCACACCGGGTTTACCCAGGTCGCTCTCTCCCACGACCACACCAGGAGCAGCTTCGATTACATCGATGAAGTGAAGACCGCGATTGCAAAAGAGGTGCCCGAGGTCCAGACCTTCTACTCGTCGGGCAGCCTCGTCGATGGCGTGTTGAATATGGGAGCGCCAGCGCCCATCGACGTGCGCATAACCGGCAACGACATAGCCGCCGATTTCAAACTTGCACAGAAGATCGCCTCGCAGATTCGCGGCATACCCGGCGCAGCAGACGTCTACATTCCTCAGGACATCGACTACCCGTCGCTGCGAATCTCCATCGACCGCACACGCGCAAGCCAGCTCGGCCTTACCGAAAAGGAAGTCGTCTCCAACATCATCACCGCACTTACATCGAACCAGATGATCGCTCCCTCCATCTGGATCGATCCCAATAGCGGTAACAACTACTTCCTTACTGTCATGTTCAAGGAGGGGCAGATCAAGTCACTCGACGACCTGAAGGCCATTCCGCTGCACGGGGCTAACATCTCACAGCCAACACGGCTGGACATGGTGGCCGACATCCAGCAATTCAACGCTCCTACCGAGATGGACCACACGCAGATTCGCCGCAATCTCGACATTTACGTCCGTCCGCAGAGTGAAGACCTCGGCGTCATCACGAAGAAGATTCAAGCCATCGTCGATGCCTCGGACCCGCCGCAGGGCATCTCAGTTACGCTTGCGGGCAGCGTCGTCTCCATGAACGCCTCCTTCCGCAGCTTCGCCATCGGGCTGATCCTGTCGGTGGTCTTGCTCTACCTCATCCTCGTGGCACAGTTCCGCTCCTTCCTCGATCCGTTCATCATCCTTCTCGCACTGCCGCCCGGCATCACGGGAGTCATCCTCGCCCTGCTCGTCTGGGGAACCACGCTCAACGTCATGTCGCTCATGGGTGTCGTCATGCTCGCCGGTATCTCCCTCTCCAACAGCATTCTGATTGTTGAGTTCGCCCATCACCTCATCAAACAGGGTAAGAGCGTTCAGGAGGCGATCATCCTCTCCTGCCGTGTCCGTCTCAGGCCAATTCTTATGACCTCGCTCGCCACGCTCATCGGTCTGCTTCCGATGGCGCTCAAACTTGGGGAAGGCAGCGAATCCTACGCGCCGCTGGCTCAGGCGCTCATCGGAGGCCTTACCGTCTCCGTTATCCTGACAATCTTCCTCGTCCCCGCAGGCTTCTATCTTGCATACGGAAGCAAGGAACTTCCGCGGAGCGCCTGATCGCCTATCTGTGAGGGGAAACCGCCTTAACGCAACAAAGCGAGTCCCATTAGGACTCGCTTCTGCTTAGAAATATGGAGCACCGAGTGGGAATCGAACCCACGAATACTGATTTTGCAGACCAGCGCGTTAGCCACTTCGCCATCGGTGCCTTGCTCCGCCGCGTACCCGGCCGGCGGAGTGAGGTGTACCTATCTTACTTTGGCTGGGCCGTCGTGCGAAGGTACGGCTTCACGGTCTTGAAGCCCGGGAAGATCTTTGCAGCCTCTTCGTTGGAAACGCCGCCGCCGATGATGACATCGTCGCCCTGCTTCCAGTTCGCCGGCGTCGAGACCTTGTGCTTCGCCGTCAACTGCATCGAATCGAGCACGCGAACGATCTCGTCGAAGTTACGGCCAGTCGACATCGGATAGGCCAGTGTCAGCTTGATGCGCTTGTCCGGGCCAACCACAAACACCATGCGGACCGTTGCATTGTCGGCAGGCGTACGTCCTTCGCAGCTATCGCCGGCATCGCCGGGGAGCATGTCGTACAGCTTTGCGACCTTCAGCTCCGTGTCGCCGATCACCGGAAAGTTCACTGCGGAACCTGTGACCTCTTCAATGTCCTTGGCCCACTTTGCGTGATTGTCGACCGGATCGACGCTCAGGCCAATCACCTTGGCGCCGCGTGCGGCAAACTGCTTCTCCAGCGAACCCACTGCGCCAAGCTCTGTGGTGCAGACAGGCGTGAAGTCCTTCGGGTGCGAGAACAGGACAGCCCAGTTATCGCCAATCCACTCGTGGAAGTTGATGGTGCCCTGCGTCGTTTCAGCGGTAAAGTCCGGAGCTACATCGTTAATGCGGAGTGACATATGCCTGCGCCTTCCGGGGACCTGGTCCCCACGTTCAAGGTTATGTTTCTCAATAAAAAACCCACCGGCCAGTGGCTTGGGTGGGTCTCGCTGCTTCGAAGCCGCTACTTCGATTCGCTCATCCACGCACCCCAGCCAGGCAGCCGCAACAGCAGCAGCGGAGAGAAAGCGTGTTGGAAATCGTCGTCATCGCTTCTAAAAATTTGTACCGCAGCTAGCTGAACTAGCATCAAGCAGGTTGGCTCGATTGCGGTCTAACCAAAACCATAGTCCCGGGAGTCTTTCATGTCAACTCTGCCAGCGAAGCCTGCCCCGCCCACTACAGCGCACGTTGCGTTCGACTACGCACAGGTCGATGTCTTCGCCGAACGCCCTCTCGAAGGCAATCCCCTGGCGATCTTCACCGACGCCAGAGGCCTTTCCGATGCCGAGATGCAGGCCCTCGCGCGCGAGACCAATCTCTCCGAGACGACCTTCATCCTCCCTTGTGCCGCCGAAGTCGAGCATCAACACGGCGTCCGTGTCCGGATCTTCACCACCGGCGAAGAGCTTCCCTTCGCCGGCCATCCAACCCTCGGCACTGCAAGCTGGCTCTACTGGAACCACCCCTGGCTTCGTGCCGCCGAGGAGATCGTCCTCGATCTGAACGTCGGGCGGATCCCGGTGCGCTTTACTCCCTCAAAGCCCGGGGAGCAGGGCATCTTCGCAACCATGCGCCAGAACGATCCCGTCTTCGGCCCCGCGCACGATTCAGCGGTTCTCGCCCGTATGCTTCAGCTTTCCCTCGACGACATCGATCCGCAGCTGCCCGTGCAGACAGTTACCACAGGCAACCCCTTCTGCATCGTCCCATTGAAATCGCTGGCCGCCGCGGCGCGCCTTCGTGTGCCCCAGACGCCAGAGGTGAGTGAATACCTCACGCGCCACAACGCAAAATTTTTCTACTTCCTCACACGCGCAGAAGAAGGCAGTGGAGCACTGTGGCATGCGCGTATGCAGTTCTACAAGGGAGAAGATCCCGCAACCGGTTCGGCTGCTGGTCCCGCAATCGCGTGGCTGGTGAAACATGGTGCAGTCGCGAGCGGCAAACAAATCGTCATTGAGCAGGGAGTCGAGATGCTTCGTCCCAGCCGCCTCCATGTCTCAGCCACACTCTCCGGCGGCAAGGTCTCCGATGTGTTCGTCGGAGGCCGCACCATTCCTGTTGCAATGGGACGCTTTTTCCTGCCGTGATGCACGCGATTTCAACAGACCGCTCGTGTGAATCGTCAATGAATTCGCGGCTACACCCGAGGGCGGTGGATGTGCAACTTCTAATCTTCCCTCTTTTCGCCCTTACTTCGCCGTTGCAAAGCCGCTCGACTCTTCATACTCTTGGCAAGCGTTAACGACATGCCGCACGCAATGTGAGGCGCGTCGTTGATGAGTTCTTTCGCCTGTATTACTGACAAACTGAGTTGAGAGATGCACGGCTGCCTGGCAGTCGCGGCTCCTCCATTCGCACAATCGCTGCCTGCAAACGCAGGCGAGACCGTCGCCCTTGCGCGACCCGCGCTCGCCGCCTCCACGGCAGACCGATTCACTGCGTATGACGAGGATCTCGCGTGGCAACCTGCACGGGCCACGGCATCTCTCACCCCGCTGTCTGGCTTTGGCCGGGCGGTCGGAACTGTTCCTCAAGGAGCGGTCAGGAGAGCTTTGTCTCTCTTGCCGCTTCGCGAGGAGCGGACGAGCCGATCTGTGTTCGAAGCACTGCTTCGGCCGGACTCGCGGGGGTGTGCCTGAAATTCGGGTCAGGTGCGGCCAACCAGCCGACCTCACCCGCCCATCGGCCGGAATCGCCTTCCCGCGATCCACCGGCAGGAGAAGAGAGAAAGCATTGCGGCCCAAGAAGACGATTCTCTGCGTAGATAACAACGAACAGGTGCTCTCTGTCCGCACCTTCCTCCTCGAAACCCGCGGTTATCGCGTCATTCCATCGGCCTCATCCAGCCATGCTCTCGAAATCATCCAACAGTCCGCGCCCGGCTCGCTCGATCTTCTACTCTGCGACCTCTTGATGCCACAGATGGACGGTAACGAGCTTGTGCGCCGCGCCAAGCACCTCCAGCCCGGCCTCCCAACCATGGTCGTCTCCAACACCGTCACCAGTTTCGACCGCGCCTCTGCCGCAGATGCCTTTCTGCCCAAGGGCGCCTGCTCGCCGGCGGAGATGATCGAGCGCATCCGCGTCCTCGTGGCGCGCAAGCGCGGTCCGCGCAAGGTCTATCCAACGCCTAGCGTTGTACTCGAGCCAGCGATCGCTTAGCTGGAAGTTGAATAGACAATTGCCTGATGATGCGAGGAAGGACAGGCCTCAGGCCTCGACCAGCCCATACCGGCGCTGCCACTGCTGCTTCAACCGCGCCCACACGGCGTCGATCTCTTCGCGCGTCATGGCGGCGTCGGGCTTTTCGGCAAAGTGCGCTGCCTCGGTCTTCGCCAGCTCAAGCATGGCGCGGTCGCGCAGCAGATTGGCGACACGGAACTCCGGCATCCCAGCCTGGCGCGTTCCAAAAAACTCGCCAGGCCCCCGCTGCTCGAGGTCCAACTCCGCCAACTCAAACCCATTCTGCGTTGCGACCATTGCATTCAACCGCGCCTCTGCCTGCTCGCTTACGCGGCCGCCTGTCATCAGCACGCAGTAGCTCTTCGCTGCGCCACGGCCAACACGTCCGCGAAGCTGGTGCATCTGTGCCAGCCCAAACCGCTCAGCGTGTTCAATCACCATCACCGTCGCGTTCGGAACATCCACGCCCACTTCAATCACTGTCGTCGCAATCAAGACATCAATCTCGCCACGTTGAAACCGCCGCATCACAACTTCTTTGTCGTCGGCGCTCAGCCGTCCATGCAACAGCCCAATCCGGAGCCCACCCAGCGCACCCGTGCGCAACTCCTCATACATATCGCTGGCAGCCCGCAAGGCCTGCTTGGGAGCGAATAGCTTCTCTACCTTCGCAGTCTTGCTTTTTGGCTTCTTTCTAACTTTGTCATCCTGAGCGGAGCGCAGCGCAGTCGAAGGGTCTGCATTTCCTTCACCACCGGATTCTGCCTCATCCCGCGCAAAGTCCAGCTCCGGCTGATCGTCCTTCGCGCCCTCAATCACCGGGTACACAATGTAAGCCTGCCGTCCCGCAGCAACCTGCTTTCTTACAAAATCCCAAACATCCCCTGCGCGTTCCTCCGTCGTCCTCCGCGTTACCACGGGAGTCCTCCCTGGAGGCAATTCGTCAATCACGCTTGTTTCAAGATCCCCATACAGTGTCAGCGCCAGCGTCCGCGGAATGGGCGTCGCCGTCATCACCAGCACGTCAGGCTCGGCCAGACGCCCATCAGGTCCGGGCTTCTTCATCAACCGGAACCGCTGTTGCACGCCAAACCGGTGCTGCTCGTCGACGATCACCAGCCCCAGGTTGTCGAAGTCCACCTTCTCTTCGATCAGCGCGTGCGTTCCGATGGCGAGCTGCGCCTCTCCGCGAAAGATCCTGCCGCGCGCCTCGCGCTTGGCCGCGTCATCGAGCGAGCCCGTCAGCAGCGTTACACGATACGGCTTCCCGGTGCGCGGGGAGGTCGCGTCGTCCAGCAGCTTGCGCGCGGAGAGATAATGCTGCGTCGCCAGAATCTCGGTCGGGGCCATCAGCGCCACCTGATAGCCGTTCTCGATCGCCACCAGTGCCGCCTGCATCGCGACAATCGTCTTTCCCGATCCCACATCGCCCTGCAGCAACCTTCGCATTGGCTGTGCACGGCGCATATCCGCGGCAATCTCGCCCAGCACGCGCTTCTGTGCCGTGGTCGGGTGAAAGGGAAGTATCTGCTTCAACGCACGCCGCACACCGTCATCCGTGACAAAGGCAGTTCCTTCACGTTCGCGCAGCCGCCGCCGCTTCAGCTCAAGTCCAAGCTCCAGGTAAAACAGCTCCTCAAAGATCAATCGCCGGTGGGCAGGCGTAGCCGCCGACATCAACTCAACCATCGGCGTGCCCGCTTCGGGAAAATGCACCGCCCGCAGGGCCCCCAGCCTATCCGGCAAACCCAACCGCTTGCGCAACGCCGCAGGCAAAGTCTCTGGAACCGAATCTGCTTTCCTCTTGTTCTCGCGCACAAACTTGTTGTCATTCCGCAGCGCAGCGGAGGAATCTGCTTTTTGCAATCTCGCGCCCGGCCCCAGCGCCCCGGGTGCCCCATCCTTCGCATCGCGAAGGATGGAAACACTCTCCAACTCCTCCAGCAACCACCACACCACTCTTCTCAGCCATCTCGACGTCAGCTTCGCGCCCCATGCCGTCGTTCCACCTAGGAACTCATACACCGGCACGATGCGTCCCACCTCCAGCGAGACAAACTCCGCCTCAGGAGAGTTAGCCGCCGGCAGAATCTCAAACTGAGGCTGGATCATCTTGAACTTGCCCGCTGTCGATCGCGAAGCCTCCAGCTTGCCGTACAGGGCCACCATCTGCCCGGCATGAAACTTGTCCTTGAGATAAGCGCCGTGGAACCACATGCACTTCACCGTGTCCAGCCCCTGGCCCACCGTCATCTCGAAGATCGGCATCGACCGCGTCCGCAGCAGCGCCGACCCGCGCACCTCGCCGATGATCGAGGCCATCGTGCCGGCCTTCAACGCACGAATAGGCAACGGATTCAGCCGATCTTCATAGCGAAAGGGGAGATGGTACAGCAGGTCTTCCACTGTCTCGACTCCGCGCTTGGCCAGCGCCTCGGCCACACGTTCACCAACGCGCTTCACAAATTTGATTGGGGTCGAAAGTTCCAGCACAAACCCGATGCTACAAGAACCCGCGCTTCAAGCAGCAGATTCTCCCCACCCTTGCCTCACCATGCCGTCATTTTGAGCGAAGCGAAGAATCCCTGCATTTTGCCGTTGCTGTTGCCTCTCCTCATCCCACGGCAATCAACGCATTCCAGCCGCAGCGAAACTTGTGGTGCAATCGATATATGGCGTCGTCCGCGCAAAAGATCGAATCTGCCAGTCTGCGAAGCCTCCTCACCAGCCCCCCTCTGGTGGCGCTCGCCATCGCGGCCTTCGGCATAGGCACCTCCGAATACATCATCATGGGCCTTCTCCCCAGCCTTGCCCGTGACTTCAACGTCAGCATTCCCAAAGCAGGCGCTCTCGTCACCGGATACGCCCTCAGCGTCACCCTCGGATCGCCCCTCCTCGCTATCGCCACCGCAAAGCTCGAACGCAAGCGCACCATGCTCCTGCTGATCGGAGTTTTCATTCTCGGCAATCTCTCCTGCGCGCTTGCACCAACCTATAATCTGCTCTTCGCAGCTCGCGTTCTTACGGCGCTCTGCCACGGAGCTTTCTTCGGGATCGGCAGTGTCGTTGCCTCCAACATCGTCCCCCGCAGTCAGCGCGCACAGGCGATTGCGCTGATGTTCTCGGGCCTCACCCTCGCCAACGTCCTCGGAGTCCCTGCCGGTACAGCCCTGGGCCAGGCCTTCGGTTGGAGAGCCTCCTTCTGGGCCATCCTCCCCATCGGCTTTATCGCCGCCGGGGCCCTTGTTCTCTTCCTTCCGCCTCAGGCCGCTTCCTCAAACAGCATCCTCCACGAGTTCAGTGTCCTGCGCAAACCTCAGGTCCTTCTTGTGCTGGCAATCAGCACCGTCGCCTCGTCGTCGCTTTTCTGCGTTTTCACCTATATCGCGCCGATGCTGCTTCATGTCACCAGGGTCTCGCCGCATACCGTCACGCTCACACTGCTTGTCTTTGGCGTGGGCATCACCATCGGCAATCTCGCAGGCGGCGCGCTGACAGACTGGCGGCCGAAGACCTTCCTCATCACCGCGCTCTCAGCTCTTATCGCTGCCCTCATCGCTCTCTACTTCGCCGAACCTTACCCTATTCCCGCCGTATCCATGGTCCTTATCTGGGGAGCGATCCACTTCGCCGCCGGCTCCCCCCTCCAGTCCCGCATCGTCGACCAGGCCTCCGCCGCGCCGAATCTCGCGTCCACGCTCAACCAGGGAGCCTTCAATCTCGGCAATGCCGTCGGTGCAACCGTCGGCGGTATGCTGCTCACCGCCGGCGCCGGCTACCGCCACCTCCCCATCGCCGGAGCGGTCATTGCCACGCTCGCTCTCTCGCTCGCGCTTGTCTCCGCACGGCTCGATCACAAGCATCGCGACTCACGCATTGCCGAAGAGATTGCCATTCTCTAGATCATCCGTGCTCCCTGATAAACTGGCCTGAACACTCGCGAGAACAAATGGCAATCGTTCAACTTCAGCATGTCCGCAAAGCCTACGACACCAAGATCGCCGTCGACGACCTGAGCTTCACCATCGAACCCGGCAGCATGTTTGGTCTCCTCGGCCCCAACGGCTCCGGCAAGACCTCTTCCATCCGTATGATGATCGGCATCACGGCGCCCGACTCCGGAACCGTTGAGCTCTTCGGCCAGTCCTTCGATCGCAAGCTCCTTCAGCGAGTTGGCTATCTTCCCGAAGAACGCGGCCTCTATAAGAAGATGAAGGTCATCGACCAACTCACCTTTCTCGGGCAGCTTCGAGGACTTGACATTTCCACTGCAAGCAAGCGGGCCCATGCTTGGTGCGAACGACTTGAGATCACTGAAGCCATCCCCAAAAAGACCGAAGAGCTCTCCAAGGGCATGCAGCAGAAGATCCAGTTCATCGCCACGCTCCTGCACGATCCTGACCTCGTCATCATGGACGAGCCCTTCAGCGGCCTCGACCCCGTCAACGCCACTCTGTTGATGGATACGCTCCTCGACCTCCGCAAACAGGGTCGCACGATCCTCTTCTCCACGCACCGTATGGACCAGGTCGAAAAACTCTGCGATGCCATCTGCCTTATCTCGCGCGGAAAGATCGTTCTCTCCGGTGGCATGCGCGAGATTAAGTCGCGCTATCCGCGCAACCGCGTGCAGATCACCTTCGAAGGCGACTCCGCCTTCCTGCGCAACCCCGGCATCGAGGAGTACAAGCTCTACAACAGCTCCGCCGAAATAAAGCTCCGTGATGAAGCCGCCGCGCAGCAGGTTCTCGCCCAGGCAATTGCTGGAGCGCGCGTCACGCGCTTCGAAGTGATGGAGCCTACCCTTGAAGAAATCTTCATCGAAGAAGTAGGAGCAGGAGGCAAAGTCGATGCCTAGCAACACTTTTCTCATCGCGAAGCGCGAGTACCTCGAGCGCGTCCGCACCAAGGCCTTTGTCATCACGACGCTCCTTATCCCGACACTCATGGCGGGAGGCATTTTCTTCTCCGTACTCAAAACCAGAAACGCCAAGTCGGCGTCGCACATCGCCGTCATCGCCCAGGACACCGATCTTGCTCTCGACCTCCAGAATGAGCTGGAGCATGGCAAAGACTCCGCCATGAAGGTCGACGTCATCTCGCCGCCATCTTCTGAGACGCGCAAGACTGTCGTCGATCAGACCGTCGACAAACAGATCGATGGCTTTCTCTGGATCGATACATCAACCGCGACACCGAAGATCACCTACACCTCCGTTAACCACGCCGACATCTCCACCAAAGACACCATCTCCAGCGCCATGCGCCGCGTCATCATGCGCGAGGGCTTAAAGCATCGAGGACTTGATGCAGTCGATATCAAGACCATGATGGACCCCGTCGAGGTCGAAACAGACACCATCAAGAACGGCGAAATCTCCAAGTCCGACACGATGACCGCTTTCTTCGGCGCCTATATTCTCTTCTTCCTCATGTATATGGCAGTCATGCTGCACGGCATGAACGTCGCCCGCTCCATCATCGAGGAGAAGACTTCGCGGGTCTTCGAGGTCATGCTCGCAACCGTCAAGCCGCAGGAGATGATGATGGGCAAACTCTTCGGCGTCGGCGCCGTCGGACTCACGCAGATCGGCATCTGGGTCGCAGCCGCCGTACTGCTTTCATCGCAGGCAATTGTCTCCGCAGTCGGGGGAGGTTCGCTCCAGGTTCACTTCTCCGTCGCGCAGATTGCCGCGTTCATCGGATACTTTATCCTCGGGTTCCTGCTCTACTCGGGAATCGCCGCAGCCATCGGGGCCATGGTCAACTCCGAACAGGAGCTACAGCAGTTCAACCTCGTCATCGCCATGCCGCTCGCCGTCTGCATGTTCGTGATTGGCCCGGTCATCTCCAACCCCAGCTCCACCTTCTCGCGCGTCATGTCGCTGATCCCCACCTGCACGCCGCTGCTGATGTACCTGCGCATCTCCATCTCGAACGTCGCGTGGTACGACATCGCCGGCTCGATTGTGCTGATGCTGCTCACCATCTGGGCGGTCATGTGGTTCACCGCTCGCGTCTACCGCGTGGGAATCCTGATGTACGGCAAGCGCCCCAACCTGCCCGAGATCCTTCGCTGGATCAAGTACAGCTAGCGCCGTAAAACCGGGCCCCATCTTCGCGCGGTCTCATCGCGCTAAGGTGGCCATTCGCGCAACGCGCGAACTGCGCTTCATGGTTGGTAGAGAGATCGCAGGGACAAAGGTAAACTCAATCACGTGCCCGAGCCCTTAGCCCAGCGCTTTACTTTCAAGCAGCGCCTGATCCTCGCCATCGTCCCGCCGCTGGCGTACATGGTCATCTGCCTGCTTGGCGTGACGCTGCGCTACGAAGACATCTCGGAGCCGGGCATGACGCCGCAGTATCACACGCCTCCGCCGCTGATCTACGCCATCTGGCACCGCTGCCTGCTCGCCTGCGCCTGGCGCTTCCGCAACGCGAACCTCCACATCCTCATCAGCCGCAGCTTCGACGGCGAGCTGATCGCCCGCACCGTCGAGCGTCTGGGCTTCGTCGCCGTGCGCGGCTCGAGCTCGCGCGACGGGGCCGTCGGCCTGCGCAATCTCCAGCGCGCTTTCCTCGAAAACAATTACATTGCCATCACCGCCGACGGCCCACGCGGCCCCGCGCAGTGGGCCAAGCCCGGCGTCACGCAGCTCGCGCAGCTCGTCAACGCGCCCGTCGGCGCGGTGTACCTGCACGCGCACCGCGCCTGGACCCTGCGCTCCTGGGACCGCTTCATGATCCCCAAGCCCTTCTCCCGCGTCACTGTCGCATGGACCGTTCCCGCGCCGGCCGAGCAACAAGCCGTGCAATCTGCGCTCGACCGCGCCACAGCTCTCGCCGAATCCAACCGATAACCGTCCTTCGATCTGTCATTCCGAAAAAGAATAAAAGTGTCATTCCGAGCGAAGCGGCGTGCCGCGAAATCGAGGAATCCCCGCATCTCTTCCGTACCTCCACAAACACTCGGGTACCCCATCCTTCGCAAAGCGAAGGGTGGGGATGTAATCGTTCGCCCGGCCAATCGAAAACCGAGGCCAACCGGATAGCGGAAAGGCGCATTAAAATAGAACCCAGTGCGCGTCGCCGACTTCCATTTCGACCTTCCCGAAGAGCTCATCGCGCAATCCCCGCCACCCGTCCGCGGCTCCAGCCGCATGCTTCTCGTCGACCGCACCGCCGGCGAGTACCGCGACGACTTCTTCCGCAACCTCCCGCAGCGTCTCCAACCCGGCGACCTGCTCATCCTCAACGACAGCCGCGTCATCCCCGCCCGTCTGTATGCAACGCGCGCACGCGGCCCGCACACCCAGGCCAACTCGCCCGATCCCACCGGACGCATTGAAGTTCTTCTCACCCAGCAGCTCGGCCCCGACGAGTGGACCGCGCTCGTCCGCCCCGGCCGCAAGGTCCAGCCCGGCGAACACCTCCACTTCAGCGCGCCGGACGACTATACGCCGCTACTCGAAGCCGAGGTCATCGCCGCTGCCGGCTTTGGCGAACGCACCCTCCGCTTCAAACCCACGGAGAACTTCCGCGCCATTCTCGACCGGATTGGCCACATGCCGCTGCCGCCCTATATCCACCGCGGCGATACCGTCGAAGATCGCGACCGCTACCAGACCGTGTTCTCGCACGAGCCAGGCTCCGCCGCCGCTCCCACCGCGGGCCTCCACTTCACGCCCGAAGTATTGGATCAACTCCGCCATCGCGGCATCCAGATCGAAACCATCACCCTCCACGTCGGCCTCGGAACCTTCCAGCCCGTGCGTGCCGAGAACGTCGAAGACATCCATCTCCACGCAGAGCACTACACGCTGCCCGCCGCCACCGCCGACGCCATCAACGCCGCACTCCGTGAAAAGCGCCGCATCATCGCCGCCGGAACCACCACAACGCGCACACTCGAGCACTGCGCTACCGTCGCCGAAAAGGATGGCTTCGAGCCACACGCGGGCATCCGGCTCCAACCACACTCCGGCGAGACGAGCATCTTCATCAGCCCCGGCTACGGGTTCCGCGTCGTATCGGGCCTGCTCACCAACTTTCACCTGCCGCAATCCACGCTGCTCATGCTCGTCTCGGCCTTCGCGGGAAGGGAAGAGGTGCTCGGCGCCTACGCCCACGCCGTCCGCGAGCGCTACCGCTTCTTCTCCTACGGCGACTGTATGCTCATCCTCTAAATGACATACAAGCTGGCTCCACCAGGTTTGTCATCCTGAGCGGAGCGCAATGCGCGTAGTCGAAGGACCTGCATCTTCCCTTTTGAGCCACAAATCAGGCGCCCCACATCTGGCGGTCTTATCGCCAGATGTGGGTTTGCAGGATGCGCGCATAATTCCAATCCTCCCTCAACGCGCTACCATCAAAAGGCCATGGCAAAGACGCCCACCAAGCCCACCGAGACCAAGTCCACCAAGCCCCCCATCTATCTTCTCGACTCGATGGCCTTCATCTTTCGCGCGTATCACGCCATGGCGCGGCAGCGGCCCATGTCCACGCGCACCGGCATTCCTACCGCGGCGACGTATGTCTTCGTCAACATGATCAACAAGCTGCGCAAGGACTTCCAGCCCGAGTACCTCGCTGCCGTCTACGACGTCGGTGCCCCCGTCCATCGCAACGAGATGGCCGCGCAGATGAAGGACGTCAAAAAATTCAACATCAAAACCCAGCAGTTCGAGACTATCGAATACGGCGGCTACAAAGCCAATCGCACCGAGACCCCGCCCGACCTCATCCAGCAGCAGCCTTATATCCGCCGCGCCCTCGAGGCCTTCCGCATCCCCATCCTCTATTACGAAGGCTTCGAAGCCGACGATGTCATAGGGACTCTCTCGCACAAGCTCGCAGCATTGGGACACCACGTCTACGTCGTCTCCTCCGACAAGGACATGATGCAGCTCGTCACCAACGACGTCTCCATCCTCAACCCGACGAAAGACAACCTCATCCTCGACCCCGCTGGCGTCGAGGCAACGCTCGGCGTTCCGCCTGAACGAGTGATCGACGTCATGGCCCTCCGCGGCGACTCCGTCGACAACATCCCCGGTGCCCCGGGCATCGGCGACAAAGGCTCGGTCGAGCTCATCCAGCAGTTCGGCACCGTCGAGGCCGCCATCGACGCGGCCACGGCCACGCCCGACGCCATCAAGCGCAAGACCTACCGCGAGTCGCTGGCCAACAACCGCGACAACATCCTGCTCTCAAAGGAGCTCGTCACCATCCACACCCAGGTCCCCATCGAGTACTCGCTCGACGCCATGCGCACGCAGCCCGCCGACGCCGACGCCTGCCGCGCCCTCTTCAGCGAACTCGAGTTCACGACGCTGCTCAAGGAGCTCGCGCCCGCCGCCGACACTACCGTCATCACCTACGAAACAAAGCCGTCAGCCGAGCAGATCAAGCAGCTCCTCGAAGAGGCGCGCGCCATCAACTCGGCAACCGGCAAGCCAAACGGCCTCGCCATCGCAATCTCCGAAGACGCCCAGGCCATTGCCGAAGAAACCGCCGCCGAACTAAGCGAAGAGGAGCCCGAGCCACCCGCCTCCGAGAACTTATCTCTCTTTAGTGCAGTCACAAATGATCGGGTGCCCCATCCTTCACGCAGTGAAGGGTGGGATGAAAAATCTCAAAACCAACTAGGTCTCGCCGCAAACAACCACTTCGCCATCGAAGTCTCACTCGACACGCCAGGCATCAAAGATGCCCTGGCCGACCCCACCCTCCCCAAAGACGTCCACGACCTCAAAGCCATCCTCCGCGTTCTTCAGGCGCACAACCTGAAGCTCGAAGGAGTACGCAACGACGTCATGCTGCTGAGCTACCTCATCAACCCGACGCACGGCTCGCACACGCTGCCCGACATCGCCGCGCGCTCGACCAGCCGCACCCTCGTCTACCACAGCACAAAGGACAACCCCGCCGACCCGAAGCGACTCCCTGAGGCTGCCGCTGCCATCGTGCGCCTCTCCGCAACTCTGGGCAAGCAGATCGCCGACTACGCCCCCACCGACCACAACATCCCCGCCGACGATCCTGCACTAGGCGGAGCCGTCACCACAGATATGCTCTTCGCTGATCAGGCAGGGAACAGGGAACAGGGAACAGAGAACAGTAAGAAACCGGGTGGAGCGCCGCCAATCTCTCCGCTCCAGCACGTCTACAACACCATCGATCTCCCCCTCGTCTCCGTCCTCCTTCGTATGGAGCAGACCGGCGTCCGCATCGACCCTGCGTTCCTCCGCGAGATGTCCACCCGCCTCGCCGTCGAGATCGACAACCTCTCTGAAAAGATCTACACCGACTCCGGCCACCGCTTCAACATCAACTCCCCCAAGCAGCTCGGCGACGTCCTCTTCAACAAGATGCTCCTCCCCAAGCCCATGAAGTACGGCAAAGGCAAAGTCGTCTCCACCGCGCAGGACGTGCTCGAAGAGCTCGCGGAGTCGCACCCCATCGCCGCACTCGTCATCGAGTACCGTCAGTTGCAGAAGCTCAAGGGCACCTACCTCGACACGTTGCCCTCGCTGGCTGATGCAGAGGGCCGCATCCATACGACCTTCAACCAGGTCGGCGCCGCCACCGGCCGGCTCTCCTCCATCAACCCCAACCTGCAGAACATCCCCATCCGCACCGCCGTGGGCCGCGAGATTCGTGCCGCCTTCATCGCAGCGCCCGGCAATGTCCTCATGTCGGCCGACTACTCGCAGATTGAGCTGCGCCTGATGGCCCACTTCTCCCAGGACCCGCTGCTGGTCGACGCCTACCGCACCGGCAAGGACATCCACACGCTGACCGCCGCCGAGGTCTTCGGCGTCGACGCTGCCACCATGGACAAGGAGACGCGCAACCGCGCCAAGGCCGTCAACTTCGGCATCGTCTACGGCATCTCGCCCTTCGGCCTCGCCGCGCAGCTCGGCATCGATCAGAAGACCGCAAAGCAGTACATCGAAACCTACTTCGATCGCTATAAGGGAGTACAACGCTTCATCGAGGAGACCCTCGCCACCGTGCGCCGCAATCAGGCCGTCAGCACATCCTTCGGTCGCGTCCGCCCCATTCCCGACATCCAGTCGCGCAATCCCAACATGCGCGGCTTCGCCGAACGCACTGCTGTCAACACGCCGCTCCAGGGCACGGCCGCCGATCTCATCAAGATCGCCATGATCCGCATCGACGAGGAGATTGCGAAGCGCGGACTGCGCTCCCGCATGACCCTCCAGGTCCACGACGAGCTTCTCTTCGATGTCGTTCCCGAGGAAGCCGCGGAGGTCGAAGCCCTCGTCAAGCATGAGATGGAAAACGTCGCCGAGTTCTCCGTCCCCATCGTCGCCGAGGTAGGCGTCGGTCAGAACTGGCGAGATATCAAATAGCAGCTACTCTGGCCCTGTCAGCGATAGCGGCTCCATACCGCGCGCATGCGACGCAGTTGCGTCCATTCGCCTTCGCCTGATACATCGCCTTGTCCGCGGCCTCGAGCAGGTCTTCGGCGCGGTCGCGCAACGTGGGATACGCGGTTGCGACGCCGCAGCTTACCGTTGCCACGGTGTTGGAATCATAAGGCTTGTGAGAAGAATCCAGCGCCGGAAAGCCAGCAAGCTCCACCATCTTGCATATACGCTCGGCCACCTGCGCCGCTGCCGGCTGGTGTGTGCCCGGCAACAGGATCACAAACTCCTCGCCTCCGAACCGGGCGGCAAAATCGTCCTTGGCGCGCAGCGCCTGTTGCAGCAATGACCCAATTCTCCGCAGCACCTCGTCGCCATACAGATGGCCATAGCGGTCATTCAGCATCTTGAAGTTGTCGACATCCACAACAATCACCGACAGGCCGGTTCCCGACGTCAGCGCCCGCTTCCATAGCTCGGCATACTGCGTGTCGAACGAGTGCCGGTTCGCCAGTCCCGTCAGCGCATCGCTCTCCGATCTCCGCAGTAGTTGCGCATTCAGCCGGTTCAGGTCCTCCACCATCAACTCATCGCGCAGGTTCAGAAGATAGTTCAGCCGCTCTTCCCGGCCAGCGCTGTAGTTGGCTACCAGCGTAATCGCCGTCGTTGCGATCGCCAGTGCTATCCCCAGCACCTCTTCGCGGCCCGTCAGCATGCGGTCCACTCTCAGGAACACCCAGTCCGCAGCAAGCATTGCTGCCGACGAAGCCAGGGCATACGGAAACCGCAGCCGCATGACGATATTGGTGAACAGCAGGACCGCCAGGACAGCCATCTGCACATAGGCAGAAGCTGTCGCGCTCTTGTTCGCTTCCAGGTAAAGCTGCGTCGCTCCGGCAAGGCACGACGCAAACGCAATGCTCGTCTCCCGTACTGCCGTGTCCGGCTTCTGCAACATGCTCGCGTTCACGATCAGGCAGATTGGCGTGATGATCAGAAGGCGAAGGACAAAGGCGCGGCGAAAGTCCTGTGGCGAGCTGAAGTAGTCGGCGATCAGGAAGAGGTCGAACAGTGCGATGGCGATCAGGCCCTCAAGCCACAGCCGCCTGGACCGGCGACCCGCCGTGTCCCGCTCGAACCGGCTCTCCAGGGCAGAGGGAAATACCGGCCATTGAAAGCGCAGACCCGAGAATCGATGGATCTGGCGGTTTACGGCATCGATATTTGCAGGCAGTCTCGTCAACATGGCCGATTCGTGCTCTTCAAGTTGATATCGGTAGTTCTGTTGAAGAAATCAGAGGTTCCGTGTCCAAAAGAATTACTTAAGTATTTTGCACTTTTTTGCGACATCAAGCCCGTTAAATGATCCGCGAACTGTATTTTTCCGGGACCAGTTGTCCCGCAACCTCTGGAAAAATCCCTTATCTGCTCGCCCAGCGCCCATCCGCTGATAGACTTAAAGAGTCTGTGCGATCTGCACGCGTAACGTTCGTGCCTTGAGCACGAAGCCCTAAAAGAAGGACGATCCGACCCGTGGACCAGCAAACCCGTCAAGCCCTCAAGCACGATCAGTTCATCGACACCGCCCAGCATGGCCTCGAATGGGCCGACCAGAACCGCCGTTCCCTCATCATCTGGGGATCTGTCGCGGCGATTGCCCTCCTCATCGCCATCGTAGGCGGCATTACCTACAAGCATCGCAGCGAGCAGGCCGATATTGCCTTTGGCAACGCCATGCAGACCTACCAGACCCCGGTCGTCTCACCCGGTCAGCAGGTCCCTCCCGGCGTCAAAACGTTCCCCTCCGCCGCAGATCGCGCCAAGGAGGCCAGCAAGCAGTTTGTCCAGGTCGCCGACCAGTACGGCATGACCTCCTCGGGTCGCCTCTCCCGCTACTTCGCCGGGCTGACCTTCGTCGAATCGGGCCAGAACGCCTCCGCCGAGAGCACACTCAAGCAGGTCGCCTCCGGCTGGAACAGCGACCTCGCATCGCTTGCCAAGCTCGGGCTCGCCCAGCTCTACCGCCAGACCGGCCGCGACGCCCAGGCCATCGAGGTCTATAACGACCTTACCGCGCACCCCAGCACCTCGGTTCCCGCCGGAACCGCCCAGCTTCAGTTGGCCGATCTCTACGAGGCCGAGGGCAAGCCTGAAGAGGCCAAGAAGGTCTACGCCACCCTCAAGGACAAGGATGCCAAGGGCCCCGCAGGCATGATCGCCGCACAGAAGCTAAGCCCCACCCCCGCCGGTGGCGCCGCACTCGCGCAGTAACAAGCGCGTGCGGAACGGAAATCAGCCAACACCTGCGGGCCAGTCCCGCAGGTGTTTTGTTTTAAGTGGATTTCGGATGAATTGTCATCCTGAGCGAGCGTAGCGAGCCGAAGGACCTGCATTCTTCCTGTGGCGCTACGGAACCTCCGCAACAACCAGCAAAAGGAAGAGCCACATGTCCGACCTCGGCCGTATCCTCATCTCGCTTGGCCTTCTGCTCGTGGTTATCGGCATCGTCCTCGTGGGGCTCCATCGCCTCAACATTCCCCTCGGCCGCCTGCCTGGAGACTTCAACTGGCGAGGCCGCGGCTGGAGCTTCTCCTTTCCCCTGGCCACCTCCATCCTGCTTAGCGTTGTCCTCAGCCTCCTCCTCTGGCTTATCAACCACTTCCGCCGCTAATCCACATCGTTCTTCGAAATTTTCCTTGTCATTCCGAGCGAAGCGAGGAATCTGCTTTTCCTCTGTGCCGCGCAATATCCTGACAGGGCCGCCAGACTCCCCACCCTGCTAGACTCAACCTCTGTATGTCCTCCCCGGAGCACAACCCGCCAACGCTGGCCAGCCTCAGGGCCGCCCGGGGAAGATCCCGCTCCATAAAGCCGCAACCGGAACCCTCCGGGTTTCAGAGTGGTCTCCTCTTTACAGCGAACGACACAGCGAACGATCCGCCCGCGCCTCCTCAGAAGCCCTCATCTTCGCCAGCCCCCCAAAAAGCTGAGCGCCGCATCTGGACCGTCGCCTCGCTCGTCGGCAGCATCCGCCAGCAGGTCGAGACCACCCACACCGACATCTGGGTCGAGGGCGAGATCTCCAACTGCCGCCCCGCCCCCTCCGGCCACATCTACTTCACCCTCAAGGACGCCTCCGCGCAGCTCCCCGTCGTCCTCTTCCGCCGCCAGGCCCAGCTCCTCCGCTTCCGCCCGGCTGACGGCCTCGCTGTCCTCGCACGGGGCCGCGTCTCCGTCTATGAATCCCGGGGCCAGCTCCAGCTCATCGCCGAGACTCTTGAGCCTCGCGGCGCAGGCTCCATCCAGCTCGCCTTCGAGCAGCTCAAGGCGCGTCTGCTCGCCGAGGGCCTTTTCGACGCCGCACGCAAACGCCCACTGCCCGCCTTCCCGCGCTGCGTCGGCGTTATCACTTCGCCCACCGGGGCAGTCATCCGCGACATCGCCACGGTCGTTCGTCGCCGCCACGCTCCCCTCAATCTGCTCGTCCACCCCGCAGTCATGCAGGGACCGACAAGTCCTGGATCCGTCGCTCGCGCCATCCGCTGGTTCAACGCGCACCCGCAGCACGCCGACCTCATTCTTATCGCCCGCGGCGGAGGTTCGCTTGAAGACCTCGCCTCCTTCAACGACGAAGCTCTCGCCCGCATCATCGCCGCATCAAAGATCCCCATCGTCTCCGCCATCGGGCACGAGACCGACTTCACCATCTCCGACTTTGTAGCCGACCACAGAGCACCCACCCCCTCCGCCGCAGCCGAGATCATCACCTCTGCCCAGCACCGCATCGAAGAGCGCGTCGCCCTGCTCGACCTTCGCGTCCGCCGCGCCATCCGTCTGCATCTTCTTGAGGCCCGCCAGCGTTACGCCCGCCTCTCTGCTCCAGCCGTTCTCGCCAGCGTCTCCGCAGGCATAGACCGCCGCGCGCAGCGCATCGACGAACTCACGCTCCGCCTCGACCGCGCCGCTACCCGCCGCCTGCGCGCCAACTCCGAGCGCCTCCGCGCTCTCACCGAGTGTCTCCGCCAACAGGACATCTCTCTCAAGCTCGCATCCACCCGTCGCTGCCTCGAACGCAACACCGAGCGTCTCCATCACTCCGCCGCCGGCGTCCTCGCTACCCACCACATCCGCGTGCAGTCCGCCACGACACGTCTCGCGGCCCTTTCACCTCTCAGTGTCCTTGCACGAGGCTACGCTCTCGTCTATATAGAGGGCGGGAATGCCGACGGCACACTCCTTCGCTCCGCCAACGATACCGCACCCGGACAGACCATCCGCGCGCGACTCGCTACCGGATCGCTCTCAGCACAGGTCACACGCATCAAAGAAGACGCAACGCAAGTTGCAACGGAGAAAAGCAGCAAATGAAGAAGCTCTTCGGAACCGACGGCATCCGCTCCGTCGCAGGCCAGTACCCGCTCGATCCTCCCACGGTCTACGCCATCGGCCGCGCCCTCGCGCGCTCGCTCGCCTCCCAGTCGCCCTCGCCGCGCGTCCTCGTCGGTATGGACACGCGCGAGTCCGGTCCCTCGATCGCAGCCACTCTCACCGCCGGGCTGGCCGACGGAGGTGCAGCCGTCGAGAGCGCCGGCGTCATCACGACGCCGGCCATCGCACACCTCACCCACACCCACAGCTTTTCCGCAGGTATCGTCATCTCCGCCTCGCACAATCCCTGGCAGGACAATGGCATCAAAGTCTTCGGCCCCGATGGCTACAAGCTTCCCGACGCCACCGAGCTCGCCATCGAAGCCGAAATCTTCAAGCACTTGGAAACGCCGGGTGCCCCAGGTCTCGATTCTGAGACCTGGGTTTCGCACAACCCTCCAAAGGTCAACGACTCCGACCGCGCGGACTACATCCGCTTCCTTATCGCCGCTGTTCCCAACCTCTCTCTCGACAATCGCCGTATCGTCATCGACTGCGCCAACGGTGCTGCCTCCGCCGTCGCACCTGAACTGTTCGCGCAGATCGGCGGCGGCGAGGTCATCATCACCCACGCCTCGCCCGACGGCCGCAATATCAACGAACACTGCGGCGCGCTTCACGCCGAGATCGTCGCCGCCGCCGTCCGTCACCACAACGCTGCCATGGGAATCACCTTCGACGGCGACGCCGACCGCGCGCTCTTCGCCGACGAGTACGGCAACGTCGTCAACGGAGACGCCGTACTCCTGCTTGCCGCGCGCGATCTTCAGTCTCGCGGCCTGCTCACCAACTCCACCGTCGTCGCCACCACCATGTCGAACATGGGGCTCGAGGCCGCACTCAAGCGCTCGGGCATTCAGATGCTCCGTGCCGCCGTCGGCGACAAATATGTGCTCGAACAAATGCTCGCGACGAACGCCGCGCTTGGCGGGGAGCAGTCCGGCCACATCATCTTCTCAGGCCGCTCCACCACCGGCGATGGCCTCCTCACCGCACTGCTGCTGCTCGACGTCGTTCATCGCAGCGGCAAGCCGCTCTCCGAACTCGTCGCCGACCTCAAGGTCTTTCCCCAGGTCATCGTCAACGTCAAGGTGCGCGAGAAGAAGCCTCTCGACACCATTCCCACAGTGGCATCTGCCATCGCTGCTGCAGAAAGGGAGCTGGCCGACTCCGGCCGCGTCGTCATCCGCTACTCCGGCACAGAAGCGCTCGCCCGTGTCATGATCGAAGCCGAGTCCGAACCCCTGATGCGCCGCCACGCCGACACCATCGCCAACGCCATTCGCGCAGAGCTTGGCGTCTAATTACCCTTATCGAAAAGGAGAGAAAGGGTTGGCCCGCAAGAATGCCACCGCAGAGCGCTCAGCGAAGTACCAGATGGTCTGGTACGCCTGCGCCGTGGTGTTTCCTCTTCTCTCGGCATGGATCACCGTGCGCACGCCTGAGTTGCACAGCATCCCCTTCGCCCTGAACTTCAGCGTCATCGCTGGCCTCGGCGCGCTCGCCGGCCCGGGTCCGGCGCTGGTCTCCATCCTGACCTCGGTTGCTGCCTACAGCCTGCCGTTCAATCCTCTGCGCCAGCAGTTCAACTTCAGCATCGGACAGATCGAGCGCACGGCAACTCTTCTTGCGGGCGCCTTCTTTCTCACCTTCCTCAGTTGGAAACAGCGCTCCGCCGAGAACAAACTGCGCGCCACGCTCGAATCGCTTCAGGAACGCACTGAGGCCCTCACCCTCGCACAGCAGGGCAGCGATCTCGGCACATGGCTCTTCAATGCCGATACCATGGAGACCTTCTGGGACCCCGGTTCCACCCGCGTCTTCGGCCGGCCCTTCGTCGATCTCGACAACAAAGCCCTGCCTCTGGACTTTATCCTTCCCGAAGACCGCGAGCGCTTCCGCGAATCCATCGAAACCGCCGTCAACACCGGGCAGCCTCTGCGCGCCGAATATCGCGTCCTGTGGCCCAACGGCGACATTCATTGGCTTGAAGCGCGCGGCAGCAAGGTTCCCGGCTCGCACCATCTCTGGCGTGGAGCAACCTTCGACGTTACCCGCCGCAAGGTTGTCGAGACCGCGCTCATCCGCTCGGAAAAGCTCGCAGCCATGGGCCGCCTCGCCTCTACCGTCGCCCATGAGGTCAACAATCCGCTGGAGTCCGTCACCAACCTCCTCTATCTCATCGACTCCGATGAGACTCTCAGCGACGCCACGCGCTCCTATGTCACCCTCGCCGAAGAGGAGATTGCGCGTCTGGCCAATATCACGCGCCTCACCCTTACCTTCGCGCGTTCGGCCAGCGTTCGCGCCCCTGTCAAGGTGGCCGAGGTGCTCGATGCCGTGCTCAGCATCTATCAGCGCCGCTGCGACCTGCTGAACATCGCCGTCGAGCGTTTTTACACCCCGGGCGTCGAGATCGAGATCGCGCCGCACGAGCTGCGGCAGGTCCTCATCAACCTCATCGCCAACGCCATCGATGCCTTCCGCGGCGACAAACCCCTGCTGCGCCTGCATACCGGCTATCGCGAAAATCGCGCCGTTGTTCTCGTCGAAGACAACGGCACGGGCATCGAAACCGCCGATCAGACCCGCATCTTCGACGCCTTCTTCAGCACCAAGGCTGACGTCGGTACCGGCATCGGGCTCTGGGTGACCAAAGAACTTGTCGAGAAGAACGGTGGAAGCATCTCCGTCGAGAGCGGTAACCTCGACCAGAACATCAGCACGCGCTTTCGGCTCGAGTTCCCCGTGGCGGCCAGCCTCTTTCAGCAAACGGAAGCCCCGCCGCCATCGGAGGTTTCCCCGGCTGCGCCCTGAACTCCCCTCGGCGCATTTTGCTCGTGCCGCCAAGGGTTGATAGCGAAGATTGTTGTGCGAAAGCAGGGAGAGAGGTAATGCCATCCCCCTCTGCGCTAAAATTTACGTATGTACGAAGACTTCCTAGTGACCGACCGCTGGACCGGCGAGCAGCTCCGCTGCTCCTGGAAGGGGACCGTCGTTGCCATCGCCACACGCCACGCCGACGCCACCGACATCCGCTTCACCGTCAACGGGCGCACCGTCTGGATCGCCCTGCCGAACCTGGCATGGGTGGAGATGAAGCACCGCACCGGCAAGGTCATCACCGACTATCTCGCTGCGCAGATCGCGGGGCGCTACCTCAAACATGCCGTCGAGTCCGGCTACGACAACGGCCGCGAGATGTACACCATGACCGTCGACGAGGTTCTTGCCCACGCCGACGCCGTCGTGCGGGAGGCTGGTAGCACGATGAACCTGCCCAGCCTGCCCGTCATCAACGAAAACATCCGACCTGAAGACGAAATGGGAATCCATCTACCGGGCGAGTCGATCTAATCAGTCATGACGACTCGCCGCCGGTTTCTTCTTCTTCTTCTGCCCGCATACGCGGCTTCGGCCCAGGATCTCGTCTCACCGTTCCGGAAGAAGAAGCCGGCGCCGCCCGCTCCCGTCCGCCTTTATATCGGTGCCGACACGTCGAGCGGAGCCGGCAAAGGCATCTATCAGGGGAGCTTCGACCCAGCCACCGGCAAGCTCAGCACACCTACTCTCGCAGCCGAGACGCCGCGGCCATCCTTCCTCGCGGTGACGCCGATGCGAGAAGGCCGCCGTATGCTCTATGCCGTCAACGCCGTCAAAAGTCCCGACGCAACCGTGACTGCCTTCCAGCTCGACGGCAGAACCGGCGCGCTCACGCAGAAGGCGAAGGTCTCCTCCGCCGGAGCCGGGCCCTGTTACATCTCGGTTGACTCGACCGGCAAGGCCGCCTTTGTCGCAAACTACTGGGGGGCGACCATCGCCTCCTACAGCATCAAGCCCGACGGGACGCTCTCAAACCCCGTCGATACCTTCAACTACCGCGAGCCAAAATTCGGTCACAAAGGCCCGGTCCCGGTTCGGCAGGATCAGCCCCACCCGCACTCGGTCTTCATCTCGCCCGACGACCGATTCCTCATCGTCAACGACCTCGGCAACGACGCTCTCTCGGTCTACAGCATCGATCCCTCCACGGCAAAACTCACACCGTCGACTCCTCTGCTCACCAGTACGCGCGCCGGCTCAGGCCCGCGCCATATCGCCTTTCACCCCAACGGCCGCTGGATCTATCTGATCAATGAGCTCGACTCCACGCTCGACCGCTTCCTCTGGACGACGACTCACGGAGGCTCAAGCCCGAAGGGACTGCTCGTCAACGCCAGCACAACGGTCAGCACGCTCGCTCCCGGTTTTCTGGCCGCGAAGAACACCGCCTCCGAGGTGATGATCTCGCCCGACGGTAACTTCCTCTACGCCAGCAACCGCGGCGAAGACACGCTCGTTGTCTTTGCCATCGGCGACGACGGCGCGCTCAAGGAGGTGCAGCGCATCTCCTCGGGAGGCAGGACTCCTCGACACTTTACCTTCGACCCCACCTTCCAGTGGGTGCTCTGCGGCAATCAGGACTCGGCTTCCGTAACCGTCTTTCGCCGCGACCAGGGCACTGGCAAACTTACCGGCCCAACGCAAACCGTCGCGGTCGACTCGCCCATGTACCTGCTCTTCGCCTGAAGCTCGGATCACGCCATGTTCGCCCGCAAGCTGCAAATCGAACGCATCGACGCCCAGGGCGTCGCGCACGCGTGCCCCATCAAGTGGCTCGACAGCTTCAGCATGCGCAACTTCACCAACGACGCCATCTTCGACGACACGCTTCCCATCGCCGACGGCATGCTCGAAGCAGGCAACCGCGTGCCACTCAACCGGCTCCAGGATGCCATGCAGGACTGGTTCCAGCGCAAAAGCTACCTCGGCCCCGGAGAGCAGCTACGCATCTCCGAGGCCGCATGAGGTCCGCAAGCGTTCCCTCAGCAGCTTCATTTTCTGCCGTCATTCTGAACGCAGCGAAGAATCCCTGTATTTTGCTCGTGGCTGCACGAATCCTCGCTTGGAAAAGCGCTCCACGAATATGAAACCGCTGTCGTCGTTCGAAATGGCGGACTACTGAGATTCTTCGCTTCGCTCAGAATGACGACGCCAGGGGAACTCGCTCATGACGGCGCGAGGGGTGATCGCTCACCCCTGATCGCCTGCATCCGCACTTAAAGCGTCTTCGTGTCCAGCACGAACCTGTACTTCACATCGCCCTTGATGACGCGCTCCCAGGCCTCGTTCACCTTGTCGTAGCTGGTCATCTCGATGTCCGAGACGATGTTGTGTTTGCCGCAGAAGTCCAGCATCTCCTGTGTCTCGCGGATGCCCCCGATCATCGAACCTGAGAGCTGCTTCCGTCCGAGCACCGAGAAGGCGCTAACCGCCGCAGGCTTCTCCGGAGCGCCCACCAGGCAGAGCGTGCCGTTGCGCTTCAGCAGCGAGAGGTAGGTGTTCAGGTCGTGGTCGGCGGAGACGCAGTCGAGGATGAAGTCGAAGCTTCCTGCATGCTTGGCGGCCCAATCCTTCTCCTTCGTAAGAATCACCTCATCAGCGCCTAGCTTCTTGGCGTCGTCAATCTTCGAGGCGGATGTCGTGAACAGGACCGTGTGCGCACCGAAGGCATGCGAGAACTTCAGCCCCATGTGGCCAAGCCCGCCCAGTCCGACGATGCCGACTTTTTTCCCCGGGCCAGCGTTCCAGTGCTTCAGCGGCGAGTAGGTCGTGATGCCCGCGCACAGCAGCGGCGCGGACGCGGCTGGGTCGAGGTTCTTCGGCACCGACAGCACAAACGCCTCGTCGCACACGATGTGGTTGCCGTAGCCACCCCAGGTTAACTTGCCGTCCTTGCCCTTTGAGTTGTAGGTATAAACGGTCTGTCCGCGCTCGCAGTACTGCTCTTCGCCGTCCTTGCACGAGTTGCACTTGCGACACGAGTCGACCATGCAGCCGATCGCGGCGATATCGCCAACCTTGAACTTCTTCACCTTCGCGCCCACGCGCGAAACCGTGCCGACGACCTCGTGCCCCGGCACCATCGGATAGAGCGCGTTGCCCCACTCGTTGCGCGCCTGGTGAATGTCGGAGTGGCAGATGCCGCAAAACTGAATGTCGATCAGAACGTCGTTCTCGCCCGGCTCGCGGTGCTCATAGTTGAAGGGAGCAACCGGCGTGGTCGCCGACTGCGCAGCATAACCTTTGGTAGCAATCATCGAAGTTCTCCATCTCCTGTAGGGATACTGATTGGATGCGTCCTGCGCCCGAAAGACACAGAACCCGCACGCGCAAAAAAAGTGAAGCGAGAGATCATCTCTCGCTTCAGTCTTGCGGATCGCGTCTTTCGCTCGTTATTCGTCGTAGTGCAGCAGGCTCAGCACGTCGTACTCGGGGAACTTCTGGCGTCCCTTGAGGAAGTCCAGCTCGATGGCGAAGCCGATGCCCGCGATCTCGCCGCCCATCTGGCGCACAAGCTGCACCGTGGCCTGCATCGTGCCGCCGGTCGCCAGCAGGTCGTCGACGATCACCACGCGCTGGCCCGGCTTGATCGCGTCGAGATGGATCTCAAGCGAGTCCGTGCCATACTCGAGGTCGTAGCTGACCTTCGCCGTCTTGGCGGGAAGCTTCTTCGGCTTACGAACAGGAACGAAGCCCGCATTGAGGCGATAGGCCAGCGCGGGTCCGAAGATAAAGCCGCGCGCCTCGATGCCGAGCACCAGGTCGATCTCCTTGCCGATGTAGTAGGCGGCGAAGGCGTCGATCAACTGCGCGAAGCCGGTCTTGTCCTTCAGCAGGGTCGTAATGTCGTAGAAGAGAATCCCCGGCTTGGGGAAGTCGGGAACGGTCCGTACCAGTTCCTTCAAAGGCTCGCAATTAATCAGATTCGCATTCGGCATCTTCTCTTACCAGGCTCCTTCAATCACAAACGGTCCGAGCTTCACATCTTCGCATTCGGCCAACTCTTCTTCAACGACGGCGTCGACGCGGCTTCCGCGCGAGCCCTTCTTCAAGGCATCCTTCAACTCGGCCAGCAGCTCCGGCTTGCCCGAAGCCACAACCTCAACGTGCCCCGCATCGGTGTTGCGCACCCAGCCACGCAGACCAAGCTCCGCGGCCTCGCGATGAACGAACCAGCGAAACCCGACGCCCTGTACACGGCCTTTGACGAGGAAATAACGAACCATTGAGCTTCAGTTTCGCAGAGCAAAGAGCCAGCGTGCAAGGGTACGCCAAATTACATGAATTGAGAGGCTAATGAGAACAGCACACCAGATCGAAACTCGGTGTCTTTTTCATTAAGTTCAATGTAGCCACTGGGAAGGTCAATGTTTAGAAACATCTCGAAGTAGTCAGGCCCCTCTTCTTCATCGGTGCTTCCTTCGTCGTGAAAGAGTTTGAACTTTACGAATTCAGTGGCGATATTGGCAGGTTCACCATACAGCGCGACGGCTGTAAAAGACATTTTGATAGGCAGTGAAAGTTCTCGTCTTGAAATTTGATAAAGGTCGAAGAAACCTTCTGCGAAGTGATGGCCCTGGTTCCCTTGAAAGAGGAATTGAATACCGTCAAACCCTGCGTTAATAGGGATCTTCTCATTGAAGAGATCATTATTAGGCTTAAGTCCCGGCTCGATATGAATCTCGATCGCTGCACTTTGACCGAGAAGCGAACCTGAGGCGAGAAGAGAGGCTTCGCCTTTCCCGAATAGCTGTGCATTGAGGACAGGTATTCTGAGATTGACGAAGCCGTCTGAAGTATCAATCTGAATATTAGTTGTGGTCACAATCTTACGCACGGCTCATATAAGCGCCTTCAGCCGTATCCACGCGAATCTTCTCGCCCTCGTTGATGAACGGGGGGACCTGCACCACGAGGCCCGTCTCGAGCTTGGCAGGCTTGGTGACCGAAGAGGCAGTGGCCGACTTGATGCCAGGCTCCGTCTCAACGACGGTCATCTCGACCACGTTCGGCAGCTCGATACCGACGGCCTTGCCGTCGTGGAAGCTGACGGCGATGGTCAGGTTTGGCAGCAGGTAGTCGACCGCGTCGCCCAGCGTCTCGCGCTTCAGGTGCGTCTGCTCGAAGGTCTCCATGTCCATGAAGTAGTAGTCGTCGCCGTCGTTGTACAGGTACTCCATCTTTACTTCATCGACCACCACGCGGTCGATCGGGTCGGGCGAGCGGAAGCGCTCGACGAACATGGCGCCGGTGCGGATGTTGCGCAGCTTGGCCTGGATGAAGGCGCGGAGATTGCCCGGCGTGCGGTGCTCCACCGAAAAGACGAGGTGGAGATCGTCCTTGAACTTGATAACCATGCCCGGGCGCATCTGTGTGGCGGGAATCGACATAAAAAACCCCTGATCTTATTGAACTGTGCTGAATTTCAGCCTGTTTTGAGAGTGTGTCCGGCGGCACGCCAGCATGGCTGCCGATCATCCGAACCTCTCTCCATTGTAACGCAGCGAGGCCGTGAGGGGCCGCGTCAGTGGCCGCTGAACAGCCTCTTGAAGAACCGGCCGATGGAATGAAGAACATTGCCCGGAGGAGGTGCAGGTGGCGGAGGAGGTGCCTGCGCACGCCCGCCACTCGCGTCAGCTTCGCTGCGGCCAGCCACCGCAGGAGCGGCTTGCGCCGTCGCGGCCGTTGCAGCGTCCGTGTTTGAAGCTACGGCCGGTGGCGCGCCATCGTTACCTGTCGCGGCGCCGTTCGCCGTCGCGCCGTAGCTCATCGTCGTCGAAACCTGTGCGTGCACCTGGCCCTGCGGCGATGGCGGCAGGGCGCTTGCGGGGGAGAGGCCCGCGCTCACCGCTGCGGGAAACGGATGCCGCTCCGCCGCAGTCTTCTCGGCAACCGCTGCTCCTGGAGTTGCAGGAGTCCCACCACTGACACCCGCATCTGCGACCGAGACGACCGGTTCAGGCGGGCATCCGCACGGCTCGCTCTCGTTGTCGACAACTTCTTTCAGGCTGCCGTGCTCGAAGAGAACATGTTGTCCGGCGTGCAGCTCGTAGCTCGACTCGCCAAACTGGTCGGCGACATTCAGCGTTGGCGCGGCCGCTCCGCGATTGTCGACGCAGGTGTCGCCGTTGCGGGCGACGCGCATCCGCAGGTCGAGCACTCCAGACGTCTTCAGCGTGAAGCGCAGGTCCGGCGTCATCACCACGTCGTTCGTCGTGGCGCGAGTCGCAATCTCCACCGCGCCGCGGTCGAGGGCCAGCAACAATGGCGTCTCGCCGGCCGTTGTCCTTCCGGCATTTAAATGCAGACCGCTCGTCGAGCATATGCGCACCGTGCCGCCTTGCCGCAGGCTCACCGTAACCGGGAGACCTTTTGCAATGACCGTTGAAGCACCTTCAAGAATGGCGTGGCCGTTTGCAACGCGAAGCGCTCCCTGCACCGTCGCATCCTGCAGTTGGACTGTGCCGATCGTCTGCTGGGCTCCGCTCGTCGAAGACAGCAGCGTCCCAAGCAGAAACAGGCGCAGCAGCCGGAAGTTGAAGCAGTCTCGATTCATCATCATGCTCAGTAGCGAATAGAACCAGCTTACTGCTCCGCACGCAATTCCTGCATCTGTTCACTCTTGCAATGGCCCTTCCTGTCAAAAATCTGAATGCTAAGATGTGCATAGATTTGGCGAAGCAGGAGCGCATTGATGGAAAAGGGTTACATGCAATTCGGCTGTGGGACGACGGCCCCAGACGGCTGGCTGAATTTTGATGCCGGCCCTGCTTTCTGGATACAAAGCAGATTTCCATTCCTCAAGGCGCTTTTGGCGAAGAGGGGATTTCCTATCTACCCCAGTAACATTTCGTATGGGGATGTCATCAAAGGACTGCCCGTTCGGCCGCAGTCCCTGGAGGCTGTCTACAGCTCCCACGTCCTGGAGCATCTGTCGCTGGAGGAATTTCGCACCACGCTGCGCAATGTCTATAGCTACCTGCGTCCCGGCGGTACCTTCCGCATGGTTCTGCCTGACCTGGAGCAGCTTATTCAGGCCTACGTGAAAAGCGACAGTCAAGATGCGGCAAATCGATTTATGCAGGAAAGCTATCTGGGCGAGAAGAGCAGCCCGCGAGGTCTCCGCGCAATTCCCACTGCGCTCTTCGGCCGCTCCAAACACCTGTGGATGTGGGACTACAAGAGCATTGAAGTAGAACTGGCCGATGCCGGGTTTGTCTCCATCCGCCGGGCCCAGCTTGGGGACTCGCCCGATCCACGGTTTCGCGAAGTTGAGTCGGAGGGGCGCTGGACCGGTTGTCTGGGTGTCGATTGCAAGCACCCATGACCCCTGTAGAACTTACATCTTCAGGAAGTTCGCAATAATCTCTTTGCCGTGCGAGGTCAGTACGCTCTCGGGGTGAAACTGCACGCCCTCAATCGGAAGCTCGCGATGCCTGAGGCCCATGATCGTCTCTTCGCCGGTGACGGGATCGATCGTCCGCGCCGAAACCTCAAGCTCTGCCGGCAAACCCTTCGGGCTCACGATCAGCGAGTGATATCGTGTGCACGTCATCGGCGTCGAGATTCCCGCGAAGATCGTGCGGCCGTCGTGCTCTACCTCGCTCGTCTTGCCGTGCATCAGCTTGGGGGCGCGGATGACATCGCCGCCGAACGCCGCGCCGATGGCCTGGTGCCCGAGGCACACACCGAGAATCGGCACCCTGCGCTCGCTCTTCGCAAACTGCCGGATCAGCCCCATGCTGATGCCTGCGTCCTGTGGCGTGCAAGGTCCCGGCGAGATCAGGATGCGCTCCGGGTTCAGAGCGGCGACCTCCTCCGGCGTCAGTTCGTCGTTGCGCTTGACCACCATCTCGGCGCCAAGCTCGCCCATGTACTGCACCAGGTTGTAGGTAAACGAGTCGTAATTGTCCAGAACGAAGACCATGGCTGTCTTCGATTCTACGCTGTAGGCAACGAACTGGGCTCTCGGGCGTCTTATGTGATTGGGGAGAAACACATGCAGCTCGATCTAAGCCGCTGGAAGCACTTCACCGCCATGGCCCTCATCGGAGACGGTGTCATGGGGATGATCAATCCGCGTCGTGACGCCAAGGCGTGGCACTACGGCCCCGAGCCGTGGAAGAACCTGATGCAGTCCCTCGAAGACCACCCCAACCTCACGCGGGCGATCTCGGCGGTGCAGGTCGTTGGCGGCATTCTCTGGGTGCTTCACTCGAGCAGGGAAGGTGCCGCCGCAAAGACTCCCTCGAAGCTCAGCGACTCGCCACGCCGGCTAGCCTGACGCCGGTAGCGATGGCGGAACTTCATCCCATCACGCCGGCTGCCCCATTCAAGGCGCAGGCACGAGTGGGACATCGAGCGGATGCACGATCCGCTAGCCGCGCGCCCGCTCGATGGCCCGCACCACGGCCTGCGCCTTGTTCCGGCACTCCTCGAACTCCTTCTCCGGCACCGAGTCGGCCACAATTCCCGCACCCGCCTGAATGTGTCCGTGTGGGCCGTTCATGTAGAGCGTGCGGATGGCGATGCAGGAGTCGAGGTTGCCGCTGAAGTCTGCATACAACACGCTTCCGCCATACACACCGCGCCGCGCAGGCTCGAGTTCCTCAATGATCTCCATCGCGCGAACCTTCGGCGCGCCGCTCAGCGTCCCCGCGGGGAAGCAGGCGCGGAAGGCATCGATCGGGGCCAGCCCGGCCTTCAGCTTTCCTTCAAGCGCGCTCACCAGGTGCATCACATGGCTGTAGCGCTCCACGAACATCAGGTCCTTCACCTTCACGCTACCGAACTCGCTGACGCGGCCCACGTCGTTGCGGCCCAGGTCGACCAGCATGATGTGCTCGGCGCGTTCCTTCTCGTCGGAGCGAAGCTCTGCCTCGATGCGGCGGTCTTCCACCTCGTCGGCGGAGCGGTGCCGCGTTCCGGCGATCGGCCTGTACTCCACGTCGCGGCCGTGCACGCGCACCAGCAGCTCCGGCGACGACCCAACAATGTGGTGCGCCACAGGCTTCTTCTTCGAAGAAGTGGGCGCACCACGTCTTGCTTTTGAGACGTGGGTTTCATCCAGTCCGAAGCGGAGAAAGTACATGTACGGCGAAGGGTTCACGATACGCAGCGCGCGGTAGACCTCGAAGGCATCGACGCCGGGCTCGCAGTCAAACCGCTGCGACAGCACGCACTGGAACACGTCGCCCGCAGCGATGTACTCCTTCGTCTTCTCGACGCCTTGCAGGAACTTCGCCTTCGCCGTGCGCGGAACCAGCTTCAGCTTGCCCTGCGGCTTGCGCTTCTTCATCGCGGGCAACGCGCTTGAGAGTCTTTTCTCCAAACGATTAAGCCGCTTTACAGCGCGAGCATAAGCGCCTTCGCGCTTCTCGCGCGCAAGGTCGACCGTCACAATCAGGTGAATCTCTTTCTTTACATGATCGAAGGCCAGCACCTGGTCGAAGAACATCAGGCAGGCATCGGGCACTCCAAGTTCGTCCTTGGCGGTCGCGGGCAGTTTCTCGATCTGCCGCACCACGTCATACGCAAAGAACCCCACTGCGCCGGCAGTGAAGGGAGGAAGTCCCGCCAGTTTTGCAGGTTTGTGTCCACTCAGCGACTGCTTCAACTCCTTGAAGATGTCGCCAGTAAACTTTATTTCCTTTCGCCCTTCACGAACCGTGATCGCATTGCCACGGGCGATCATCTTCTTGTAGGGCTCGATGCCGATAAAAGTGTAGCGCCCCACATGTTCGCCGCCCTCGACCGACTCCAGCAGGAACGCCTCCGGTTCCTCAGCCGCGATCCGCAGAAAGGCCGAGACCGGCGTCTCCAGGTCGGCGGCAACCGTGCGGTAGACGGGAACCAGCGTGTGATTGCGGCTCAGCTTCTGGAAATCTGGTTCCTGGGGCAGGGAATTGGTCGTCGCAGGCATGGCTTTCTTCATCATAACCGGGCCTGCCTGCATCGCCGTATGGCGCCGTAAGCAAAGATGATTTGCGCCATCTGGCGGGAGGCGCGACGAAGCCGATATGCGCGTCACCAGGCGGCTTGCCATCCATTGCTCGGAAGTGGTACGTAACCCCCTTTGATTCGTTTGCGAAGCCCGCTTTCAACGTCCTATACTCCGGGAGGTTTTGGCCACAGACCGGTCTGGTCAAAAGCGTATGCTTGCTTCGTCTATTTATCAGGGAGCAAAACGATGGCCGGAGAATCGCTGATACCAGCAACGGAGCAAAGGGAAATAACGATGCAAACGCTCACCCTCGAGCAGGAGACCAATCCCTGGGAGGCCCAGGCTGCTCGATTCGACTTCGCCGCTAAAAAACTCAACCTCGACAACGGACTCTGGAAGGTCCTTCGCCAGCCCTCGCGCGAGATCATCGTTCACATCCCCGTCGGCATGGACGACGGCTCGATCGAGGTCTTCACCGGCTATCGTGTGCAGCACTCCGTCGCACGCGGCCCGGCCAAGGGAGGCATCCGCTACGGCCCCGACGTCTCGCTCGACGAGGTCCGCGCCCTCGCAAGCTGGATGACGTGGAAGTGTGCCGTCGTCAACATCCCCTTCGGCGGGGCCAAGGGCGGAGTCATCTGCGATCCCAAAAAGATGTCGCAGGGTGAGCTCGAGCGCATGACGCGCCGCTACACCGCTGAACTGATCGAGTTCATCGGCCCGGAAAAGGACGTTCCCGCCCCCGACATGAACACCAACGAGCAAACGATGGCATGGATCATGGACACCTACTCCATGCACATGCGGCAGACGGTCAACGCCGTCGTCACCGGCAAGCCGGTCAACCTCGGCGGCTCGCGCGGCCGCCGCGAGGCTACCGGCCGCGGCCTGGCGGTCGTCTGCGACGAGGCATTGAAGGTGCTCAACATGCCGGTCGAAGGCTGCCGCGTCATCGTGCAGGGCTTCGGCAATGTCGGCTCCAACGCCGCCCGGCTCCTCGCTGAAAAGGGCTACACGGTCATCGGGATCGCCGAGTACGACGGTGGGCTCTACAACTCCAACGGCATCGATATCCACGCGCTGCTCGAACATCGCAGGAACGCGGGCACCGTCACCGGCTTCTCCGGCGCCGAGGCCGTGGATCCGCACGAGCTGCTCACCTACAAGTGCGACATCCTCGTTCCTGCTGCGACAGAGAACGTCATCACCAGCAAGAACGCAGATAAAATTCGCTGCAAGATTCTCTGCGAGGGAGCCAACGGTCCCACAACACCTATCGCCGATGAGATTCTCGCCGACAAGAAGGTCTTCATCATCCCCGACATCCTCGCCAACGCTGGCGGCGTAACGACCAGCTACTTCGAGTGGGTGCAGGACCGCATGGGCTACTTCTGGACCGAGGTCGAGGTCAACCAGCGGCTCGACCACATCATGGCCGAGAGCTTCCACGACGTGATCGCCTATACGCAGAACCACAACGTCAACAATCGCATCGCAGCCTACATGCTCGCTATCGATCGCGTGGCCTACACCACGCGCCAGCGCGGCATCTACGCCTGACGCTGTCACGGAAATCGGGCACCCCACATCTCGATTCTGAGATGTGGGGTTTCTTGATCCCCCAAAAAGTGCGAAGCACGCAGTCGAGGAACCTGCATTCTGACCGTCCTACCTCGATACCCGAGTGCTCTAAGGTTTCACCACCAGCGTCACTTTCTGCGAAACCGAAAACCCGCCCGCGCTCCCCGTCACGGTTACGGTATACGTTCCCGGCCGCGAGCCAAGATCGGTGCAGTTCCCCGTCCCACATCCCGTCATCGCGCCCATCGCCAGCACGGCACAAAGCGCAATCAGCAAACTCTGCAAAGCGCGCCTCCGCTGCGGCACAAGAAACGCAAACAGTCCCGCCAGTATCGGCCCGATAAGCGGAACTCCTGCCGCACCGTAAGGCGCTGGAGTCGCACAGTCGCGCGGAGCCACAGTCCTGATCTTCAAAGCGCCCGCTGTCAGAAGGCACGATGCCTCGTCCGGCAGCCCGCTGCAACTCACGCTCATCGCTTTGGCAAAGATTGACCCCGCCGCGACCTTTACCGGAACGACCGCAGTACCCCCTGCGGTTACCGTCACCACGCTCTCGCTGAGCGTGAAGCCGTCGGAGGGCTGGGCCACGGCGGTAACAGTCATGGCCAGCACACCAGAGACGCTTGGAGCCGTCGACGCATCGCCCGCGTATCGAGCCACAATACTGTGTCCGCCCACGCTGAGCGACGATGTGCTCCACGCCGCCACGCCCGACGCGTTCAGCATCGAGGAGCCAAGCACCGTTCCTCCCTCAACGAACGCGACCATTCCCGTAGGAGCGTTTGTTCCCCCGGTCACATGTGCGGTGAAGGTAATACTCTCATTCGCAGCCACCGGGTCTGTACTCGCGTTCAGCATCGTCATCGACGCCGACAGGGCTGCCGTTACGTCTTCATCCAACTCCGCGCTTGTCGAGCTTACCGAATTCGCATCTCCCGCATAGACAGCCGTAATCGCATGTGTTCCTGGAGCGACCATCAGCACCGGCAACGCAGCCCGCCCACTGCCATCCACCGCCACAGATCCCATGGACACTGCGCCATCGAAGAACCCTACCTTGCCTGCAACCGGCCCATGTTCTCCCTGCACCTGCGCGGTGTAGAGCACGTTGCCGCCGGCAGCTATCGGATTCACAGAGCTTGCCATCGTGGTCGCCGTCGCGTCCTGCTTCACCACAACCGTCACGGCGTTTGAGGTAGCCGGCGCATGCGTTGCGTCGCCGGAATACGCCGCCGTAAAGACATGCGTCCCCGCGCCAAACCCCGTGGCGACGCTTGGCGGACAACTTGCGCCGTCCGCCAGCGTCAGCGTACAAAAACTTGTCGGGCCATCGTAGAAGGTGACTGTTCCCGTCACCGCGGAGCCATCATTCGCCGTCACCTGTGCCAGCCCATCCACAGCCTCGCCGTAAAACACCGTCAGCGGCGTCGTAATCTGCAGCGACACCGTGCTCGGCACCTGCGCGACGCTCTGCCCCCCCACAACCGGGGCCGAAGGCGGCGGCTCAAGCACAGGCGCCGACACAACCTGTCCGCCCCCCACGCGCACCGCCGTCAGCAGGACAAGCATCGTCATCGTGAATCGAAAGATCGGCATAGGCTCATTCGGCAGACGATCTCTTTATCGGCATATCGCAACCGAAGAACAGCCGCCGGAGTAAAATCCCTCGCAGCAGGCAGGAGACGGAGATGCGTATTCAAACCACGGCAGTTCTTGTTGCGGCTTTATTGGCAGGTCCATCTGTCCTCGCGCGAGGCAAGAAGGAAGTCCTGCCGCCCTACGTCCTTACGGCAAAAACCGTCTCCGTAGTCATCGACCCTGCCTCCGGCATCTCGCCCGAAGACCCCCTCGCCAACCAGACCGCCCGCAAAGACGTCGAAAAGGCATTGGCGAACTGGGGGCGGTTCGAGCCCATGCTCACCGGTCAGCCCGCCGACCTCATCATCGTCGTGCGCCGCGGGCAAAAGCATCTCGTCAACGAAACCATGCCCGACCCCCGTCAGAACGACCGCGCCGGAGTCATCAATCCTTCTGACGACGGTGTCCAACTCGGCGGCAAGCACGGCCAGCCCGTGAACACCGATCCTGTAGGCGCAACACAGCAGGGAGCCACGCCCTCCATGCAGACCGAGATCGGCCCGCAGGAAGACAGCTTCGCCGTCTACAACGGAACTCTCGCCCACCCCCTCGAAGCTCCACCGGCATGGCGATACATGGCCCCCGGAGCGCTTCGCCCCCACTCCGTTCCCGCCGTCGATGAGTTCCGAAAGGCCGTCGCCGCAGCCGAAAAGGCAGCCCAGACAAAGCCTTAGTAACACAGGGTTAATCTGCGGGCGAGCCATTGCTGCAATGTGGCAGAATGACAGGTATCCGCTCCGGTGCACCTCTCCGGTTCCCGGAGCGTCAAACCACTACGGATGAATCTGCCCAACTCCATCACGATGAGCCGGATCGCAGCGATCCCGCTGCTCATCTGGATACTCTCGCCCGCCTTCCCGCTCCAGGGGCACGGCCAGGTCGGCCTGCGCGGCGGCGAGCAGGAGATCATCGCCTCGCTCGTCTTCATCCTCGCCGCCATCACCGATGGAGTCGACGGTTACCTCGCCCGCAAACGCGGCCAGATCACCACCATGGGCATGCTCCTCGACCCGCTGGCCGACAAGCTCATGGTGTCCGCCGCCTACATTGTGTTGGTGGCCTACAACCCGCGCATCGTGCCCCCGTGGATCGCCGTCCTCGTCATCGGCCGCGAGTTCCTCGTCTCCGGCCTGCGCTCCATTGCCGCCACCGAGGGCTTCACCATCGAGGCCTCGGAGATCGGCAAGCTGAAGACCGTCATCCAGATCGTCTCCGTCGTCGCCGCCATCCTGGCCCACCGCTGGGACTACTGGCTCTGGTTCCCGAACTTCCACGGCGGATTCGTCATCGCCGTGCGCTTTATCGCGCTGACGGCGATCTACTGGATGACCATCGTCTCCATCATCTCGGCTGTCGACTACTTCGTAGGCTTCTGGAAGAAGATCGACCACGCCTCCGAGAGCAAGCGCAAACGCCGCAGCTTTGTCCTAAGCCGCAAGGCCAAGCCCACCCAGCCCTCACCGGAACACCCCTCCCGCATCGGCTAGGAAACGGCGATCCAGGTTCACTTCAAGGGGAGTAGCCTCACCCTTGTACGCTGTGGATCAATTGTTAGAAGAGCTCCATCCGCGAGCTCAGCCGCCATTTGATGTAGCGCTCCGGCAACGGATGCTCCAATAGTTTCGGGTCGCAGATCATTGGCTCGAATCTGAACGACGCTAGGCTTCTCACCATGAGTTGCAGCGAGAATTGTGCTGAAGTCGAGATCATGTGTCAGCACAATCAGATCGTTCGCCGCGGCGTATGACATCAGTTCTGTATCCGCAGCGTCTGCCCGTCCAACCGCTGACCAGTGCACTGCCTCAAACTCTTGACTCGCAAGAAACTCAACCCATCGAGGGGACAGATTCATATCAACCAGCAACTTCATGCCGTGGCCAAGAGAACCTCGCGTTCTTCAGAACGCCAGGCCGCATACTGCAAGGCTTCCAGAATGTCTTCGCGGGTTAGATAGGGATAGTCCTCGAGAAGCTGGTCAATGGAAAGTCCGCCGCCGATCTGGCCAACAATCATGCCAACCGTCACACGCGTTCCACGAACACACGCCTTACCGCCCATCACCTCAGGCTGTTGCGTAATCCGTTCCAACTTGCTCATAACGCCGCTCCTTCCAAGAAGGATACCCTATTGCAAAATCGCCACCACGCCCAGCATCGCGCTGACGGCGATCTACTGGATGACCATCGTCTCCATCATCTCGGCGGTCGATTACTTCGTAGGCTTCTGGAAGAAGATCGACCACGCCTCCGAGAGCAAGCGCAAACGCCGCAGCTTCGTCCTAAGCCGCAACAATCTTTCAAGTGAGCGACTTTAGACGACTTATGAGGAGTGATCAAATCCGTTCATCAAGCAGTTTTCGATCAAGGGTTATTAGGTGGTTGATTTTTTTGAACTGTTCTTACGCAAAGTGCATACATAGTGTCGCCTTCGGCCCAATCCTCAAATCCGGCCATCGTCTTCCCCACGCGATAGTCGAATGCCGAGTATTTGTTCGGTGAGAGCTTCGTGCTGCTCCAATGTCGATCGCCATTGAGTAGAAGACCTCCATTCACATGCAGGTCGCCGTTCCAGCGCATGATGTCGCTACTGCCCACGTGTTCGGTGGCGTATGCCTGTAGGTTCACAAGGCTCACCAGTTCCTCAATGCTCGGTAGTCTCCAGTTTGAGTAGCCTTGAGTCCTCAGCTTTTCGCAATACTTGGCTGCTTTGTGCCAGCCCATGCGCTTATCGCTGTCTTGGGCTACCCACATGAGGCCGGTCGAAGCATCGATCCAGTAACCTTGCTGATGGGTTTTCTGAGCCATATCAGGAGTCCAGTTCGAATGTTGTGCATAAGCTCCAGCACATAGCAGAACCAGGAATGCGGCAAGTTTTGGACCGACGTTCCTCATCCAACTCCTCTCAATGATGAGTAATAGTAAACGCCGTTATCGGATGTTCAACAAATAAGTACCCACTGACCTCGTACTGGTAGAACTAACAATATGAGAAAAGGATTTACCCGGCACCCACAACCGGACCAGCCGGCAACGCAAGTCAGAAACTACATAACACCTGGCGGCCTGCAGCGCCTCAAAGAGGAGCACCAGTTTCTTCTCTACAAAGACCGCCCCGCCGTGGCGGCGGTGGTGGGGTGGGCTGCCGGCAACGGCGACCGCAGTGAAAACGCCGACTATCAGTACGCCAAGCGGCGGCTGCGGCAGATCGATGGACGCATTCGCTTTCTCTCAAAGCGAATTGAAGCCGCAGAGGTGGTGGATCCGGAAGCTCCGAGATCGGGCCTGCGCCAGACGAAAGCATTCTTCGGCGCGACGGTGCTCTATGCCAATGCAGCGGGGGCGGAGCGATCGGTGAGCATCGTAGGCACAGACGAGGTCGATCTCGACCGCAACCATGTCAGTTGGATGTCCCCTCTGGGGCGCGCGCTCATGAGGTCGGCTGAGGGAGACAGCGTCGTCCTCGATGCTCCAGGCGGCAAAGAAAACCTGACGGTACTGGAAGTGCGCTACGAGCGCATCGCTGTAGAGCCGTTCCGCGAACCTCCTGGGTCCTACGCAGCCGAAAAACAGTCATAGAACGCGCAGGAGTCGGAAGAGAGGGAAGGCTACGGTGTTACGGTTAAGGTCAGCTGCACGGTTCGAGTAATTCCGGCGGTCGTGCCGGTCGCTGTAACCGGTATCGTATATGTGCCCGGCGTCGCCGATGGCGGAATCCTGACGGGTGGAACGCTGCCTGAAGCGCCTTTGCCTCCGCAGCCGTTAAGTATCCCGGCGATACAGGCGAACGCTAGGAAGAGGCCGCAGAGGCGTACTCTTGATCGCACGCGGGAGCGAAGTCCTACGAAAGAGAGCAATCCGACCGGGCAGAGCAGAACCGCCAGGGTTGCCACTGAACGGCGAGTGGGATCTAAACGCATGGCGTAGCCAGGAACAGAATCGGTGTCCACGGACAAGACAACAGAAGCTGATCCTCCCGAGGCGAGTGCGGATGTGGACGGGGTAAAGCTGCAGCTGACGTACTGGGGGAGCGTGCCGCAGGCGAGCGAGACACTGTCAGCGAAGCCATTGAGGCTGGAGAGCGTCACTGAAGTGGTTGCGTGGTGCTGGGTCTGGATCGTCAACTGTGGGTTCGAGAGAGCGAGCGTAAAGTCTGGGGGAAGCTGTATGGTCTCGAGCAATGGGGCTGATGTGCTTCCGGTGTGCGTCGCATCGCCAGAGTAGGTGGCACTGAGCGAGTGCACGCCGATGGCGAGAGCGGATGTGTTCAGTGTTGCATTCCCTTGGGCATCGAGAGGGAGTGAGGCAATCGGTGCAGCACCGTCGAGGATGGTGACAGTTCCAGTAGGGATACTTGAGGGACTTTTCACCGTGGCGGTGATGGCGACGCTGCTGCCGGGAGCTGCCGGGTTGGGCGAGGCCGTGATGCCTGTACTGGTTGGGAGGTTGACGACCTGTAACAGGGCCGCTGTGATGGTTTGTGGCCCTTGGTCAAGCCGAAATGCGGCAGTAAGCGTATGCGTACCAAAGGTCAGGCTGCTGGTAGAAAAAGACGCGGCTGATGCTGTACCGCTTATTGCGGTCAATGACACTGCTCCAATTAGTTTTGTACCGTCGCTCAAGTACACCAATCCGGTAGGAGGAGCTAGGCCGCCGCAAGTGTTGACGACCGAGGAGGTAAAGGTGATGGACTGGCCAAGGGTCCCTGGATTGGCGGAGGAGACCAGAGTGCCACATGTCGAGTTGCCGGTGATGCTTACCTGCACAGTCTGGCTGTCCCCATCGAATCTCGGTGTGGGAGAAAAGGTGGCGGTGATGTTGTGAACGCCTGGAGTAAGGGTACTGGTGGAATACGTAGCTACGGCTGTGTTGCCCGTGCCCGGCACCAGGGCTTGGTTGGAGAGGATAGAAGCACTTTCAGTGAATGCCACGATGCCGGAGGGTGGCGAGGTAGGAGACGCGGTGCTGGTGACGGTGGCCGTAAAAGTAACCGATTGCTTGTAAGCCGCGGGATTGGGGGACGGGGTGAGAACAAGGGTTGACTGCGGCGCCGGAACACGCACATAAACGACGGTGCTTGTTGCAGGAGAAAGAGACGTAGAGCCGGCGTAGCTTGCGGTGAACCGGTAGATGCCTGCCGGGAGTTTGGGGAGACTGATCGTCGCGGTGCCGGTTGCGTCAGCATTGACGGGAGGGAGAGGAACATCATCCTGAAGAAAGGTGATGGGAGCAGAGACGGGGCCGCTGGGCGAGCGCAGAATCGCGGTCAGGGTAATTGGCTCCGGCCTGAGCTGATAGTAGGTAGAGGGGGTAAGTGTAAGGGTGGAAATGGCCGGAGCCTGGGAGCCTGAGGCTTCGTAAGCACCCATGTCGATTACGGGATAGCCGATGCCTTTTGCATCCTGCACGCGTGGGTTTCCATCGGGATCAGTGTCGGCAATGCCGAAGGCCGAATTATTCGCAGCGTCGACTGACGGCGATGAACGGCTCAAATGCAGGTCCGTGGAAGAGGCAAAGAGCGGATTTGCGGAGATGTTGCCGTTGAGTCCGATAAAGGATGCGGCGTATCCGCAATCGTTCAGAAAGAGCGCAGCAGAGGAAGGTTGCGCGTTGTAAATGTCATTGTGGTCGAAGATGGGCGGAGTTCGATTGACGCTGGATACTCCTCCTGTGGAAGAGCAATTGATGACAGGGGAGACGGAGGAATTGCCAATGATTAGGTTGTTGAACAAGGCCATCCGCGAGTAAAAATCGCCGAGAACAACCTCGGCGAGTGGGCCGCCACCTGTGTTGTCGTAATACGTACCGGAAGTGACGTTGTTGTAGAGGGTGTTGTTGGTGGCGACCATGGTAACCGGCGCTACGCCATAAGGGGTAGAACCAAAGAAGGGAAAATAATCAAAATACAAACCGCCGTAGCGGTTGTTATAGATCAGGTTCTGACGAACAATGACGTGCACATCGTCATCGGCGCGCTGGCCATCGCTTACACCAATTCCTCTGGTAGTTCCGCGTACTATGTTGTTCTCGATGAGAACGGGACTGGTAGCGGTCACGCCTATGCCCGGGCCAGAACAGAAGGTGCCATCGCCTTCGATGAGGTTGCCGCTGATGCGAGTCTGCACCTGCGTAATCTGACCAGCGAGCATGTTGCTGACCAGATTGATGCCGTTCAGCGCGTACACATAGCAGTAACCTTGGCTGGCACTTGGAGCGGTTGTGATGACATGGTTATTGAGGATGTTTACGCTTCCGCCTTGAACAGTGATGCCATAACCCCAGTTTGAGCGGATGATGTTGTTCTGAATGGTGGCAAAGCCGTATGCAACGATTCCGCCATTAGAGGGTGAAAGCGAAGTGGCTCCGTTCTGGATGGTGAAGCCGTCGAGGGTAATGTTGAACCCAACACTGGCGTAAATACTAGCGACCACATTCTTTTTGCCGCCGTCCAGGATCGTCAGCGCTGCTCCTTTGTCGCTTCGGACAGTAATCGATTTGTTCTGAACCAGGAGATTTTCGTAGTACGTGCCAGGCGCAACCAGGACAGTGTCGCCATTCTGAGCCGCATCGATGGCAGCCTGTATGGTGGGTTGGTCTGCTGGAACATGTATCGTACTCTGCGCACGGAGAGCCCGCGTTCCCGTCAAAAGAAGAATCGCGACGGACATGGCAACGAGCAGCAGAGATCTGACGCCGTCCAGTGTTGCGTGGGCAGGGCAAAGCGACCGGCAGGCCCGTGTCGGGGCGATTGATACAAGTGATACAAGATTCATAGGGTCTTGGCCACCCTATCATCTAGTCAGCTTCAGTTGAAAGACAATTTCCAGTGGGCTGCGATAACACACTGCAGGACGGAGTTGAAAACCGCTCGAATGGTCTCAGGCCATTCACTATCTCGCGGTGACTCGTTACGTCGCCAGGGTTCATGCCAAAAACCTGTCAAACCCTATCGGGTATAAATTACTGAATATAAACAACATAAATCTACCGATCAGTTGCCCCGAACAGATACAATTGAAGAAGAAACAAAAGCCCCTTGAGATCATCTCTCAAGGGGCTTTCTCTTTAACCCAATCGATTCAAGACTTTACCGCTTTACGCATCTCGCATCTCAGGGTTTTCAACACTTTACCGGCGAAGCAAAGACCGAAGTCCAAGGCTAAAGCATGATTTATGAATACTTTGCCCCAAAACAGGGGGAGGGGGTTACTGCAGAATCGGCACCCCGCCCAGCGCACCTGCGATCCTCGCCTGCCACTCTGCCGGCCCTGTCTGGTGCACGCTCGTGCCCTTCGAGTCCACTGCCACCGTCACCGGCATGTCGACCACGTCGAACTCGTAGATCGCCTCCATGCCCAGGTCGCCGAAGCCCAGCAGCTTGCTGCTTCGAATCGCCTTCGAGACGAGGTACGCCGCGCCACCCACGGCCATCAGGTACACCGCGCCAAACTCCTCGATGGCGTCGATTGCAGCCTGACCGCGCTCGGCCTTGCCCACCATACCCAGCAGACCCGTCTGCTCGAGCATCTGCCGCGTGAACTTGTCCATGCGCGTGGCGGTCGTGGGGCCTGCGGGGCCGACGGCCTCTTCGCGCACGGCGTCCACCGGGCCGACGTAGTAGATGAATCGGTTCGTGAAGTCCACCGGCAGCTTCTCGCCCTTGTTCAGCATGTCGGTCATGCGCTTGTGCGCGGCGTCGCGGCCGGTTAGCAGCTTGCCGTTCAGCAGCAGCACCTCGCCCGGCTTCCACGTCTTCACCTCTTCGCGGGTGACGGTGTCGAGGTTCACGCGCCGAGCCTTGGATGTGTCGTAGGTCAGCTCCGGCCAGCTCTCGAGCGACGGCGGCTCCAGCGCCACCGGCCCCGAGCCGTCGAGGTGGAAGTGTGCGTGCCGCGTCGCCGCACAGTTGGGGATCATCGCAATCGGCAGGTTCGCCGCATGCGTCGGGTAGTCCAGAATCTTGATGTCCAGAACCGTTGTGAGCCCGCCCAACCCCTGCGCTCCGATGCCGAGCTGGTTGATCTTGCGGTAAAGCTCGATGCGAAGGGCTTCTATTTTGCTGACAGGCTCGCCGGCTGCTTCGCGCGCGATCAGCTCCTGCATGTCGATCGGGTCCATCAGCGACTCCTTCGCCATCACCATCGCCTTCTCCGCCGTGCCGCCGATGCCGATGCCCAGCATCCCCGGCGGGCACCACCCCGCGCCCATCGTCGGCACCGTCTTGAGCACCCAGTCCACAATCGAGTCCGAGGGATTCAGCATGGCGAACTTCGACTTCGCCTCGGACCCGCCGCCCTTGGCCGCGACCGTCACATCCACGTCGCCGCCCGTGACCATCTCCACCGAGACGACAGAAGGCGTGTTGTCGCCCGTGTTCTTACGCGAAAACGCCGGGTCGGCCAGGATGCTAGCCCGCAGCTTGTTGTCCGGCAGCAGGTAGGCGCGGCGAACGCCCTCGTCGACCATCTGCTGCACGGTCATCAGCGGCTTCCCGTCGTTGTCCCAGCGAGCCTCCATGCCTACCTTCACAAAGGCGGTCACAATGCCGGTGTCCTGGCAGACGGGCCGATGCCCCTCGGCGCACATGCGCGAGTTGATGAGGATCTGCGCCATCGCGTCCTTCGCCGCAGGCGACTGCTCCAGCTCATAGGCGCGCGTCAGGTTGGTGATGAAGTCCTCAGGATGGTAGTAGCTGATGTACTGCAACGCGTCGGCGACGGACTGGACGAAATCGGCTTGCTTGATGGTGGCCATGGCACCATCATTCTAGGGTTTCTGAAGTATCGTTGTCGTGGTTGTCATTTCAGATGCGCGGTTATCGAAAGGGTCTAATGGACCGAGGTTTATTACTAAAGTTGATCTGGAAAGACAACGATATGGTTGAGGCACGACTGTCATCGTGGAACGGAGAATTTGGTGGGACAGCCGATATCTATCTCTCCTATGGAGTCCTCCCCGAGATGGCTCATGTCTTTGACGGGTTTCCGCAAAGGCCAAGCGATGTACGGGAGTTCATACTAGGCGATCTTGATGGTGCCGGGTGTGGCGGAGCCTCAGTTCGTTTGCACAAAATCGATCTTGCAGGTCATATGGCAGTTACGCTCACCGTACTAACTGGTACTCGAAATGGAGCAAACCAAACGGTAACTCTACATGCACCTATTGAGGCTGCGGCGGTGGACAATTTTGTCGCGGAACTTAAGAAAATCGATGACGAGGTAGGCCCTACCGCATTTCTTAGGTTTAATACCTAAGTTTGCGATGTTCTACGACATCCAATCTGCAGGAGATAAAAGCGATGTCGAAAAAGCGTAGTGAGACCGACTCGTTAGGTGTAGTTGAAGTCCCCGCCTCTGCCCTCTACGGAGCGCAGACCACACGAGCTGTAGCCAACTTTCCCATCAGCGGCCTGAGGCCGAGCCCGTTCCTCATCCGCGCGCTGGCGATGATCAAGCTCGCGGCAGCGGAGGCCAACGCCGAGCTTGGCCTCATCACGCCGGAGCAGGGAAGGGCCATCGCGCAGGCGGCGCAGGAGGTGCTCGACGGCAAGCACCATGAGCACTTCGTCGTCGACGTCTTCCAGGCGGGGGCGGGCGTGAGCCTGCACATGAACACCAACGAGGTGCTCGCCAACCGCGCCGGGCAGATTCTGGGCGAGCCGTTGGGCACCTACAAGAAGGTCCACCCCAACGACCACGTCAACTATGGCCAGTCGACCAACGACGTCTTCGCCACGGCTATGCGGCTCTCGGCGCTGCTGGCGCTCGAAGATCTGTATCTGGTTCTGGATAGCTTGACGTCAAGCTTTTCCAAAAAGGCCGACGAGTTCAAAGACATCCTCAAGGCTGGCCGCACCCACATGCAGGACGCCGTGCCTATCACCCTCGGGCAGGAGTTCAAAGCCTACGCTGTCGCAGTCAAAGAGGCGTCTGTTGCGATCCGACGCAACGCCGTTACGCTGCACTCGCTCGGCCTCGGAGGCTCGGCGGTTGGGACGGGGATCAACACCCATCCCGACTACCGCGCCCGGGCCGTGGCGAAGCTGGCGAAGATCGCGAAGCTGGAGCTGCACTCCGCCTACGACCTGCGGTATGCCATGCAGTCCTGCGCGCCGATGGCCGAGGTCTCGGGAGCGCTGCGCACGCTGGCGCTGGAGATGATCCGCATCTCCAATGACTTACGGCTGCTGTCTTCGGGGCCGAACACCGGCCTCAACGAGATTCATCTGCCCAGCCTGCAACCCGGCTCGAGCATCATGCCGGGCAAGGTCAACCCCGTTCTTCCGGAGCTGACCGCGATGGTCTGCTTTCAGGTCGTCGGCAATGACACGGCGACCGCGATGGCGGTGCAGGCGGGGCAGCTTGAGCTGAACGTGATGATGCCCGCGATGGCTCACAACACGCTTCAGTCGATCACTATTCTTACCAACACGCTGCGTGAGCTGGATGTGCATTGTATTCAGGGGATTACGGCCAACAAGGAGCGCAACGCCTTCTACGCCTCCAGCACCATTGCGCTGGCGACTGCGCTCAACCCATACATCGGTTACCGCAAGGCGGCGGAGCTGGTGAAGGAGTCGGTCGCGTCGGGGCGGTCGATTGTGGAAATCGCGCGCGAGAAGAAGCTGTTGAGCGAGGAGCAGATCGCCGAGATTCTCGACCCAAAGAATATGACCGAACCCCATGCCAAAATTACTTAGCGTCGGAGTTCGGCCGTTATCTTGATATCAAGCTACTTGATGTGCCCGAAGCGATAGACGATGCCGACGTTCACCCCGACGTTGTTCTGCAGCTTCCCGCCCCAGGTGGAGCCCAGGTACTGGGGGGTCACGCGAAAGGCGAGGTTGGGGTAGAAGTTGTAGTCGAGGTTGACGCCAGCCGAGAAGACGGCGCGCGTCTCCGAGGGCCACAGGCCGAGGGCGGTGGCGGGAATGCCCTTCGAACCTGAGTCGAACTTGCCGATGCCTGCACCGGCGGCGCCGAAGACCGTGGCCGCGTACTTCTCTTTCACGTAGACGCGATAGGCGGGGCCAAACTTGAAGGTGTACTGCGAGATCTGCGGGTTTTCGATGTTATAGATCGTGTTGCCGACTTTGGCGTTGCCGTAGGAGCCCTGCACTTCACCCAGGATGCCGAACTTCGGATTGAAGTAGCGGGTTCCGGAGACCCAGAAGGTGACCTCGTTGTTCTTCTGCAGGAACTCGCCGGAGCGGAAACGGAGATAGCCGCCGCCGCCGCCGACCTCCCACTGGTGGGAGTAGGTCTCCTGGATGGTGCGTTCGATACGCGCCTTGCGGTTGGCGTTGGACTCGCGACGGGTGCGATGGGCCGACTGCGCCTCAAGCGAAGTGGCTGTGCTTGCAACGGCGGTGGCGATCAAGAGGGTTGCGACAGACCTCACACTGAACCTGAAACCGAACATCAACGAATACTCCTGCACTGGCTGGGCTCTTGCTATGGTGGAACCGGGGGCCGCGCCGCCGGAGAGACTCAAACCGCGGGCCAGTTCTTATTAGAACATTGACGGCGGTCCTGTGAGTGCGCGCGGGCCGGAATCGCGCCGCAAAGGGGTAGATATTTTTCATGGCAAGAAAGAGCGGCAAGGGCAGCGGCGCGGGGAAGGTCTTCATGGGGTTCCTGCTTGGTGTGGCAGGGGCGGCAGGGGCGGGGTATGCCTGGCTGCACTATGGAGAGAACCCGTCTGCTCTGCGAGGCAAGCTGCCGTCGATGCCCGCGGGGCTGACCGGGGAGTCTTCTGGCCCCGATCATTCGGGCGATCCGTCGAAGACTGCGGTTGAGTCGGCGAAGAAGACCCCGCCGTTTGGGACCAGCGAGGATGTCTTCGAGGGTGGGGCGCACGTCTATCGCGCCCGGTGTGCGAGCTGCCATGGGACGCCCGGACACGATGCGACGCTGGGCGGTCACTCACTGCCTGCGTCACCCCAGTTGTGGAAGAAAGGGAAGGGAGGGGCTATCGGTGTGAGCGCAAAAGATCCCGGCGACATATACACGCAGATCGCTCACGGACGGCATAAGGCCGGGATGGCTCCGTTCGCCACAACGCTTCCCGACACGCAGATATGGCAGGTTACGCTTCTGCTGAAAAATGCCGGTACAGAACTGCCCGATCCGGTGATAAACATTCTGGAAGGCAAATAGGCACGATTAGGAGCGAAACCGATGGCGAAGCTGTTTTGGGGTTTTCTGCTGGGAGTGACGGCTGTAGCAGTTGGCGGATTTCTCTATCTGCGTTTTTCAGCATTGCCGGTTGCGGTAGCAGATAAGGCATTTCCGTTTGAAAAGGAGCTGGTTCGCCTGCCGCTGCACAGCCGCATCGATCGCGAGAAGAAAGACCCTCCGTTTGGGGTAAGCGAAGATGTCTTTGAGGCGGGTGCGCATATCTATAAAGCACAGTGTGCGAGCTGCCACGGAACTCCCGGCCACGACGTAGTTTTTGCGGCGAAGATGTATCCATCGGCACCCCAGCTTTGGAAGAAGCATGAGAAGTCCGAAGTGGTGGGCGTAAGTGATGACGAGCCCGGCGAGACCTATTGGCGGGTTGCTAATGGTATCCGGCTTACCGGTATGCCGTCGTATAAGGGCACACTCTCAGAGACCGAGATGTGGCAGGTGAGTCTGCTGCTGAAGAATGCGGACAAGGAGATGCCTGACCCGGTGAAGCAGATTCTGGAAGGACAGTAGAGTTCCCCGGATGTTCAGGGATAACGGAAGACCCTATTAATTAAAAGTCGATGGCCCCGGATAAATTCGGGGCCATCGATGTTTGTAGCCGTGCCGTTTCTAGCGGAGGGTATACGTGACTCCGGTGATGAACTGCATGGAGTTCTTCTTGAATCCGATGGCCGGATTGTTGAGGTAGTTGTCGAGGAAGTTCACGCTCAGGCTGAAGCGGTGGTAGACAGGCAGCGCGAGGCCAAAGGCGCCGATCGTGGACCAGGCGTTGGTGTTGTTCCACGACTGGATGTAGGTCCCGCTCTGCGTAAAGAGAATCTTGCCCGGGAGTGTGCGTTTGTAGGCTTCGCCGAAGGTGGAGCCGATCAGATTCTGGTCGGGGCTTGAGACGGCGGGTAGTGGGTACTGGGTGAAGTGCTGGCGCTCGTAGTGAACGTCGGCCTTGGCGTCGAGCTGCTGCACGGAGTCCAGAAGGATGGTGTAGCCGGCGCCAGCCCCGTAGATCTGCTGGAGGGCGAGGCCCTGGGAGAAGTTGTGGTCGTAGGAGACGCCGCCGAGCATGTAGAAGCGCGAGGTGAAGTACTTATCGTGCTCGAAGTCGGTGTGGAAGATGTTGGTCTTTGCGACGGAGTCGGGCAGGTTGGTTGGGTTGGGAATGACGGGCTGCGTCAGTTTGCCGTAGGTCTCCAGCAGGTTGAAGGTGCTGCGGGTGCGCAGGGGAAGGTAAGCGGCCTCGGGGATAGTGCGGACGAGCGAAGTTCCCAGGGTAAACGTCTGCCCGTAAGAAGTTGATTGTAGGACGGTTGCTCCTCCGGTGATGGATCCGTTCCATCCCTTGAAGGGGCCTGGGTTGCCGTTGAGCTCCTTGTTATAGGTTGCACCGTCGACGATATAGGCGATGTTTTTCGAGGGAATGGTCTCGCCCGAGGCGGTTTCCCTGACGGAGTCGTCGACCATGGTGATGGCGGTGGCCTGCCTGGGCTGCCGGGTGATCTTCTCGTCTTTCTTCAGGACCACGAAGTTGCTGGCCGAGCGCATCTCTTTGACCTTGTCGAGGGGGATGGTCACTTCGCCGACGGCATCGCTCTTGAAGACGAGACTGGTGCCGACGCTGCGCTCGAGCTTGCCGGTCAACTGGTCGCCGTTCTTGAAGACGACGACGTCGGGGGGCGGGGGAGCGGGCTTGGTGGACGGGCTCTGGGCGAGAACGGGGGTGGGACTTGCGGAGAGAAAGGAGATCAGGCCCAGGGTAAGGGAGGCCAGCCCGCGAACGCAGAGAGGCAAAAGTTTTTTCTTGGAAGGTGTCATCAGTCGTTCCAGGCCAGTTCTAAAGATTGTTGTAACTCACGGATTTTAGATAGGGTTTTCGGGGATCAGGGTTGCGTCCATAGGGGCAGGACTCAACGATTTTACCTGTAAGGGGCGATCTATCCGCAGATCAGCGATGCAGCAGGAGGGTTTTCGGTGCATTTTCCATGCTGGAGTGTTGCCAACCGTCTTTCGATAGGAATACTATCCTTTCGGATTCGGTTCAGTTCGCTTATCGCGCACGCGCCAGAATGCAGAACATATTGCAGATGAATCGCTTGCTGACACCTTTCGTATCAGTGTGAGTTACAAACAAGCTGCTCGCATGGGCGGTTGCGCCCTTGGAGCGTCTCAAAGAAAGGTAGGACAAATGGCTTGGTATGCCTATTGCATCGCAGAGAGACTGGCCTTTCCGGAGCTGAGCCGTCATCGCCGGCCGATGCCACTTACCGGAGTCACGGGCCTGTTTGGCAATCAAACATTTCTTTTTCCCGCCAGTGACCTGGCGGTCATTGTCTCCGAGCACAGCGCAGAAGACAGCGCCCGTATGGATCAACAATCGCAAAAAGACCACGCCCGGGTCATTGCGGACTGCTTCAAACACTCTACGGTTCTGCCATTCCGGTTTGGAACGACATTTCAGGATGACGACTCGCTTCGCCGCTCTGTCCGGTCGAACCAGCGGCATTTTTTAGCGAATGTCGAGCGGCTGCGGGGCAAGGCGGAGATGCACCTGAAGGTGCTGGTCGACGACATCTGCCCGGGAACGGCCTTCCGGGATATGACGGTGGGTCAGCAGTACCTGACGAGTCTGCGCGAGAGCGCGAGCCGTCAGAGGGAGCGCCAGTCGAAGGCGCGTGCCCTCTCGGTGCAGATGCACCGGATGTTCCTGCCGCTGGCAGAGGAGATTACCTGCAAGCGGATGGAGTCGGGCAAGATGCTTCTCGATATCGCCCACCTGATCGATAACAAGACGATCGAGCGGTATCAGAACAAGTACACGTCGGCGCTGCAACAGATGAAAGAGTGCCAGATGCAGCTCTCTGGTCCCTGGCCGCCGTATCACTTTGTGCATCGGTCGAATACGCATCAGCACGCGTAGTCTGCGTGAGACTTGCTAAGGCGAGGCTTTTCTCTCAAAAGAGATGAAAAGCCTCGCCTTAGCAGTTTTAGCAGTTAATGGCAGTCTTTGGAGATTTCGCCGGGCTGTGTTGGAGTGGAAGCAGAAGAGAAATACGGGATCTTCCCCTTCGCTTCGCTCGAGGGTCAGAATGACGACGCGAAGGGGCGTAGCTCAGAATGGCGGCGTGGCCGGCGAGGTTCGCCGATTGCTCAAGGAGAAAGTGCATGATGAACGTTGCAGGCCGACTGGTCTTTGCGGTTTTGATCGTTGTTGGAATGGCGGCGGGTTCTTCTGTTTTGCTTGCGGCGCAGGAGCCGAACCCGATGGCGCAGCAGGCGCCCGGTGACGACAACAAGATTACGAAGGAGTCGGAGGGGGTTTACCTCTATAAGGTGAAGGTCGTGCAGCGCGACCTGGATGCGGTGAACTATCTGCACCGCAGCGGGTCGACGAAGATCGCGTTCAAGGGGACGGCTCTGCTGCCGATGGCCAAGGGCGAGGCCAAGGTGACGAGCGAACGCGGCGGTATCGTGATCGACGCCAGGTTTCAGGGACTGACGCCGGCCAACGGCTTTGGCCGCGAGTATCTGACCTATGTGCTTTGGGCGATTACCCCCGATGGCAGGCCAAACAACCTGGGCGAGGTCTTGCCTTCAGGGACGAAGAACAACATTACGGTGACCACGGCGTTGCAGTCGTTCGGGCTGGTAGTGACGGCCGAGCCGTACTTTTCGGTGACGCAGCCGAGCGATGTGGTGGTTCTGGAAAACCAGATTATTCAGGACAAGACGACGGGCGTGCTGGAGAAGGTGAACGCGCACTATATGCTGCTGCCGCGCGGGACGTATGCGGAGACGGCTGGGTCGAAGTCGGTACTGGACCCGATTACGCGGAATGAGAAGTATCCTCTTGAGCTGTATGAGGCCAACAATGCGATCCGCATCGCGCAGGATGCAGGGGCGGAGAAGTATGCGCAGGACATCTATCGCGAGTCGATGCGCGATCTGAAGAACGCCACCGATATTCTTACCGGAAAGAAGCCCGATCAGAAGATGGGGATCACTTACGCTCGTCAGGCGGTGCAGAGGGCCGAGGATGCCCGGCTGGTGACGCTGCGGAAGCAGGCGGCGGAACGTCAGCGGAATGCGGAACTGGCCCAGCAGCAGGCTGAGACGCAGGCGCAGCAGTCTGCTCTTGATGCCGAGCGAGCGAAGGCGGCACAGGCGCAGGCGGATGCGCAGCGCGCGCGCGCGGAGGCAGCTGCTGCTCTTGCGCAGGCACAGGCCGCACAGGCGCAGGCCCAGGCGGCTGCGGCAGCCAAGAGCGCGGACAGTGCAAAGGAAGCCAGGGAGCGTCTGCTGTCACAACTGAACAGCGTACTGGCTACGAGCGAATCGGCCCGGGGCCTGATTGTGAATATGTCGGACGTGCTCTTCGAGACGGGCAAGTACAATCTGAAGCCCGCAACGCAGATCAGCCTGGCCAAGGTTTCAGGGATTCTACAGGCGTATCCGGGGCTGAAGCTTCAGGTGGAGGGGTATACCGACAACGTGGGCAGCGAACAGTTCAACCAGAAGCTGTCGGAGAATCGCGCGGGGGCGGTGAGGGATTTTCTGGTGACGCAGGGCGTGAAGCCGGACAACATCGTCGCGACGGGGTATGGCATGGCCAAGCCGGTGGCCGATAACAGCACCGCGAAGGGGCGGGCGCTGAACCGTCGTGTGCAACTGGTGGTGTCGGGCGATGCCATCGGGGTCCAGCAGCAGGGGCCGGATGCCGCGGCGCCGCCAGCGGCTCCGGCGCAACCGAATGCGACGGGGACGTCGAATCCGCCGCAATAGAAGCATTTCGTCATAGAGGAGGAGGCCGCTCCGGCGGCCTTCTTCGTTTTTGGGATGGCTACATGTGGACAGTCCAGCCCAGCTCGGCGAGCTTTTCCTCGATGTCGGCCAGCGCGTAGGCGAGGGCGGAACGGCGGTGGGGGCTTGAGGTTCTCTCCGAGAGGATGCGCTCGCGTTGCAGTTCAAGCGCCTGGAGTTTGCGTTTGCGCTCGGCGGTCTCGGCGGAGTTTTCCTTGACGTCGGGTTTTGGAGCCGATGCCTGTGCCTGTTGTTCTTCCACGGATTTACTCTCCCATCCACGCGACATGTATCCATTTTACGCCGTGAGTGTGACAAATCGGCGAGATGTAGGCTTTCTTCTGGGTTTGGATACCGCCATTGTGGCGGGCTTTCAGCCCTCGGATCGCGCCTTGCCGGAACCCAGGCCTTCGGCCTGGGCTGATATGGAACGGGGCTTCGGCCCCTGGACGGCGGGCGACTACAGAGCGACGCCGCTTATTGCGCTCTCGTGGACCCGGGCCTTCGGCCTACTACAGCCAGCGAGGCCTTCACTGGTTTGCGCTGAAAGGGGTTGTGGCGCGTCTATCAAAAATGCTGATAAATGCCGTTGCCCCCGCTTGCGTCGATAGACAAGAGCCTGTGGGTGATCTGCTATTCGTGCAGCGTCATGAGCTTACGTGAAACAATGGATTAGCCGCCATCGTCTCAAACAGATAACAACTCAGCCCGCCAATAGAAGAGAAGGACTTTTTTGCTATGTGGATTGTTCGACTGGCACTCCGGCGACCGTACACCTTCGTCGTCATGGCGGTGCTGATACTGGTTCTGGGGATCGTGAGCATCGAGACGATGAGCACGGACATCTTCCCTGTAATCGACATTCCCGTAGTGACCGTGGTCTGGACGTATCCGGGAACCAGCCCGGACGAGATGGAGAAGCGCTTCACGACGGTGAGCGAGCGCGCCGCGACGACGACGGTGAACGACATCGAGCATATCGAGTCGCAGTCGGTGAGCGGCATCTCAGTCATCAAGATATTCTTCCAGCCGGGAACGAAGATTGAGGCGGCGGTTGCCGAGGTGACGGCGGTCAACCAGACGATCCTGCGCATTCTGCCGCCGGGGACGACTCCGCCGTTCATCCTTCAGTTCAGCGCGTCGAATGTTCCGATTCTTCAGGCCCTGATGTCGAGCGACAAGCTGTCGGAGTCGGACCTGTACGATCTTGGGCTTCAGTTTGTGCGAACGCAACTGGCGACGGTGCAGGGGGCGCAAGTGCCGGCGCCTTATGGCGGCAAGGCTCGGCAGATCATGGTCGACCTCGACATGGGGCAGCTTTATGCCAAGGGTCTGTCGCCGACCGATGTGGTGGGTGCGCTGACGGCGCAGAATCTGATTCTTCCGGCGGGCACGGCCAAGGTGGGGACGACGGACTATATTGTGCGGACGAATGCGAGTCCGCAGGTGCTGGAACAGCTCAACGATATTCCGATCCGCAGTTTGAACGGCGCGATGGTGTACATGCGCGATATCGGCCACGTGCATGAGGGGTCGGCGATCCAGCAGAACATCGTCCGCGTCAATGGCAAACGCGCGGTGCTGCTGACAATCCTGAAGGCGTCCTCGGCTTCGACGCTGGACATCGTCAAGCGGGTGAAGGAGCGGCTGCCGGTGATTCAGGCGGGGCTGTCGAAGGACCTGAAGATCGACCTCCAGTTCGACCAGTCGCTGTTTGTGCGCGCGGCCCTTCAGGGGGTGGTGCGCGAGGCGGCGATTGCAGCGGGCCTGACAGCGCTGATGATCCTGCTGTTTCTGGGAAGCTGGCGTAGCACGGTGATTGTTGCGATCTCGATCCCGCTTTCGATTCTCACTTCGATCATTGTGATGAAGTTCCTGGGCCAGACGCTGAATACGATGACGCTGGGAGGATTGGGGCTGGCGGTGGGCATCCTGGTGGACGATGCGACCGTCGAGATCGAGAACATCCATCGCAATCTGGGGCAGGGCAAGGAGATTGAGCCAGCCATTCTGGATGGAGCGGCGCAGATTGCGGTGCCGGCGTTTGTATCGACGCTGGCCATCTGCATCGTCTTCGTGCCGGTGGTGTTTTTGTCGGGCGCGGCGAAGAGTCTGTTTACGCCGCTGGGTATGGCGGTGGTCTTTGCGATGATGGCGTCGTACCTGCTTTCGCGAACGCTGGTCCCCACGATGGTGAAGTTTCTTCTGGCCAGTGAAGTAGATATGTACCAGGACCATGAGTCGGAAGAAGGCCATGGCTCGGCGCCTGCGAATGCGAGCTGGATATGGCGCATTCACTTCCGCTTCAATGCGCTGTTTGAGCGGTTCCGCGCCCGCTATCGCGGGGCGCTGGACTGGGTGCTGGGCCATGCGGCGTTCTCTTTTGGATGCTTTGCCCTGTTGATCGCGCTCTCGGCCTGCCTGCTCCCGTTTATCGGGCAGGACTTCTTTCCCGACGTCGATGCCGGGACGTTTCGCCTGCATGTACGCACTCCTCCCGGCACACGCATTGAAGAGGTGGAGGGGATCTTCAAGCAGGTGGATGCGACGATCCGGGAGGTGATTCCGGAGGGCGAGCTGGGATTGATCCTGGACCACATCGGCATCCCGAATGGCAGCTTCAACCTGGCATTTGGCGACGGCAGCCTGATGGATGTGCAGGATGGCGAGGTGCTGGTCTCGCTGCACGAGGGCCATCGGCCGACGGCGGAGTACAGACGGAAGCTGCGCGAGGTGCTGCACAAGCGGTTTCCCAGCGTCACCTTCTACTTTCAGGCGTCGGATATCGTGAACCAGATTCTGAACTTTGGACTGCCGGCGCCGGTGGACATTCAGGTGAGCGGCAGGGCGTTTTATCCGAACTATGAGTGGGCGAAGAAGATACGTCAGGAGGTTGCCGCGATTCCGGGAGCGACGGATGTGCACATCAATCAGGTGGTCTATGCTCCTGAGCTTCGCGTGAATGTCGACCGCAGCCGCGCGCAGTCGATTGGGCTGACGGAAGGCAATGTTGCCAACAGTATGTTGTTTGCGCTTGCCGGCAGCGGCCAGGCGTCGCCAAACTTCTGGCTCAACCCGCAGAATGGGGTGAACTACCAAGTAGTGGTACAGACGCCGCAGTACAAGATGGACTCCGTTGCGGCGCTGACGAGCATTCCCATTACGGCGGGAGGGACTTCGCGCAGCAGTACGACTGATTCTTCCTCCTCCGCTGCGCCTGGGCCGCAGTTATTGAACAACCTTGCGCGGATTGATCGCGGGTTCAGCCCCGCGGTGACGAACCACTACAACGTGCAGCCGGTCTTCGACATCTTTGCGGGCGTACATGGGCGCGACCTGGGAGGCGTGGGCAGCGATATCGACGGGATCGTCGACAAGTACAGGAAGCTGGTGCCTCCGGGCACGCAGATCACGGTGCGGGGACAGGTGCTGAGCATGCGCCAGTCGTTTACCGGGCTGGGGCTGGGAATGATCTTTGCGGTGCTTCTGGTTTACCTGCTGATGGTGATCAATTTTCAGAGCTGGCTCGATCCGTTCATCATTCTGACGGCGCTGCCGGGAGCGGCGTGCGGCATTCTGTGGATGCTGTTTGTTACGGGAACGACCTTCAGCGTGCCTTCGCTGATGGGAGCGATTATGACGGTGGGCGTGGCGACGGCGAACTCGATCCTGATGGTAACGTTTGCCAACGATCAACGGGCGGCTGGCATGACGGCGCTTGAGGCGGCGTCCTCGGCAGGTGCGACGCGACTGCGGCCGGTGTTGATGACGGCGTTCGCGATGATCATCGGGATGCTGCCGATGTCGCTGGGGCTGGGCGAGGGCGGAGAGCAGAATGCCCCGCTGGGCCGCGCCGTGATTGGCGGCCTGATTGTGGCGACCGTGACGACATTGTTGATTGTGCCGTTGATCTACAGCCGCCTGCGCAGCCGTCAGCCGGTGAAGATGCACATGGAAGAGGTGCCGGAGTAACCGGCACGATGGTGAGAGGACGATGACGCAACATACTGAGGCCGATACGAACCGCAACAGCCGCGCTCCCTATGTGGGGATGACGGCGTTCTTTCTCCTGCTGATCGTGGTTGGCGTTCTGTTTCTGCTGCCGAAGCTGCGTCATCGCGACGCGCTGGAGGCAGAGGCGAAGGTTGCCGCGGGACCGCCGACGGTGCTTGTCACGCGGGTGGTACAGGGAGATCCCACCGGACACATCGAGCTGCCAGCCACGGTGCAGGCCTTCGATCAGACGCCGGTCTACGCGCGTACTTCAGGGTACGTGAAGGCGCGGTACGTCGATATCGGCGACCGCGTACGTCGCGGGCAACTGCTGGCGGAGATCGACGACCCACAGACGGCGCAGGCGTTGATGCAGGCAAAGGCGACGGTGTTGCAGCAGAAGGCGCAGTTGCAGCAGATGGAGGCGAATGCGGCGCTCTCAAAGGTGACCAACGAGCGCTGGCAGGGGCTGGTGAAACAGGGTGTTGTCTCGCAGCAGGACGCGGACCAGAGACTGGCGCAGGCCAATGTCGATATTGCGAACGTGAATGCGGCGAAGGCGAATATAGCGGCTGGAGAGGCCAACGTTCGTTCGCTGGCGGAGCAGGCTACGTTTGCGCGGGTGACGGCGCCGTTCGATGGGGTGATCCTGGCGCGAAGCATTGATCGTGGATCGCTGATCAGCTCGGGAAGCCAGAACAGCGTGACGGAGATGTTTTCCATCGGGCAGTCGGACAAGGTGCGCGTCTTCACGAATGTTCCGCAGGCCAGCGCTGTTGGGCTGGCGAACGGACATGCGGCGCGGGTTACGCTCCGCGAGCTCCCCGGCAAGGTCTATTCAGGAACGATCGCCCGCACGAGCCAGAGCATTGATCCGAGCACGCGGACGCTGCTGGTGGAGGTCGATCTGAAGAACGACGGCCGGATTCTGCCGGGCATGTATGCCACGACGGTCTTCGATGTTCCTGCGGGGGGGGCTGCTCCGGTGCTGTTGCCGGCCAATGGTCTGGTGATCCGCACGGCGGGGCCGCAGGCGGTGGTGATCGACGCAAACAATGTGGTGCACTTCCGTTCGATTGTGCTGGGGCGCGACCTGGGAACAGTGACGGAGGTGGTTGGGGGCCTGAAGGTGGGCGATGCTATTGTGTTGAGTCCCGGTGACGCCGTGGTTGAGGGCGCAAAGGTCGAACCGCAGTTTCAGTAACGGGTCTGTTTTCGTGTAACCTGAGACGTTACGCACGGAGAGGACCAGGGATGATCGTTGAGATCGAAGGCCTGAAGAAGATATACGACGGCAAGCAGCGTGTGGTTGCCGTCGATGGGATCGATCTCAGTGTGCGTCTTGGTGAGCTGTACGGCCTGCTGGGCCCGAATGGCGCGGGAAAGACGACGACAATCAGCATCTGCACGACGCGGGCGTTGCCGACCGAGGGTAGGGTACGGATCGCGGGAATCGATGTCGTGAAAACTCCGGCACAGGCACGAAGGCAGATCGGGGTTGTGCCGCAGTACAACACGCTCGACCGTGCGTGCACGGTGTACGAAAACATCTTCTTCCACTGCCTGTACTTTGGTTTTTCGCGTGCCGAGGCGAGGGAGAGAACGAACAGGCTGCTGGAGCAGTTTCACTTGACGGAGCGCGCGTCGGCGTATCCTGCGCAACTCTCAGGCGGCCTTGCGCAACGCGTGCAGATTGGCCGCGCGATCGCGCATCGTCCGAAGGTGTTGTTTCTGGATGAGCCGAGCGCCGGGCTGGACCCGCAAAGCCGCATCGCGATGTGGGAGGCTGTGCGGAATCTCCGCGAGGAAGGCATCACCGTGGTGCTGACGACGCACTACATGGAAGAGGCCGACGAGTTGTGCGATCGGGTTGCGATCATCGACCACGGAAAGATTCTGGTGGAGGATACGCCTGCGGCGCTCAAGGGTTCGGTGGGAGCGGCGCGCGTTTACGAGCTCGATTTGCGGAGCCATCAGGGGATCCCGCTATTGGTGGATGAGCTGGAGCGAAAACCCGGTGTCGCGAGCGTGGAAGCAACATCTAAAGGAGTGCGCATCTTCGCGGAGGGCACAGAGGGCTTGCTGCCTGAGGTCGTCCACGCGGCGAACCCATATGGTCTGCGCGATCTGACGGTCACTGAAACTAGCCTGGAGACGGTGTTCATTCGTCTCACGGGACGCGATCTTCGAGAGTAGAGAATGACGGAACTTGCGACAGTTGAGGTTGAGGTCCCGGCGCCCGTCTCCGCGGGCAGCTCAAAGACGATGCAGTATGTTCGTGCGTTTGCGGGGCTCTTCCTGCGCGACCTGCATGTGCTTCGCCGCGAACTTTTCCCGTTTGCGATTCGCGTGTGTATGAATCCTCTGCTGTTCCTGTTTGTGTTTACGTTCATCATGCCGCACATGAGCGGCGGCGCGGCGATGAACCCCACGGCGGCGATGGCGGGCGGCAACTTCAGCACGGTCCTGCTCTCGGGGCTTATGGCGGTGGCGATCATGTTCAGCGGCATTGCCGCGGTTGCGCTGCCGCTGGCGCAGGAGTTCGGCATCACGCGCGAGATCGACGATCGCGTGATGTGTCCTCTGCCTGTGGCGGCCATTGCGCTTGAAAAGATGTGCTTTTCGGCGGTGCAGAGCATGATTGCCGCGGTCGTCGTCTTTCCGCTGGCGTATTACATTCCGTCGACGCCGGTTGTGGCGCATGTGTGGAGTTGGCCCTACCTGATCGTCGTGATGGTGCTGGCGAGCCTTACGTCGGGGGCGCTGGGGCTGACGATCGGCACGAGTGTGAAGCCGCAGCAGATAGGCCTGATCTTTGGCGTTGTGGTGATGCCGATCACCTTCCTGGGATGCGTGTACTATCCGTGGGCGGCGCTCGACAAGATCAAATGGCTGCAGATTGGCGTGCTGGTCAACCCGATCGTTTATATGAGCGAAGGTTTGCGGTCGGCCCTGACCCCGGCGCTGCCGCATATGAATCCGGCGCTGATCCTTGGCATGCTGGTGGTGTTTCTCGCATTGCTTACGGCGTTCGGTATTCGTGGATTCAAGCGACGTGTGATCGGGTGAGCCGGTCCGGTTCAGGTGTTGTGCGACATTTTGTGTCGCGCCTTCAGCGCTCGATACATTGGGAGCGTTTACCTGGGGCTTCGTCCCAGGCTGAAATATAGCGGGCCGTTGGCCCTGAAGGTTGAGCCATGCCTTGGGAGGTAGTTATGCAGGCATTGGCCGGGCTTTTTGATCAATAACTTTTACGAAACGGGTATGAGCCGCAGGCGTGCGCGAGCTTCGTCTGAAGATCATCGGCGATCTGCTTCCCATGGAAGCGTCCGTTCTCGATGAAGATCTCGTTGGTGCGTTCACCGGCGATGACGACGCCTGCGAGGTAGATGCCGGCCACGTTGCTCTCAAGCGTTGTGGGATTGCATACGGGGCAGCGATCGTTCTTTTCATCCAGCCGCACACCGAGGGCTTCGAGAAACTCGAAGTCGGGGCGATAGCCGGTGAGAGCAAAGACGAACTGGTTGGCGAGAGTCACTTCGCCCTGTGGCGTTGAGAGGATCGCTTGATCCTCTGTGATTCCGGTGACGTTGCTCGAAAAGAACGCAGCAATCTCGCTGTTCTTGATGCGGTTGTTGATGTCGGGAAGAATCCAGTACTTCACATGACGATGCATTTCGGCGCCGCGGTGCACCAGCGTAACGCGCGCGCCATGACGCCACAGGTCGAGCGCGGCGATGGCCGCTGAGTTCTTTCCTCCGATGACCAGGATATCCAGATCGTAGTAAGGGTGCGGGTCTTCGTAGTAGTGGAAGACCTTGTTCAGGCCTTCGCCGGGGATGTTGAGGTAGTTGGGCAGGTCGTAGTAGCCAGTTGCGATGACGAGTTTGCGGGCGCGATGCTCAAGCGGGCGGCCGAAGCGGTCCTTTGTATGGACGGTGAAGTTGCCATCGGAACCGGCGACGCGCTCCACAGTTTCGTACTGGCGCACATCGAGACGGTAGTGCTCGGCGACCTTGCGATAGTATTCGAGCGCTTCGTCGCGATTCGGCTTCTGGTTTGGGCTGGAGAAAGGGATGTCGCCGATCTCCAGAAGCTCCGGAGTGGTGAAGAAGGTCATGTTCGACGGGTAGTGAAAGAGCGAGTTGCAGAGACAGCCCTTGTCGACCAGGCGAGCGCTGAAGCCCGCGCGCTGCGCTTCGATGGCGCAGGCCATCCCGGTTGGCCCGGCGCCGATGACCAGCAGGTCCGCTGTTGCTTGTTCGGCAGTTTCTCTCTCGCTCATCTTTTCATCTTACTGAATGAGCGAGAGAGAAAGGTTAGTTGTCGAGCGTGACCAGCTTGTGCGCGATGGCGAAGAGAGCAAGCTCAAGCCGCGTCGAGACGCCGGTTTTGTCGAAGATGTTCGAGAGATGACGCTTCACGGTCTCTTCGCTGATGGCGAACTGCTTGGCGACGTCCTTGTTGCTGCATCCCTCGACGATGCAGGTGACGACCTCAAGCTCGCGCGGGGTAAGGCCGTAGGTCTTCTTCTCGGGGGTAGCAGCGGCCTGCTTCATCAGCTCGTTGAGCGCGGTGACCAGGTTGACGACGCGCTCGCCGCCGATCCAGTAGTCGCCAGAGAGCACGGCTCGCATGGACTTGGAGAGGTCGGATGCCGCGGCGTCTTTGAGGACGATGCCGCGCGCGCCGATCTGAAGCGCTTCGATGATCTGCTGCGTGGTGATGGTGCTGGTGAGCAGAATGATCTTTACCCGCGGCGATTTTTCCATGATGGCGCGGAGAGCTTCCAGCCCCGGCAGGCGGGGCATCATGACGTCGAGCAGAAGGATGTCGGGCTCGCGCTCCAGCGTTTCGGTAATAGCGACATCGCCATCTTCGGCCTCGCCGACAACCTCGAAGCCGGGCTCGCTTTCGAGCATGTTCTTGACGCCAAAGCGAACCACGGGGTGATCGTCTGCGACAACGACACGAATCGGGGAGAGAGTGTTAGCGGTGTCTGCAGACTTCTTCACGGCTTCCTTCATGCGCGACTCCTTACAAGGTCTTGCTTAAACTGCATTGATTTGTTGATTTGCGACCAGCATACGCTCCAGACGTTCGCAGGCCACCAGGATTTCGTCGAGCGTAGCTACATGATTAGTAGCGATACCATGGCTTTCTACTGACGCTGCAATAGTTTGCAACTCGATAGCGCCTATCAGGCCGCAACCTCCCTTGATGGCGTGGGCCTCGCGCCGGCAGGTTGCGTCGTCTCCCATGGCTGCGGCCCGACGCATGGTTGCGACGCGTTTTCTTACGTCCCCGAGGCAGAGCTGATAGAGCTGCGCCAGTTTTTCGGGCTTCATGGTTGCAGCGAGTTTGCGATGAGTTTCCGGGTCGAGTACGTTCGTGTCCGGGGGAGGTTCATGCTTCTGTCTTCGTGAGGTGCCCTCGAACGCGGCGTCGAGCGTATCCATGTCGAAGGGCTTGAGTAGAAACCCATCGAAGCCATCCAGCGCATGGTCGTCAGGCTGGCTCCCGCTCATAGCGAGTAGAGTGCGGCCGTATCCGGTCTGGCGCAGTTTGTGGGCGAGGGCGACGCCGGAGATTCCGGGCATCTGCAAGTCGGCGAGGATAAGGTCGAGCGGGCTTGATGTGGTGACGAGATGCGCGATGGCAGCTTCGCCGGAGTCAACAGCTTCGACGGTATGGGCTGCGTGAGTGAGCAGCAAAACGATCAGTTCGCGGCTGAGCGCGTCGTCGTCGACAACAAGGATATTCAACGGCAGCATGTGCGCAAAGAGTACCAGAGGAAGTGGCGAATCGTTTTCGCTGCCACAGGCGTAGCGCAGGCGGTACATTAGTTGCCATGGGGTCGGAGGAGAGTTTCAGCCAGCCGCAAAGCCATACCGACGAAGCCGGAGTGGCAGCAGAGTTGAAGCAGCTTGCCGCGCGCGTCAGTCAGCTTGAGCGCGAGCTGGCTGCTATGCGGGCAGGCGGGCGGTTTCCTGCGCCTTTACCTCCTCCACCGCCTCCACCCGCTGCGCTGCCTGTTATTCAACACAGCGAAGTGGAGGAGGCAGCGATTGCCGACAGCGTTGTTTCTGCCAGCGGCAAGGGTTCGCTTGAGAGCCGGCTGGGGGCGCAGGTTTTTAACCGGATCGGTATAGTCGCCCTGCTGTTTGCAGCAACGCTTGGCCTGAAGCTGGCGATCGACAACCAATGGATCGGGCCAGTGGGCCGTATCCTGATCGGTCTGATTGCAGGGACCGGCGTTGTGGTGTGGTCGGAGCGTTTTCGCCGCAAAGGCTTCTCGGCATTTTCGTACTCGTTGAAGGCAGTTGGAACGGGCGTGCTGTATCTATCGCTTTGGGCGGCGTTCCAGCTCTATCATCTGTTGCCGTCATCGGCTGCGCTTGTGGGGATGATCCTGGTGACAGCGTGGAATGCCTACATGGCATGGTCGCAGGATGCCGAACTGCTGGCGGCCTATGCTCTGATCGGTGGACTGGCGACGCCGTTGCTGCTTTCGACCGGGGGCGATCACGAGGTATTTCTCTTCACCTACTTGCTGGCAATCGATGTTGCGACGGTGCTGCTGGTTCGGGTAAAGCCCTGGGCGAGACTGTTGTTCGGCGCGTTTCCGGCAACGGCCGCTTACTTCATCGGATGGTATTGGGAGTTTTACCATGAGCCTGCCTTTGCGGTAACGACGGCGTTTGTCGGGCTTTTCTTTGTGGTCTTTGCAAGCGCTTCGCTTGGAGGGGCAGTCCCGCGGGAGAAGGAAGCGGAGAAGCCAGCGCGGCGCGGCGGTTTGCATGTTCGAGACATTCTGCTGCCGCTTGCGAATGCGGCGTTTATCTCGCTGGCTCTTTACTCCGTGATGCAGGACTCCGATCGTCACTGGTTCCTGCCATGGCTCATGCTCATTTTGGCAGCGACGTATCTGTTGATTACGCGGCTGCCCCAGGGAGCAGTTGCCGCAGCGGTGCATCTTTCGCTGGCAGTGGTTTTTTTGACGATTGCCGTTCCTCTGAAGGCCAGCGGGCACTGGATAACGGTTGCGTGGCTGGTGGAGGGCGTGGCGCTCTTGTGGGTGGCGCTACGGGTTGGCGCAGGCCGGGTGGGCAGGGACGCGCCACACTCGAATGCCAGCGACGTATTGCGATGGCTCTCCGCCGGGTCGCTTGTTCTGGGGTTGGGCGGAGTGATTGCGGTACCGTTCTGGTTCGACGGTGGATTGACTGCGCCTTTGCTGAACCGCAACCTGGCGACAGCGCTCATCGGCGTCGCCGCATTTGCCGGAGCGGCGTGGATGGCCCTGCATGCGCGCGCTGGCGGAGGAGAGTTGAAGGCAGTCTGGTCGCGGTTCTCCTTTGCTGCATTGTTGGCGGTGGATGCTCTTGCGGTGCTTTTGGCGCTGCGCGAGATCTCTACTTCTCGCTACGGTTCTGCGCAGCATGTGTCCTTTGCCAATGCCGACTTTGGCATGGCCCTGGTTGGCCTTGCAGTTCTTGGCGGTGTCGCATGGGCAGCGCTTCGTATCGCTGTGGTGGATGTGGCGGCGCTGGTGTGGGCACAGCTCTCTGGCGGGTCGGTGATTGCGATTAACCTGATTGCAGTGCTGGCCGGTGTGCGAGAGGTTGCGACGCTATGGCAGGTTTCAACGACTGATCCCGATATGGAGCTTCGCCGTGCGCTTGCGGTATCGGGATTTCTGATGTTGTATGGAGCGGCGTTGCTGGCCGTAGGGTTCTGGCGGCGCTCGGCGTTTGTCCGCTGGCAGGCGCTGGCGCTGCTGGTCTTCAGCATTGGCAAGACTTTTTTGTACGACATGCGCAACCTCAGCCAGGGCTATCGCTTTGCGAGTTTTCTTGCGCTGGGAGCGTTGTTGATGACGATCAGTTTTGCCTACCAGAAGGACTGGCTCTCGCTGCGAGACACGCTGAAGGATGAGACCTCTGCCGCTTCAGCCAATCCTTCCAAAGGAGAGCGCGGTCAGTGAGACTTTTGTTCTTTGCAGCGTTTCTTCTATGGCAGACAGGCGCTCGTCCAGCTTCGGTGGTCGAGCCTGTGCCGCAGTATTTCCGCTATCAGCGGTCGATCGTTGCCGCAGGGCCTGGATTGAACTGTGCTGTGATCGATGCGGTGACGTTCGCGCACGCGGCTGCGTCGCTGAAGGACCTGAGGCTGTATCCGCAGACGGCTGGAGCGCGGGATGTACCGTATGCAATTACGCTCAGTGAGCCGGAGCAGCCGGACACGCAGCCGGCAGGCGTTCTGAATCTTGGAATGCGGAACGGCGCGATCGTCTTCGATCTGGCGATGCCCGACCGGCCTTATACCAATGTTGCTCTGGATCTGGCGGGAAGAGACTTTATTGCGACGGCAACGGTAACGGGTGTGAACTCGCCGGGAGAGACGGGGACGCGGCTGGGGCAGTTTACGCTGTTCGATCTGGCGTCGCAGCATCTCTCGCGCAGCACATCGCTGGCGCTGGAGGAGTCCAGCTTTCCGTATCTGCATATTGAGCTGAAGGTCTCGTCTGCTCCGCGATCTGTGCCGGTGCGATATATGCCGCAGATGGTACTTGGCGCCCGCGTTCCACCAAGCCGCGAGGCGCAGTCGATCTACACGCTGGCGGTAGAGACCAGCACGATTACTCAACGAGGACGACAGAGTGTCGCAACATTTTCATTGCCGCAGCGCGTACCCGTTGAACGAGTCACGTTTGTTCTTCCGGCTGGCTTCAGCTCCAACTTCAGCCGCAATGTCACGGTGAACGACCATGCGGTGGGCACTGCTCCGTCAAGCGGCGAGACGATGGATGGAAACATTATGCGCGTGCAGATGACGCAGGCCGGTCGCGCAATCCGGCAGCAGAGGCTCAGCGTGCCGGCAACGCTTGGGTCGAACCTGCAAAGCGCAGCCGAGGTGGAGGTAACGGTCGACAATGGCGACGACCGGCCGCTTCCTATCAAGTCTGTCCGCCTGGAGATGCGCGAGCGCAGGCTTTGCTTCGACGCGGCTTCTACAGCTCCGCTGACGCTCTTCTATGGCGATCCAGCTCTCACAGCACCACAGTATGATTTCGCTCGCACGCTCTCGCTCAATGGGAAGATTCAAGTTGCGAGAGTTGGAGCAGAACAGCAGAACCCTGTTTACACATCGCGGCCCGATACAAGAGCGGCTACAGAGAGACACCCGGAGCTGGTCTGGATCGTCTTTCTTGCCGTAATCTGCGTGCTCGCGATTATTGCGCTTCGTTCGACGCGACACATTCCGCGCTGAACTTATTGCGAGACGGTGTCGACCTCTTTCAGCCAGCTGGCAGGCTTCAGCAGTTCGCGCGGCTTTGAGCCGTCGGCGGGGCCGACCAGACCGTCGTTATACATCAGGTCGATCAGGTGGGCGGCGCGGCCGTAGCCAATGCGCAGGCGACGCTGCAGCAGCGAGGTGGACGCCTTGCCGAACTCGAAGACGAGGCGAACGGCGTCGTCGTACATCGGATCGTTGTCGTCGCCACCTGAGCCGCCTTCGGTGTCGCGTCCGGCCTCGTCCTTGGGGCCTTCGAGGAAGCCGTGAACGTATTCGGCCTCGCCCTGTGCCTTCCAGAAGTCGGTGACTGCGGCGATCTCCTTCTCGGTGACGAATGGAGCGTGCACGCGCTGGACGCGGCTTGTTCCCGGCGGCAGGTAGAGCATATCGCCGCGGCCCAGCAGGCTTTCGGCGCCGTTGGAGTCGATGATGGTGCGCGAGTCGACTTTGGTGGCGAGGCGGAAGCTCATGCGCGTGGGAACGTTGGCCTTGATGAGTCCGGTGATGACGTCGACTGACGGCCGCTGCGTGGCGAGCACGAGATGGATGCCGACGGCGCGCGCCATCTGCGCGAGGCGCGTGATCGCCTCTTCGACGTTGGCGCGGTCGAGCATCATCAGGTCGGCCAGCTCGTCGATGATGATCATGATGTAGGGCAGCGGCTCCTGGTTGACGTCCTCGAAGAGATGTCCGCTGCCATTGTCGAAGAGCTTGTTGAACTGGTCGATGTTGCGGACGTGGTTTGCGGCGAGCAGTTTGAGGCGGCGTTCCATCTCGCGCACTGCGTTGCGCAATGCGTTGGCCGCGAGCTTGGCCTCGGTGATGATCGGCGTGAAGAGGTGCGGGATGCCCTCGTACATGCCGAGCTCGACGCGCTTGGGGTCTACGAGGATCATGCGCACCTGCTCCGGCGTGGACTTGAAGAGCACGCTCATGATCATCGCGTTGATCGCAACCGATTTACCCGAGCCGGTTGAGCCTGCGATCAAGACGTGCGGCATGGAGGCGAGGTCGGCGGTGACGATGCGGCCGTTGATGTCCTTGCCGAGGGCGATGGCCAGGCGCGACTTCGACTGCGCGAAGTTCTCGCACTCGACGACATCGCGCAGCCAGATGGTCTCGCGCTCGGCGTTCGGAACCTGGATGCCAACGGTCGATTTGCCTGCCATGCGCTCGATCAGAATGCTCTCGGCGGCCATGGCGAGGCAGAGGTCGTCGGCGAGGCCGGTGACGCGGGCATACTTCACACCGGCGTCGGGCTTGAACTCAAAGGTGGTGACGACGGGGCCGGGGTTGATGTGCGTGACCTGTCCGTCGACGTCGAACTCGGCGCACTTCTCGACCAGGATGCGCGCCTCTTCGCGCAGGGCATCCTCGCGGACGGTCGTGTGTTCTTCGCTGCGATAGAGCAGGGAAGACGGAGGCAGCTTGTAGCCGCGCACGCTCTTCGGCGTGATGACGACGGCCTTGAGGTCGGCGTCGGCGCGCTTGCCGAAGGAGATGCCATCCTCAGCCTGCGCTGTGACGGGAGCGGCGGCGGGGCGGATCTCCTGCACGTTGCGCCTCGCGGGCGGCGGGGCGGTTTCGCGTGCAGGCGCCGGCTCGCGGAAGCTGTCGCTGAAGTTTGCTGCATCGTCGATGGCCCGCGTGGGCGCTGCCGCCTTTGCCAATGCTTCGGCGAAGGGCGCAGCCGCAGCGGTTGCAGTGCTCAGCGGAGTGACGGGAGGAGCGTCGACCATGGTGCGCGGCATGGCCTGGAAGATGGAAGACTCCGCGGCAGGACGCATCGACTCTTCCGGCTGCGCCTGTGCCTCTGCGCGCTTCCTGCGGCTCAGCCAGCCGAAGAGGCTGCCCAGCAGGGTTGTGTTCGGCTCGCGGAGTTTAGCCTCGGCCTCGCGCATTTTGCGGTCGGCGATCTCGTGTTCGCGCTGCGCGCGCATCTCCGCACGCTCGCGTTTGGTGCCGTACTCTTCGGCGGGTAGGTCTGCGCCGCGGCGACGTTCGCGCCATGCGGTCCAGCGCTCCCACATCGTTTGGGCGAAGCCGAAGCGCATGGTCGCCCATTCGCGCGCGGTGTTGAAGGTGAACGTCGTCGCAAGGTAGAGCGAGAGCGCGACCATCAGGGCGAGCACAATGGAGGCGCCGGGAAGGTTGAGGAAGGAGACGAGCAGGTCGGCGAGCAGGCGTCCGCTGACGCCCTCGACTGGCAGCGCGCCACGCCACAGCAGGTGACCGGGCAGCAGCGCGATCGCTGCGGGGCCGAAGACGACCCACATCGACAGGCCAACAGTCTTCGCCAGCGGGGAGCCAGCGGGGCGCGACATCATCCAGCAGACGCCGAGCCGCCCGACGACGAGAGGAAGGAAGAACGCTGCGATGCCGATGATCTGCAGCATGGCGTCGGAGAGATAGGCGCCGGCGATTCCCGTCCAGTTATGCGCAGGCCGCCCCGCAACGTAGCCGCCCACGGTGTTGAAGGAGCGATCGGTGGGCGTGTAGCTGACCAGCGCGAGCAGCAGAAGTCCCGCGCTGACCAGCACGGTGAGCCCGATAATCTCGTTCAGTCTTCGATTGCGGGTTGGCGTAGAGACGAGTCGTAGTGTCTTCATCGGGGGTGCGCGCAGCCTCTCTCTCGCAGCGGAGCCGAGCCTTTGTGCCGGCCGGCTGGAGCGATCGCCACCGAGGCTGTGAACCACCAGAGCACCTACGATTATCCCAGTCCCACACGCAGGCCCGCGAAGTAAAAACGAAAATCTCGGCGGCGGGTATCTGGATACAAACCCATGGCGGAATCCGGCATCTATTCCTGTAACTTCCCGCTGGAGCGCAAACTCCAGCGGCCCTTAGTATCCGGTTGGCAGGGGCGCGGGATTTTCGCGATTTCTTCTGCTTGCCGCCGGCAAAGGAGAATCGCTGACAGCCGGCGGACCCTGCCGTAACCGGGCCGCTACTCTTTGATCGTGACGCCGAGCGCCTTCATCTTGCGGTAGAGATGGCTGCGCTCGAGGCCAAGCCCTTCGGCGGCGCGGCTGACGTTGCCGTGGAACTCGTCCAGTTTCTTCAGGATGAAGTCGCGCTCGTAGGCCTCGCGCGCCTCGACGAGGCTCGAGAACTCTTCGGTCTTCGTGCTGATCCTTCCCGACTCGGTGAGCTTGGGGCCGCGATAGACGAGCATCGGAAGATGCTTCTTCTCGATGCGGTGCACCTTCGGGTTCAGGATGAGCAGGCGCTCGACGAGGTTGCGCAATTCGCGGACGTTGCCTGGCCAATGATACTGGCGCAGCGAGTTCAAGGCATCCTCCGTCATCTCGACGTGGGGGCGGCCGTACTGCTGGCCGAACTCTTCGAGAAACTCTTTTACGAGGAGCGGAATATCTTCCTTGCGGTCCCTCAGCGGCGGCACGAAGAACGGAATGACGTTGAGCCGGTAGAAGAGGTCTTCGCGGAAGTTGCCGCGCGCGATCTCGTCCTCGAGATCCTTGTTTGTGGCCGCGATGACGCGCACGTCGACGTGCACCGGATGCGAAGCTCCCACGGGCAGAAAGCGCTGCTCGTCGAGCGTGCGCAGCACCTTGGCCTGCGTCTTCAGGCTCATGTCACCGACCTCGTCGAGGAAGAGTGTTCCGCCGTCGGCGCGCTCGAAGGTCCCGCGTTTCTCGGGCGGGCCTCCGGCCACGGCGCCGTGCCGGTAACCGAAGAGCTCGCTCTCGATGTAGTCCTCGGGGATGGCGGCGCAGTTCAGCTCGACGAAGGGGCGGTCCTTGCGGAGACTGGCGGCGTGCATGGCGCGGCCGATCAGCTCCTTGCCCGTGCCGCTCTCGCCAAAGATCAGCACGCGGCCGTTGGTTGGCGCCATCAGCTTGATCTGCTGGCGCAGGGCCTTCATCGCGACGCTCTGGCCGGTGACGTTGTTCCTTGCCGCCAGCTGGCGCGCGAACTCGGCGTTGTCCTCGCGCATGCGCCGGGCTTGCATGGCGTTCTTCACGACGATCAACGTGCGGTCGAGCGAGAGGGGCTTTTCGAGAAAGTCGTAGGCGCCGAGCTTGGTCGCACGCACGGCCGATTCTATCGTTCCGTGGCCGCTGATGATGACGACCTCGGGAACGTTGGCGCTTTCAAGGCGGCGCATTTCGCCGAGCGTCTCGAGGCCGTCCCTGTCCGGCAGCCAGATGTCGAGCAGCACGACGTCGTAGTCGGCGTCGCGCACCAGTTCCAAGGCTTCGGTGGCGGTGGCGCTGGTGGTGACGAGGTAGCCCTCTTCGCGCAGGATGCCTTCGAGCGTCTCGCGTATCTCGGCTTCGTCGTCGACGATCAAAATGTGGTTCACGCGGTCACTCTCCCGGTACTTGTATCGGCTGCGATGGTGTCGGATTCGCCTTCGACGGCTGGGCGCAGCTCGATGATGAATTTTGCTCCCGCAGGAACATTCTTTTCAGCGCGAATTGTGCCCTGGTGCTCCTGGATGATCTTGCCTGCGATCGCAAGCCCGAGGCCCGTGCCGCGCTGTTTGGTGGAGAAGTAGGGCAGGAAGAGCCGCTCGCGCATCTCGTCTGTGAGGCCCGAGCCAGTGTCGGCGATCGTCAGCTCCACCATGCCGTTTTCGAGCAGACAGGTTGAGATGCGTAGCTCACGGAGCAGGCTCGACTGCATCGCTTCGGCGGCGTTGTCGACCAGGTTGCCAAGCGCGCGCTTCAGGGCCTCGGGGTCCGCCATCACCAGCGGCAGCTTTTCACCCATGCGCCGGACGACCTTGATCGACTGCATCCGGCCGGCAAACATCGCCAGCGAGTTTTCGATGATGGTGTTCAGGTCCGCCGGGCGCGGCTGCGCCGTGGGGAACTCGGCAAGCGCGGAGAACTGATCCACCAGCGAGCGCATACTCTCGACGGAGCTTGAGATGACTTCGCTGGAGCGGCGAATGACGCCGGGCGAGGTCGACTCCACGCCCGCAGCCTCCAGCGTTCCCGCGAGGCGGTCGATGTGCCGTCGGATCTGCTCCGCGCTGAGGCCGATCGGCGTCAGCGGGTTCTTGATCTCATGCGCCACGCGACGCGCAACTTCTTTCCACGCCGATTGCTTCTGCGCGCGGAGCAGTTCCGTCGCGTTTTCGAGAACGATCACATAGCCGCGATGCTCGCGACGCGCGCGGTCGTTGCCTACTGGGGTCTCCAGAAGCGCGACCGTTGCCAGCAGGTTGAGCGTTCCACCAAAGTGGCCGCCAGGAGCATCGATCTCCAACTCACTCGACGCCGAACCCATGCGATGGCTGCGTTTGATGAGCCGGTCCAGCACCTCGACAACCTCCGGTGGGAAGACTGTGTGAATTGCGCGTCCGAGGAAGGGGCTTTGCCCGCCGGGATCCATCATCTCGATCAACGCGCGATTGGCGAGGACGATCCTGCCCTGCGCGTCGAGCGTGGCGACGCCGTTGGGGATCGTCTCGAGCATGGTCTCGAGCTCGCCGCGGCGCGCTTCCAGCGCGGCGTTGGCTACGCTTAATTGCCCGGTCGACTCTTCCACTGCGCGGCGGCTGCCTTCAAGATCGGCGGCCATGTGATTGAAGCTGCGCACCAGCTCGCCCAGCTCTTCGGTGGCGCTCTCTTTTACGCGGTGTCCATAGTCGCCTGCCGCGATGGCCTCCATGGCATCTGCCAGCGCCTCGACCGGCTTGGTGACCTGCTTGGAAAGATGAAGCGCAAGCCACGTCGATGCGAATAGCGCAAGGCCAGTCATCATCAGCAAGAGCATCATGTAAAGATTTCGAATCTGCCTGCGCTGACGGAACAGTTTCCAGTAGTTTTCAGCGCGTAGGCGAAGGTCGGCCATCGTGGAGGACATTCCATAGGGCATGGGCAGGCCGACGACGACGGTGCCCTGTTTCAGTGTGGCCGTCCCCAGGGCATAGTCGTTTTTGTTCAGCGAAAAGATCGGCTCATCGTTGCGTTGTGCCGCGGCCAGAATTGCGGCGTCCGTTGGGTCACTGAGTGCCGGTTTTTCGGGCGGATCGTTGCGGCTGCCGGTCTCCTCATCCACACTCTTTTCAGGAAGCCAGGGCTTCACCTCGGCCGTTGCGCCCTCGCGCTGCGGCATTTGGAACGACGCCACAACCTGCCGGTTACGGTAAACAATCACAAAGCCGTTTTGCAGTGTGATCTCGTGCTGGCGGAGGACCCGGGCGATCTCTTCGCGTTCGCGATCGGTGACCGCTCCGGTGTCACCTTCGAGCATGTCGCGCATCTCGGGTAGGGTGGCGGCGATTGCCGTGGCTTCGGCCCGCGCGTTTGCAGCGGTGTAATGCGACAGCTCCAGCGCAATACGGTTGCTGTCGTCGCGCATCTCGGTCACTGGCTGGGAGAACCAGCGGTCGACGGACCGGTTCATCAGGCCGTAGCTGAAAAAAAACATGAACGCGATCGGCACCAGGGAGACCAAGACTGCGCCGGTAAGCATGCGGGTGCGAAGGCGCGACCCTAGTACGCGGCTGCGCTGGTCGGCATAGAGCTTGAGCACATTGCGAACCAGCAGGACCAGGATGGCGACAAACAGGAGAAACGCGAGAGCTGAGAGTCCCGTAAAGACGAAGGTCTGCTCCGTCGTCGACGGGTTCAGAAAGCTGACCTTGAAGGCGTTCAGGCCGATGAGCGTCGTCAACAACACAAGCAGGCAGGCGCCCAGCACGATGATTACGACCTTCCGCCGATTTTTCTCGGTTGCCATCGCTGTCTCCTCGCGCCGTTCTCCCGAAGCCAGCCCTCTATACCAGTTCGAACACGCTCTTCCAATCGCGGTTTTGCGCCGAAGCGACGGCAGCATAGGTGAGTATGCCGTCGTAGGTGTTTACGCCCTCGGCGATCCCCTTGTCTTCCTTGATCGCCGCCTTTGCTCCAACCTTTGCCAGCTTCAACACGTAGGGGAAGGTGGCATTGGTCAGCGCAAGGGTGGAGGTATTGGGAACGGCTGCGGGCATATTGGTGACGCAGTAGTGCACCACGCCGTTGATGTCGTAGGAGGGATTGCTGTGCGTCGTTGGGTGAGCGGTCTCGATGCATCCGCCCTGGTCGATCGCCACGTCGACGACGACGGCGCCCTTCTTCATCTTGTGGACCATCGCCGTGGTGACGATCTTGGGTGCGGCGGCTCCGGGAATCAGCACGCCGCCGATCAACAGGTCTGCTTCGGTCACGGCGCGCTCGATGTTGTAGCTGTTGGAGGCCATGGTGAAGACGCGGCCGTTGAAGATATCGTCCAGCTCGCGCAGGCGGTTCAGGTTCAGGTCAACAAGCGTGACCTTGGCCCCCATGCCGAGGGCGATCTTCGCGGCGTTGGTGCCGACGACTCCGCCGCCGATGATGCAGACGTTGCCGGGAGGAACTCCCGGGACGCCGCCCAGCAGCAGGCCGCGCCCGCCGTGCTCCTTGGTCAGGTACTCGGCGCCCACCTGGACGCTGAGGCGGCCTGCGACCTCGCTCATCGGCGTCAGCAGCGGCAGCGCTCCGGCGCGGTCGCGGACCGTCTCGTAGGCGATGCCCGTGACCTTCTTCTCCAGCAGGGCGTTGGTAAGTGCCTCAAGAGGAGCCAGGTGCAGGTAGGTAAACAGCACCAGTCCCTCGCGGAAGTGCCTGTACTCGCTCTCGACGGGCTCCTTGACCTTGACGACCATGTCGGCCAGCCGCCAGACGTCGTGGGCGGAGCCTACGATCTCGGCCCCGGCGTGCTGATACTCGTCGTCGGGCATGGCTGAAAGTGCGCCGGCCTTCTGTTCGACCAGCACCTTGTGGCCCGCCTCTACCAGAGCTTTTACGCCCGCCGGGGTTACGCCAACGCGGCTCTCGTGGTCTTTTACTTCCCTGGGTACGCCAATAATCATGGTGTCTTCTGCTCCGTATTCGATTGTATCCATTCTGCTGCGGGGCTACTGACGCGGAAGGTTCCTGCCGCTTCAAAGTCGAAGATTTGGCTGGCGCTTTCCGGCTTTCGTGAGGATGATCGTGCTTGAAGGACCAGCACGAGAATCCTGTGTGCTACGCCGCGCGCCTTGGTGGACGCGGGCACAGGGGACGCAGCGCCGTTCAATTGGCCGTACAATAGCCTTACAACTTCCTATCAGGAACACAGCCGCCGAATGTCCTCGAACGCCTTTCAGACCCGCTACTCGCGCATCCACAACATGCGGTCGCTTTTCAGCCTGTTTTCGAGCGACCTCGCCATCGATCTCGGGACCGCAAACACGCTGGTCTACGCGCATGGCAAGGGAATCATCGTCAACGAGCCCTCCATCATCGCCGTCAACAAGGTGACCAACGAGGTCGAGGCGGTCGGCAAAGAGGCCAAGGAGATGCTGGGCCGCACCCCTGGCAACATCGTCGCCATCAAGCCGATGAAGGACGGAGTCATCGCCGACTTCCGCCACACCGAAAAGATGCTGAACTACTTCATCCAGAAGGCGCACAACCGCAAGATGATGGTGCATCCGCGCATCGTCATCGGCGTGCCTTCCGAGATCACGCAGGTGGAGAAGCGCGCGGTCATGGACTCGGCGTACCGCGCGAAGGCGTCTGAGGTGCACCTCGTCGAGCAGGCCATGGTGGCAGCTATTGGAGCGGGACTTCCCATCACCGAGGCCGGCGGCAACATGGTTGTCGACATCGGTGGTGGAACCACGGACATCGCCGTGATCTCGCTGGCGGGCATCGTCTACTCGCGTTCGGTGCGCATGGCCGGAAACCAGATGGACGAGGCGGTCATCACCTACCTCAAACGCAAGTACAACCTGCTGATCGGCGAGCGCACGGGCGAGCAGATCAAGATGCAGCTTGGCTCCGCTTATCCGCTGGACAAGCCGCTGTCGATGGAGGTGAAGGGACGCAACCTGATCGAAGGCGTGCCGAAGACCATCACCATCGACGACTCCGAGATCCGCGAGGCGCTCTCGGAGTGCATCTCGACGATCATCAACGCCATTCGCGTGGCCCTCGAGCGCACACCGCCCGAGCTCTCGGCCGACATCTCCGACCGCGGCATCGTGCTTACCGGTGGAGGCGCGCTCATCAAGAACCTCGACAAGCGCATTCGCGAAGAGACTGGCCTGCCTGTCTCCATCGCAGATGATCCGCTGGCTTCGGTCGTTCTCGGAACCGGCAAGATGCTCTCGGACTTCAAGCTGCTGCGCAAGATCTCGATCGACTGATCTTCCTGACATCTTCAAGCAATGGGAAAGACCCGGCACCGCCGGGTTTTTTCCGTTCGTGATAACACGCAGACAAACGCCGGACAAACGAGACAGGAACGAATGACGTACTTGTGAATGCAGGCTGACAACTCTCGAGTCCCGGTTCCATAGGCTCGTCTCAGATCGCGGTCGAGGGCATCGCAGCAGTGCATGACCTCAAATGTGGCCGCGACACTTGGAGCTTTCATGCCGATTCTCGAGAGTCATCGCTTCTCCCCGGGAAGCTTTCGTCGTTTGTCACAGTTTGTCCCGTTACGAAAAGTTGCGAGATCAACACACCGTTGTGCGTCACTATTGCTCGCAGCAGCCGTGCTTCTTCCAGTCGCGGGATTGGCTCAATCCACCAACTACACGCAGACCAACATCATCTCCGATGGTTCCGTTCCCGCGCAGATGAAGGACCCTACGCTCATCAATCCATGGGGTGTCTCCATCGGACCGCAGTTCTGGATCGACACAGCGGGCACGGGCATTTCGCTTGTCGAAGGTGCAGCCGGCAATGAATTCTTCTCGGTCACCATTCCACCTGCATCCTCCACGTCGGGCCACGGCTCCCCTGCGGGCACTGTGTACAACCCGGACTCCAGCGTCTTCAATATCCCTAACCACGGCTCGGCTACGTTTCTCTTCGGTACGCTCGACGGAACCATCGCCGCGTGGAATACCGGCACTCCCAACGCTGTCACTGTTGCGAATAACTCTTCCAGCCATGCTGTCTACACCGACATTGCCGTGGTGAAGAACAATGCCGGCACCTTCCTGCTTGCCGCCAACTTCAACGGCGGCGTTGATGTCTTCGACAGCACGTTCGCTGCCTCGCACCTTGCCGGCAGCCTCACGGGCTCCGCCCTTCCCGCCGGATTCCACCCCTTCGGCATTCATACCATCGGCAACAACATCTATGTCACCTACGCCCAGCAGAACGACCAGGGCCGCGAGGCCGTGGGAGCCGGACTCGGCTATGTAGATCAGTTCGACCTCAACGGCAACTTCGTGAAGCGCGCGATCAGCCAGGGCAACCTCAACGCTCCGTGGGGCATGGCGCTTGCGCCGCAGGGGTTCGGATCGCTTGGAGGAACGCTGCTCGTCGGCAACTTCGGCGACGGCGTCATCAACGCGTACGACCCGACGAACTTCTCGCTGGTGGGACAAGTGACCGGCTCCAACGGAACGCCGCTGGCCAACTCCGGTCTGTGGGAGATCGTCTTCGGTGCCGGAACCACCACCGGAGGGACAAACGCCAGCGCGGGCGATCCCAATACCCTCTACTTCGCCGCTGGAATCAACAATGAGCAGGGCGGTCTATTCGGCTCCATCGTACCGGCAGCGCCTGCGGGGACCGCTGACTTCACCATCGCATCATCTGCGCCTACAGTCACTGTTACAGGAGGGCAGGTTGGCAATCTCTCTCTCAATCTTTCGGCGGTCAACGGCTTTAGCGGGACTGTCACTCTGTCCTGCTCCGGGCTTCCTTCGGGAGACAGTTGCGGCTTCAATCCTGCATCGGTCCGCGTCGGCGGAACCACTCCGGTAATGGTTGGTCTGGCAATCACTACAGCGGTCGGAACCCCCGCTCCTCCGCCTCCAACGGGTTACACGGCTTCGCTGGCGAAACATCGTGGTGTCGTGCTGGCTGGATTCCTTCCGCTTGGCCTGCTCGGCTTCGCCGGTCTGTGCAGACGGTCGGCCCTGCTTCGCGGATCGGTGCTGGCTATTGCCTGCGTGCTGGCCTTTGGCACGCTGTCCGGTTGCAGCAGCGGAACCACGAAGGCGACACAACCCTCTCCAACACCCACGCCTGCCACTTCGCAGGTCACCATTACTGCGACCTCCGGCACGCTCTCGCATAGCGTATCGGTCAACCTCACCACAAATTGACGATTTGTAGGCTTGAAGAGCGAAAAGCCCTGGCGTCCCCAGGGCTTTTCGTTTTTGTGGCTTAAGCCGAGTGCCCAGCCAGGCTGACGCGCACGCGGTCGATTCTGCGGTCCGTCGAGGCAAGCACCTCCATCCGCAGGCCGTTCTGTTCAACGACTTCGCCGGGGGCAGGAATGTGTCCGGCAATCTCAGACACCAGGCCGCCCAGAGTCGTCGACTCATACCCCTGCGGCAACCGCAGCGGATCGGACTCCTCTTCGTGGGCATCGGTCTCTTCCGCCGTCTCGCCGTCTTCAGCAGGCCGGCCCTCGGCATGATCGAGCTGATCGGCAAAGAGCTCCCTGAGCCGCGAGACCTCAAAGCTGCCTGGAACGGTAAAAGAGCCGTCGGGGCCGGGCACGGCAGATTCCTCCGGCTTCGGCTCGTCGTGCTCGTCGGCGATGTCGCCAACGATGGCTTCCAGCAGGTCTTCGATCGTCACCAGACCCGCGATCCCGCCGTATTCGTCGATCACGATACGCATGTGCTGCTTCTCGCGCTGCATCTCGCGCAGCAGCTCGGCGACCTTTTTGGTCTCCGGCACAAAGGCGGCGGGGCGCTGAATCTGGGCCACGGTGCGTATTCCGGCTTCAATATCCAGAATCTTCAGCAGATCGTGCGAGAAGGCGATTCCAGTGACGTGATCGAGCGATCCGGCGTAGACAGGAACGCGCGAGAAGGCGTGCTCGTTGATCTCGGCGGTGAACTCGCGCAACGTCAGTGTTCCGGGAACGGCGAAGACCTCCGGCCGCGGCGTCATCACCTCGCGCACCACCTTGTCACCAAACTCGACGACAGAGCGCACCAGCTCGCGGTCGGACTCTTCGAGGATGCCCTCTTCTTCGCCAGCCTCAAGCAATGCCTCCATTGCCACGGACGGGCGCTCCTCTTCGGTTGTGTCTTCGGGTTCGGCGAGAGCGGCGATCGAGAGCAGTAATTGAAGGACGATGGTGACCGGGAGGATCAGGTAGAAGAGCACCTGAAGCACAAAAACCATCTTTCGCAGCCACAGTCCGCCTGTCCGCGCGAAGAGAATCTGCGGAATCAGCCGGTCGAAGATGAGGATGAGCAGGATCAGCTCGGCGGCCGCGCGTGCAATGGCGGGAGCGCTGGGGGTCTCAACGAGCGCGCTGGTGGGTTTGTAAAGATGCAGCCCCCAGAGCAGCGCCATCGCTGCAAGGGTCAGCTGGCGCAGAACGGAGGCCGAGAGGACGATGGACTCGCGGCCCAGTCTCAGCCGCGGCTCAACGAACTTCTCCCAGGAGTCGATATTGTCCTGGTACTCGCGCGCCAGGAACTTGCCCATCTCCGAGTACACGCGGTCGACGTAAGCTGCCAGCGCCAGAATGATCAGCAGTGCTGTAAGCGTGATGAAGTAGGCGAGGCTCAAGCGCGGCGTCCTCTCGCTGTCTTCGCGTCAGGGCGCGAGACGCGTTCGATCAGCGTTGCCGGGAGCTTGAGCTCCATGCGCAGCTCGGCTTCACGCGCGGCCATCTCGCCGCGGTCTGTCTCGTGGTCCATGCCCGAGAGATGCAACAGGCCGTGAAGCATCAGCACGCGGACCTCTTCGCCGAGCGAATGGCCGAAGCTGGCAGCCTGTTTCGCCGCAGTTTCGAGCGAGATGGCGAGATCGCCAGCGTGTTCCTTAAGGATTTCGTCAGGTGCGGGAAAGCTCAGAACGTCTGTCGGCTTGTCCTTGTGACGGAAGGTGCGATTCAGCCTTTTGATCTCTGCATCTGTTGTGAGCAGCACGTCGATCTCGCCCGCAAGGCCAACGGAGGCACGGGCGCGGTTGAAGAATCGCGTCAGCCCCGATTTGGTGAGCGACGATTCGCTCGGTAGAGCAGATGGAGGATCGATGGTGATCATCGTACCGGCGTCAGCCGGGAGCGCATCTGTTTCACGCCCCCTGCTGACGATAGTATCGCAGTCGTTACTGAGGTTTACCGACAGGATTGCTCTTGCCGTTTGTCATCACCGGCTCGGGCATGGCATCGCCCATCGAGAGCGGTAGCTCCTGCTGCGCGCGTCCGTAGCTGTCGTAGGCGCGAACGATGCGCTGGACCAGGTGATGGCGCACCACATCGACGTCCTCAAATTGACAGAAGCGAATGCCCTCGACGCCGTCGAGCACCTGCAAGGCCTCCAGCAGGCCCGACTTCTTCGGGTTGGGAAGGTCGGTCTGCGTCAGGTCGCCGGTGATCACGGCCTTCGAATTGTTGCCGAGACGGGTGACGAACATCTTCATCTGCTCGGTCGTCGTGTTCTGCGCCTCGTCCATGATGATGAAGGCGTCGTTGAGGGTGCGGCCGCGCATGAAGGCCAGCGGCGCGACCTCGATGACGTTGGTCTCCAGCATCTTGTCGATCTTGATTGGGTCGACGAGATCGTACAGAGCGTCGTACAACGGGCGCAGGTAGGGGTCGACCTTCTCCTGCAGCGAGCCGGGAAGGAAGCCAAGTTTTTCGCCCGCTTCAACGGCGGGTCGAACGAGAATAATCCTGCTGACCTTTTTGGCCAGAAGAGCCGATACTGCCATGGCTACGGCGAGATACGTCTTGCCGGTACCGGCAGGGCCGATACCGAAGGTCATGTCGTTCTGCTCGATGGCCTCGACATATTTGCGCTGGTTGGGCGAGCGCGGGTTCACCATCCGTTTTGTACCGGCCGATCGCTGCTTGCCTGAGTCGACAAGCGACCGCAGGGTCATCGAGGGATCGGCGACCACCATCTTCAGCATCCCGTGGAGCTCCCCATTGTGCAGGTTCACTCCCGCCTTACGCAGTGCCTCGAAGTCCGCGAAGATGCGCTCCACCCGGGCAACGCTGTCGGCGTTTCCGGTCACGTGGATCGCGTCCGACCGGAGATCGATCGTGACGTGCAGCCCGTTTTCAAGCAGGCGTAGATTTTCGTCGTGGGTTCCGTAGAGAGGTTCGATGCCGGGGGTGATTTCGATGGCTTGTCTAATCAAGTTGGGGTCTGACCTCCGTCAGGCAAAGCAGGGTTGGTTCCTGTTGTATTGGACACACCGTACTGGGATTGGGTTGCGGCCATGTGAAGGCATGGCACAGGGAAGGGTTCAGGTTTGTGGGAGTTCCGACCGGGATGGCGAGAGTTGCCAATCGTTTGCCGAAGATGGGCACAGAGTAGACCTGCACAAGAAACGAGTCAAGGGCTTCTGTCACCCGAGATGAATCTAAAGGGGTAATGGGTTGGAGTGGCGGCAGCAGAGCCCCATTTCTACCCATTGATTGACCTTAGTCCCGGTTTTCCGTAGACTTAGAGATTGCAGAGGATGGTTCAGGCTGTGTTTCCGGCCAGCCTGAGGTCTGCATCCGAAAATTCCCCGACTACAACCGGGTTACAAGAGAGATTTTGAGATGGCAAATCATGTTTCGTCCCTGAAGCGCGCCCGTCAGACCGAGGCCAAGACCGCGGTCAATCGCGCCAACAAGAGCAAGCTCCGTGGAACCCTGCGCTCCCTGCGCGAGGCGATCGCCAAGGGCGATGCCAAGACCCTCGGCGCTGCCTACAGCGCTACCGTCTCGGTGCTCGACAAGAGCGTCCAGAAGGGCGTCCTCCACAAGAACACCGCCAGCCGCTACAAGAGCCGCCTGAACGCCCGTGTGAAGGCCGCTGTCACCAAGAAGGCCGCCTAAGAATCCAGCGCGATTGCGCGCGAACCATCCGAAAGCCAGCTTCCTTCGCGAGGCTGGCTTTTCTGTTTTTGGTGGCTTTACTGTGGCGATGCTGGCTTGGAGGAGCCTGTAGCGCCGTGCTCACCAGGCTCGTTGTAGAGGGTTGGTGGCTTGCGCGGCTTCTGCTCTTTATCGGATGTGTCGTCGTCGGACTTCGCGGTTTCTCCTGATGGGCGCGTAGCAGTCGCCTGAGAGTTCACGGCCGGTGTAGACGCCGGTTCTGCTGGAGAGGTCGGTGCAGGAGATGCCGATGACCCCGCAGCAGAGTCGACCGCAGCAGGCGGCTTCGGTTCTGCCGGGGCGATACTGTTCGTGGATTCAGTTGCCGCTGCTGGGGAGGCGACAAACATCGCCGACGATATAGGAGCGTCATCCTTAGCCTTTGGCGTCGCAGCCTCGGCCAGCTTCATGGCCTCGCGTTCCTTGCCGGTAGGCGGTGGCAACGTGTAGACCTCGATGGCATCGGTCCGAATGACGGCGAGGCTCATTCCATCTGGAGCGAGAGCGAAGTTTTGACCGGCACGGGCTACTGGGGTCGCCTTGACCTGAAGGATCTGCCGCCCGCTCTCGGTCTGGTAGACGATGATGCTTTGCGAGTCGACAAGCTCCGGCATGATCGTCTCATCGGTCACCAGCGATGTGTGTGTGATCACGCGGCTGAAGGCGAAGCGGCCTGCCTCCGGCGCAAAGGCAAAGGTGGGGGAGATATAGGTCTCAGTCATATTCTGCTCCCACATCTCTTCGCCGCGCATGTTGAAGCCGGCGATGACCTGCGGTGTATGGCTGAGGTGGCAGCCAAAGGCGATGAACTCGCCGCGGCTGACAAGCATCGGCACGGGGCGGCACGTCGAGTCGAAGGGGGCCAGCTCCTTTTTTGTGCCGTCGTAGCCGTTGAAGTCAAAGGCCCAGTGCTGCTGCCCCTGATCGAGGATAGAGAGATATCCGGCAGCATTCGCAGGAATTCGCCCGGGCGTGCGCGCTCGCGCCGCTGCTCCGGGAGTGATCTGGACCTCGTCGCTATTGGCGGGTCGCAGTTTGAAGAAGTTGATCTGGACAGGCTTGTCGGCGTGGGATGGATCGGAGCCGGAGGATGTTGCGGGAGAAGCTGAGGCGGCTTCTTCCAGTCCCGAGGTGGGGGGTAGCGGTTCAAGCGTCTCCAGGACCAACAGGTCGGCGTCGGGAGAGAGAACAACACCGTCAATCCGCCGCTTCGTCTCGATGAACGGGCTCTCCCGGAAGGCATTGCCCTTCGCATTGTTCATTGCAGGGGCGATGGTGGTGAGCGTGTCGCGATTGCGCAGCATGAACCTCCCGCGGCCCAGGTTCCACAGGTATTGACCGCGATCGTGAACGCGCCACGATGTGTGAGCGACGGCCTTTCCCTCAGGCAGCGCGATCAGCACGGCGTCGATCACGCGGTCCTGGTCGGAGGGCGGACAGTCGGGCAGACGCTTCAGAAGCCGCTTCGCGCTGTAGGTCAGCAGGAGGTGCTGGTCGTCGACGAAGTCCAGCGTCATCATGGTGCTTCCGGCGAGCAGAAACTGCGTCTGCGGCAACTGAAAGCCGAGCGGCTCCAGGGGAATGCTCGTTGTTGAGCCAGGTCCCTTCGCCACTGCGGAGTTCGTCACAAAAAGCAGCGAAAGCCCAAGCGCCGTCGCGCCGGTCAGCTTGCGAACCGGGGCATAAGCGTGGATGATGCTTGGAACCGGCATGATTGGCCGTTCGTACTCCCCTCTTGGCGTTGAGTTCTACTGTTTCACAGACGTTCAACACTCGCCAATGGAGAGCCGTGCGGGACGAAACCCGGTACGCTGTAGACGCAATCCACGAAGAAAAAGACGAGGAACTCAATGAAGAATCGAATGTTATTGGATGGCCGGACGCAGAGACGCATGGCTGCCATCAGCCTTGGAACGGCCTTGGTTTTTGCGAGTGGGGCGGCCTTCGCGCAGGGTACGGCGAAGCCGGTTGAAACCTACAAGCCGATTCCCGGCTTCGACCTCTCGTCGATCGACACCTCGGTCGATCCTTGCAACGACTTCTACAAGTTTGCCTGCGGCAAGTTCGCCGCGAACCACCCTATCCCCGGCGACCAGCCCGAGGTCGATCAGTTTTACGCGCTCTACAACGTCAATACGCAGTCATTGAACGGGATCCTCGCCAAAGCGGCTGCGGGCGGCGCGGACCGCACCGCAAACGAGCAGAAGATCGGCGACTACTACAAGAGCTGCATGGATACAGACGCCATCGAGGCCAAGGGGCTTGCGCCCCTCAAGCCCTGGTTCGACGAGATCGACGCCGTCCGCTCGACGCGCGACCTGCCCACGCTCGTCGGCAAGCTGCAACGCAACGGCATCGACGTCTTCTTCGGTTACGGCGAGCAGCAGGACTTCAAGGACGCCAGCAAGCAGATCGCGTTTGTCGACCAGGCTGGACTCGGTTTGCCCGAGCGCGACTACTACCTGCGGACGGGAGCGAAGGATGAGACGATCCGCAAGCAGTATGTCGACCATGTCGCAAAGATGCTGACGCTCGCGGGCACTCCAGCAGAGCAGGCGCAGAAGGATGCGGCAGCCATTATGGCCTTTGAGACGACGCTGGCAAAGGCATCCATGCCGGTGACCGACCGCCGCGACCCTGAGAAGGTGTATCACCTGCAAACCATCGCGACCTTCCACCAGAGCATCCCTGCACCCGCGTTCAATCAGTTTCGCAAGGCCATCAGCTCGCCCGAGATCTCGGAGATCAACAATGCGAACCCCGAGTTCATCACTGCGATGATGAGGGCGATCAATGACACTGACATCGAGACGCTGAAGGCGTACATGCGTTATCACCTGTTGACCGGTTCGGCCAACCGTCTGCCGAAGCGTTTCGACGATGAGAACTTCGACTTCTACGGCCGTAAGCTTACGGGACAGCCGGACCAGAGCGCGCGCTGGAAGCGCTGCTCGAATGCGGTCAACGGCGCGCTTGGAGAAGCGCTCGGCCAGGTTTACGTCTCGCAATACTTCGCCGGAGACAGCAAGACCAAGATGCTGGAGATGGTCCACGATATTGAGAGCGCTATGGGGCGTGACATCGATCAGCTCGAGTGGATGTCCGCTACGACCAAGGCGCGCGCGAAGGAGAAGCTGCACGGCGTCGCCAACAAGATCGGCTATCCCGATAAGTGGCGCGACTATACGAAGCTCGAAGTGAAGGCCGACGACGCTCTCGGCAACAAATTTCGTGGAACGGCATTTGAGAACGACCGCCAGCTTGCGAAGATTGGGCAGCCGGTGGATCACAGCGAGTGGGGTATGACGCCGCCCACTGTGAACGCCTACTACGATCCCAGCATGAACGACATCAACTTCCCTGCGGGCATTCTTCAGCCTGCGTTCTACGATCCGAAGCAGGATGATGCTGTGAACTACGGCCACATCGGCGCCGTCATTGGTCACGAACTGACCCACGGCTTCGACGACGAAGGCCGCAAGTTCGACGCCAAGGGCAACATGAGCGACTGGTGGACGCCTGAGGACGCGAAGAAGTTTGAGCAGCGTACCGATTGCCTGGTGAATGAGTACGGTTCGTTCACCGCGGTTGATGATGTCAAGGTGAACGGCAAGCTGACGCTCGGCGAAAATACGGCCGACAACGGCGGTCTGGTGCTTGCGTATCTTGCTTATCTTGAGCGCGCGAAGATCAACAAGGTCGACCTCAGCGCCAAGGTGGACGGCTACGACGCGCACCAGCGCTTCTATATCGCCTATGCGCAGAACTGGTGCGAGAATTCGCGTCCCGAGGTGATTCGCCAGCAGGTGCTCACCGATCCGCACTCACCCGATCACTTCCGTGCCAACGGAGCGATCGTCAATCAGCCCGGGTTCGCCGCGGCCTTCAGTTGCAAGAAGGGCGCGCCGATGGTTCCGGTCAACAGTTGCCGCGTCTGGTAGTCGACACGCGGGACAGGTAGTATGCGGGCGCAGCCTTGGACTCGGCTGCGCCCGCTCTCTTATGTGCGACAGTGAAGATATGCCGATTCCCTCCAAACATCGCGCCGCGGGCTTCTTCGCCTGTGCGCTTGCCAGCGCCTTCTGGGGCTGCGGTTTCTTCTTCGGCAAGATTGCGCTGGCGGAGATGGGCTTCGCGCACATGGTCCTCTACCGCTTCCTGTTTGCGATGGCCGCGCTCGTGCCACTGATTGCAACACATCGTCCGGGGTTCAGTGCGAAGGAGTGGCGCACGCTGGCGATCGCCGCGTTCCTCGGTGTGCCGGTGCAGTTCCTGATCCAGTTCTACGGGCTTTCGCTGACAACCGTGTCTCATGCCGCGCTGATGGTCGGCACCATGCCGGTAATCCTCGCTGTGGGAGCGACGTTCTTTGCGCACGAGCGGCTCGACGTGACGGGCTGGCTGGCGCTGGCGGCATCGACGACGGGTGCGGCGCTGATCGCTCTCGGCAGGCATGGGACGGGTGCGGGCGATCCGTCGCTGGCGGGCGACCTGCTGGTCGTGCTGTCGCTTGCGATTGCCCTGTTCTGGATCCTGCTGAACAAGAAGCTGATGGACCGCCACTCGCCGATTGTCGTTACCGCCTATGGTCTTCTGCTTGGGACGGCGATGCTGCTGGTGTGGGTGCCTGCGCGCTATGGATTGCCGCCGGTGGCGCACGTCTCCGTGAAGGCGTGGCTTGCGCTGGCCGCGAGCGGCGTTCTGTGCACGGCGACCACGACGCTGCTGTGGAACTGGGGGATGACGCAGGTCCCGGCCTCGCAGGCCGGAGTGCTGTTGAACATGGAGCCGCTGATGGGCAGCCTGCTCGGCGTCTTTGTGCTGGGCGAACATCTCGGCCCCACGGCGTGGGCCGGCGGCTGCCTGATTCTCGCGGCGGCGATCACGCTGACGACGCGCTCGAAGGCCCATGTCCCTGAGCATCAGCTTGCGAACTGATCGTGGTATGCTCCCGCCATCATGAAGAACATGTTTCGCGGTGCATTATTGGCAGCGGCGTTGTTGTCCGTGGCGGCTTCGGCGCAGACGACCGCGCCGAATGCGGTGGAGAGCGCGATGGTGAAGGCAGTGGACGCCGAGACTCCGGCGGCGGTTGCGCTGCTCGAGAAGCTGGTCGACATCAACAGTGGGACGATGAACCTCGCCGGTGTCGTCGCCGTGAGGGACGTTGTGATGCCGCAGATCGAGGAACTCGGCTTCAAGACGCGCTGGGAGTCGATGACGCAGATTGGCCGCGCGGGCGATCTCGTCGCTGAACACCCTTGTCCAGCGGGTGCAGCGAAGTGCGGAAAGCGAATTCTGCTGATCGGACATCTCGACACGGTCTTCGAGCCCTCGAGCAGCTTTCAGAAGTACACGATCGTTCCGGGCACAGATGGCAACGTGGCCATGGGGCCGGGCGTAAACGACATGAAGGGCGGGCTGGTCGTGATGCTGACCGCGCTCAGGGCGATGAAGGCCGCGGGCGCGCTGGACAACGCCGAGATCAGGATTGTACTGAGCGGCGACGAGGAGCATCACGGCTCTCCGTTGAGTGTCTCGCGCAGGGACATGATTGAGGCGGCGAAGAAGAGCGACGTCGCGCTTGAGTTTGAGTCGGGCGGAAGGATCGATGGCAAGGACGTGCAGAGCATCAGCCGAAGGAGCGTCGGGAGTTGGAGGATCGAGACGGCAGGGAAGAGCGGTCACTCATCGGCGGTTTTTGGAGACCGTCTCGGCGACGGCGCGATCTATGAGATGGCGAGGATTCTTGATGCGTTCCGCAAAGAACTGAAGGAGCCGGGGCTGACGTACAACGTGGGCCTGGTTCTCGGCGGATCGACGGCGAAGACGAATGCCGACGGCACAGGCGGCGAGGCGTCCGGGAAGAATAACGTGGTCCCGCCAATTGCTATCGCGACCGGCGACATGCGGACGCTGGACAACGAGCAGACATCTCGCGTGCAGGCGAAGATGCGCGCGATCGTTGCGGACCATCTTCCCCGCACCGGCGCGGTCATCACGTTTGGCGAAGGGTATCCAGCCATGGCTCCGACGGAGGCCGGTCATGCGCTGGTCCGGCAGTTGAACGAGGTCAATGCGTCGCTGGGGCTTCCCGCGATGGAGGAGATGGATCCGGTGCTGCGTGGGGCAGGCGACATCGCGTTCGTTGCCCCGTACATTCCAGGGCTTGTTGGCACGGGTGCGATTGGCGGCGGTGCTCATGCAGAGGGCGAGACGGTGCAGCTCGATTCGATTCCGAGACAGGCGAAACGGATGGCGTTGTTCATGTACCGGCTGTCGAAGGAGTGACGGATTTCAGCCTTCTTGTTGTCCGGCGCCAGACTGCGGTCAGCGAGAGGCCCGCGACGATGAGACCGGCGCAGAGGCCGAGCCATAGTCCGACGGCGCCGTAGTGCTTGCGGAAGCCGAGCCAGTAGCCGACGGGCAGACCGATGATCCAGTAGCCGACGATCTGGACGATCATTCCGGCGTGCGTGTTTCCGGCTCCGCGCAGCGCTCCGGTGGCAGTGATCTGTAGACCGTCGAAGAACTGGAAGGCGGCGGCCACGAAGAGCAGCGGAATGGCAGCGGCGATCACGCTGCGGTCGGGCGTAAAGGCCCGCGCGATGGGATGCGCGAAGACCGAGAGAACAATGGAGAACGCGGCCATGCAGCCCGCTCCGAACAGGATTGCGGCCCAACCGGCGGCGGCGGCTTCGCGCGGGGCGTTGCGTCCGATGGCCTGACCGACGCGCACGGCGGCGGCGGCCGAGATGGCGAAGGGAACCATGAAGGTGAAGCTCGCGCAGTTGAGCGCGATCTCGTGGCCGGAGAGTGGGAGCGCGCCCATGGTCCCGATCAGAAAGGTGACGGTACCGAAGATGGAGATCTCGACGAAGATCTGTCCTCCTGCGGGCGCGCCGAGAATGGTGAGGCGCCTGAGGCGCGAGCTTTCGATGTGGCGCAGCGTGCTGCGCAGGCCGTAGTTGTGTCTGCGCTCGACCTGCCAGATCGCGGTCGCGATGAAGACGGCGAGGTAGGCGCGTGAGATGGAGGTGGCAAGTCCCGAGCCGACGATGCCGAGGGCCGGGATATGAATCGGTCCCCAGGAGTGGCCGTAGATAAGGATCCAGTTGAACAAGACGTTGCAGAGGTTGGCCGTGACCAGCGCGAAGGCGATGGGGCGGACGTGGTTGAAGGCCTGAAGGTAGCGGCGCAGGGTGAAGTAGAGAAAGAGCGCCGGCGTTCCCCAGTTGAGGGCGTGGAGGAAGCGGGTGGCGCCGTCCATGACGTGCGGGTCGATGGGCATCTTTCGCATGACGACGGGCGCAAGCTCGATGAGTCCGAAGAGCGCGGCGGCGAGAACGGCGGCGAGCAGGAGGCCGTGGTAGAGCCAGCGGTTGGCCTCGTCGTAACGGCCCGCACCGTGCGACTGCGAGAGGAAGGTATCGAGCGAGAGCAGAACACCGGCGATGCCGAAGGCGAGTGTGTTGTAGAGCACCTGTCCGAGAGCGGCGGAGGCGATGTTGATGGCCGCGTGGTCCATGTGGCCGATCATGACGGTGTCGACGATGCCCATCGACATCCAGCCAAGCTCGGCGGCGATGAGTGGGAGAGCGAGGGTGAGGACGGGCCTGATCTGCTGACGGATTGACATGCCGGTACCCCCTCCCCCCGTATTTATTTGCGCAAAATCTTCAAAACAAAAGGTTTATTTGTAAAATATTCAAAAGAAAATACTTAGTGGTAGCTTGCGTATTGGGGATTCTTCGCCTACGGCTCAGAACGACGACATTTTGCGAATCACAGCAATCGTGAAATAGCCCTAGCTGGCGGTACGGATGCGGAACAGGACGTCCGGTAACGACAAAAGCCCCGAGAGGTCCCGGGGCTTTATCTGTTTGCCTGTTTTTATTATAGCGCGCGGGGCGGGGTGGATCGGCACTTTGTAAGTCTATTGATTTGTGATGGATAGGTTGCGATGGGGCTTGACAGGTTTTGTTGTGGATAACGTTTTGGGCGGTTAGATAGGCCGGGCCTTCGGCCCTTGAGGGATCTTTTGGTCGAATACCCAGGGCTTCGCCCTGGGCTGGTATTGATCGCGCCTTCGGCGCTGGTCGTCTCTGCCGGATTGCGCCGGTGGGTGTGCCAGCAGTTGTGGCGGTACGAGCGAAATGCAGGGATTCCTCGACTCGCTGCGCTCGGAATAACGCTTCGTGTGAGGGTGTGTCGAGGCGCCTCGGCTTGTCACAGCTTACTTTTTCGTTCGGGTGCGCAGGCGCATTGCGAGTGTGAGGGCTCCTGTTCCTACGAGGGCTAGGGTTCCGGGTTCTGGGACGGTGGGTGGATCGCTGGGCGGGTCGGGGAGGGTGCCTCGGAACTCGACGTTGTGAACCTCGCCGGTCTGGCCGATCTGCGCGGCGATGAAGTTGCCGCTCATCTGGCCGTTCCCGGTGAGGAGGGCGTAGGGGGCCAGCGCGGAGGCGCTGAACTGAGCGTCGATGGCGAGGGTCTGGGCCTCGGAGAAGTTGAAGAGGATGTTCTGGTTGGCGGCGTTGTCGCCCGCGACCTGGACCCCGTTGTAGTAGATGCCGGCTCCGAGCGTGATATTTGTGCCGGAGACGTTGACGATGATCGTCGAGCCCGCGGGGGCGACGATGTCGATGTTGTGGTTGGCGTCGGCGAACTGGGCGGCCGTGATGTTGAAGACGTTGAGGGTGGCGCTGGTGCCTTCGAGGATGAGCCACGACGGATTTGCGCCGGGAGGTGTTGGTGCGCCGACGACGCCGTTGGGCGCGAGCAGGGCAAGCGTTGCGCTCTGAAGCTGGAGCGTCGAACGAAGCGTGGAGAAATCGAGGCCGGAGGAGCCACTGGTGACGCGGATGCCGCCGTCGTTGAAGTTGATGGTGGCGTTGCTTCCCGGAGCGTAGACGTTGCCGCCGCCGTTGATGTTGAAGATCTGTCCGGCGGCGAGGCCGTTGGTCGAGACCATGCCGTAGGTTGCCGCCGCTCCCCAGGGATCGGCGTTGAGGCCGCTGCCGATGGTGGTGCCGATCAAGACCTGGTCGGCGGCGGCGATGCGTCCGCCGATGTCGGCGTTGGTGGCGATGGTTCCGGCGATGACGGTATTTCCGTTGCTATCGACGGTGCCGAGCGCGACGACGTTGTAGGCGCTGGCCTGACCGAAGGGAAGTGTGTCTGCGACACAGACTGCCGGGGTGAGACACGCGGCTACCAGGAGAAGAGCGATTTTCATCGTTTGTAGTGCCTTTACGTTTCTGTTTTTATGTGCTGGTCTCCTTCATCTGATTACGTGTCTGTGGGCATGCAAAGTGTTGAGGTGGATACATTGAACATGCAAAATTGTGCAGTGTTTATGCGGGTTTTCGCTGTATCCGGTTCTTTGGCCATTTTTCGTCCAGATGCGATATTTCCCGAAACAAGAACCATGCGGCCACGAGCAAGATACGGGGATTCTTTGCTTCGCTCAGAATGACGAGGTTCTACCGAAGTCTTTCGCTCGGAATGACGACGTTGTATCGAGAGTTACTGGACTGCGGGGATTACTTTGCCATGCGTAACCAATGCTCGAGGGCGTGAAACTGGTCGACGTGGTCGGGGGCAGTGTTTCCGGCGAAGCCGAGGATGTGAAGGCCTTTGACGTGGATATCGCTTAGCTGCTGCATGCCGCCGGGCCCCCACTTGAGGATGGGATGCTGGTGGAGCGCGAGCGTGGTGATGAGGTAGTCGGCGGTCTCGGTAGTGCTGGCGAAGGTGCCGGGAAAGATTTCGGAATGCGTGTACACGAGTGTTTTGTGTCCGGCAACGGCTTCGCGGGCGAAGTCGAGGAAGGGTTGGAGCGGTGCGGGGTCTAGCGGGCCGGGGGCGCCGTCGGGGATGTAGCCGGTGTGGAGGCTGTCGACGAGGACGACGCGGTCGACGGACTTCCAGTTTTCGTGGTTGCGGAGGATCTCGCGGATGGCGCCGTAGCCTGCGCTGAAGGAGGAGAGGGTGATGGGTTTGAACTCGGGTGGATGGGTGGGGTCGATGGCTTTGGCGGCTTCTTGGAGGAGTTGCTCGAAGCGGGCCGGGTCGTGGAAGGCGCGGGAGTAGACTCCGGAGCCTGCACCGATGTTGAAGGTGATGATGGCGGCGTGGGGATTGACGGCGTGGATGCTCTGCTCGGCGACCCAGGGAGCGCCGTGGAAGTGGATGTAGAGCGGCATGGTGGGACGGGGGTGCGCCGTATTTGGGATTAGGAGCGTGCCGCTGGAGAGGTCGGTACGTTTGCCTGGTACTTCAATCTTCGTCAGACGGGTGTGGGCGCGAGAGGACTCTGCCATCGGCGAAGGGTTTTGCGCGGCGGCCTTTGGGGGTGACTGCGGGGGATTGTCCTGGGCGGATAGCGTTGGGCCGATGAGCAGAAGGAATGCGAAGAGATGACGGGGAATGTTCATTCGCACTCAATGTATCGCAGTTCGAGCTTCGCTCGAATGAGTCCACATCTGGCGATACGGCCGACAGATATAGGGCAGCCGGCGCGAGAAGGTTTATAGCTGCAATTCATTAGAGGTGGGAGTAAAAGAACTCCAAAGCTCGGAGCGTTTGACGGGACTGGAGAGATTCTTTGCTCGTGACCATAAGCGAACCTCGTCAAATTGCTCGTCAGTCGCCCAAGGAGATACCCGGAGTTCGGTAACGATAGATCGAAGGTCGATTCGACGCCTTTTGTATGTATGCACCCATTCATGGATGGGGTTGATTGCATCAAGCGGTTCTCGATGAGGAAAATTGTCCAAATCGAAATGTCGATTAATTCCTGCGACTGGATCAAAACACTCGATCACAATGCGAAGCTCTTGCTCATTTTCAAAGTGCTGACGTTTTGTAAATAAGAGGTCCAATAGGTTGTAACCCCGCAGGTCCTTTTCGCCGTACCTGACTTTACCGACATGGACAACGTCGAGGAATGAGTCAATTGATTTTCGTAACAGACCGAAGCGCGAAAAGACCAAAACACCTGCTCCATAGGTCTTCCACATATGGAGGGTTTCTGCCTCATATAACTGCCAGCAATTGATGTAATATGACTCGCTGAATTGCCGATCAGACGCCAAATGGTGGTTTAGCGACAATTCATCGTTAAGGTCATACCGAGTTAAACCGAGCATCGACCTTGCATATTCTTCAGGAGGTAGACCTTCTTGAGGGTCTGCCTCTTTTAGTAGGTCCGTTCGGCAAAAGTAAAGTTCTTCATTCGCAAAAAGATCCCAAAATTTAGAAAAGCTTAAGAACCGGCAGATCACCGTTTCTGGCTCGGGTTCGGCACAAGCGAAATGAGGCGATATTGGCATTCATTCTTCCTTACTGCGGGGTGATGATGCCCCCTACGGGAAGGCTGGTGGGCAGGGTGCCGGGGCGGCGAAGGTGCATGGCCTCGGCGGTCATGTCGGTGTACTTGAGGCCGGCTCCGGTGTTGAAGAGGACGACCTTGTCGGTGGGTTTTAGTTCTCCAGTCCTAAGTAGCTGGTCGTAGGCGGCGGTGGCGGCTGCGCCTTCGGGCGAGAGGAAGATGCCTTCGTTGCGGCCGTAGTCGAGGATGCTCTTGAGGATGGCCTTGTCGTCGGAGGCGATGGCCTTGCCGCCGGACTGCTGGAGGATGTCGAGGATGATGGTGTCGCCGTAGGGCTTGGGGACGCGGAGGCCGGCGGCGAAGGTGTCGGCGTTGGGGAAGAACTCGCTGGCGGGTTTGTGCTGGTCGAAGGCGGTAACGATGGGGGCGCAGCCTGCGGCCTGGAGGGCGTACATCTTTGGGCGTTTTCCCCCGGTTTTCGATAGATCGACCCAGCCGAGTTGCTCCATCTCTTCGAAGGCCTTCCACATGCCGATGAGGCCGACGCCCCCGCCGGTGGGATAGAAGACGGCGTCGGGGTAGGTCCAGCCTAGCTGCTCGACGAGCTCGTAGCCCATGGTTTTTTTGCCTTCGACGCGGAAGGGCTCTTTAAGGGTGGAGACGTCGAACCAGGTTTCGCTGGCGGGGGTGTTGGATTCCTTCTGCTGCTTGATGCGCTCGCCAACGATGCGGGCGCAGTCGGAGATGAGGCCGTCGATGAGGTTGACGTCGGCTCCGTAGACCATGCCTTCGACGTAGTTGGCGAAGGGGACGTCCTGCGGCATGAAGATGTGTGCGGCTATTCCTGCGGCTGCGGCGTAGGCGGCAAGCGCTCCTGCGGCGTTGCCAGCGGAGGGCACGGCGAGGTGTTGCAGGCCGTAGTGTCTCGCCATGGTGACGGCGAGCGAGAGGCCGCGGGCCTTGAAGGCGCCGGTAGGGTTGGCTCCCTCTTCTTTGATGTAGAGGCCGGGGTAGCGCTTTGAGTGCAGCATCGGTGTCCAGCCTTCGCCGAGAGTGACGGGAGTGACGTCAGGCAGGACGGAGGAGTAGCGCCACATGCCTAATGAGGTTGTGCTGGCGTCGGCCTTTGCCGTGATGTCTTCGCGGCGCGCGGTGCGCTTGAGATCGTCCATGTCGTAGCGGACGTAGAGGGAGCCTGCGCATTTAGGGCAGACGGTCTGCGGGGTGTCGGCGGAGACGTGGTGATGGCAGCGGGAGCACTCGAGCGATGTGATGCGCGGCATGGATTGATGGTACTCGAGGCGGATCGCGCTAGCGCGCGATTGTCCCACCTTAGCCGCGATAAAAGCCGCGGCGAAGATGGGGCACCCGGATTCGTTGCTTCTTATAGAGGCGAAGCTCGTTCCCGACTTGTTGTGCGATGAGAGAATAGGACGATGAGCAGCCGACGGATTCGTATGGTGGCGGTGGATATGGATGGCACGCTGCTGGGTGGCGACGGCCAGGTGAGTGTGCGGAACCTGGCGGCGCTGAAGGCCGCTGAGCGGGCAGGGGTGGAGGTCGTCATTGCCACCGGGCGGCGTCACAACTATGCGATGAAGGTGTTGCGCGGACTGGGGCTGAAGGACGAGAACGGTCTGATCAGCTCGAACGGCGCGGTGGTGAGGACGGTTGGGGCGCGGCTGCTGGAGCGGACGCTGCTCGGGCGCAGCACAGCGGAGTGGCTATGCGGGCATATGGGAGAGTTCCGGAGTTCGCTGCTGGCAACCTTCGATCGCGTGCTGGCAAATGGCGAGGACACTCGCGGCACGCTGGTGGTGGAAGAGATGGAGGAGCTGAACGGCAGCATCGGCAAGTGGATGGCTGCCAATGAGCCGTTCATCGAGCGTGTGGTGCCGATGGAAGACGCTTTTGGGCGCGAAGGGCTGATCCAGATGATGCTGTGCGGAACGATCGAGCGGATGCGCGAGGCCGCAGAGAGGCTGCTGTCCGATCCGAAGGTGTGTGGCATGGGCTCGGGGCTGAGACGAAGTGAGATTGGTAGAGAGCAACCGAAGCTGAGCGAAGGTGCTGTGTCATATGCGGAGGCGGCGCTGCACCGGACGGAGTATCCGGAGCGCGACCTGTGCATCGTGGACATACTGCCCGGCGGTTGCAGCAAGGGCAATGCGGTAATGAACCTGGCCCGGATGCGCGGCGTGGAGCGCGAGGAGATACTGGCGATCGGGGACAACTGGAACGACGTCTCGATGCTGGAGGCGGCGAACGGCGCGGTGCTGATGGGGAACGCTCCCGATGATTTGAAAGAGGTTGCGGCTGCGCGTGGGTGGGCCTTGGGCAAACGGCACGACGAGGATGGCGTCGCTGTGGCGTTGGAGGCGGCGTTGGATGGCGAGTTGGCGGTGCCTATGGCACGTTAGTGGCAGGTGAAGGCTTCCGCCGGTCCTGCGGTGGTAGGCTTTTTAGTGTGTCAATGCTGCGTTCTTCAAAGAGATGGATATGTCGCGGATGGGCCGTGCTGGCGGTTGTGGCTACGGTTTGCCCTCTTGCGCGAGCGATGGAGCATGTCGTTCTGAAGAACGGGTTCGAGATGGATTGCTCTCGCCGCGAGATTGTGGGCGACAAGGTAAGGCTGTATCTTGCGCAGACGTCTGCCACCGGTGAGGGGAATTATCTGGAAGTGGCTTCGGATGCTGTGGCCAGGGTTGAGGGAATCCCCGATCCTCCTGTACCTCAGGGGCTAAAGCCCCTTTCGTTCAACGCCGTTGATGGCGCGGCTAAAGCCACGCTCCTTCCAAAGGGCAAGTTTTCGATAAGCGATAGCTCTTTGTCGAAGGCAGAGATGCATACGATGCTGTCTCATGCGGGCGATGCGCACAACATTGACGAAGACCTTCTGGCGAGCGTGGTGCGGGCGGAGAGCGGCGGGCAGGTGCGGGCGGTTTCGCGCGTGGGAGCGCAGGGGTTGATGCAGCTGATGCCGAAGACGGCGACCGAGCTTGGCGTGACGGACTCGTTCAAGCCGGAGGAGAATGTCGCCGGCGGTTCGGCGTATCTGGACCAGTTGCTGACGCGGTATCACGACAACGTCGCGCTGGCGCTGGCGGCCTACAACGCGGGGCCGGCGGCGGTGGACAGGTATCGCGGCGTGCCTCCTTATCGCGAGACGCAGGTGTATGTGGCGCGGGTGATCCGGGAGTTCAATCGGCGGAAGAAGATGGCGCGGGCCGGGGCGCAGGTGGCCGAGTCCAGGTGAGCGTGATGAAGAGCCGCGGCACGGTAGTGTGGGCGGTCCTCGTGGCGGGGACCGCGGTGGTGACGTTTTTGTACCGCGACCGCATCCACTTCGACTGGGCGATGTTCTGGCAGCAGTTGCACCATGTGCATCGAGGCCATGCGATGGCGGGAATCCTGCTGATTTACTCGACGTACTGGCTGCGCGCGATACGGTGGAGCGTCTTCGTCAAGCCGATGAAGGATGTCGGTGTGGGGCCGCTGGTGGGGCCGCAGTTCACGGGGTTTACGGCGGTGGCGCTGTTTGGGCGGCTGGCCGATCTTTCGCGGCCTTACCTGGTGGCGCGCAAGCTGGGGTTGACGCTGAGCTCGCAGATGGCGGTCTACACGCTGGAGCGGATGTTCGACCTTGGGGCGGCGGCGCTGATCTTTTCTTCCGCGCTGGCGTTCGCTCCGAAGGACACGCCGGACTATGCGCTGTTTATGAAGGTAGGGCGCATGAGCTTGCTGGTGACGGTTGCTATAGCCATCTTTGCGGGCGTCATTCGCGTGGCGGGCGGCGCGGTGGCCGGGTTTGCGCGGGGGATACTGAGGCCAGTGTCGAAGTCGATTGGCGACAGCATCGCAGACAAGATTGTGGGTTTTCGCGATGGTCTGAAGGGATTGAAAAGCGGTCGCGAGCTTGCGGTGGTTTCGGCGATCTCGCTGCTGATGTGGGGGATGATTGCTTCGGCTTATGTGCAGACGGCGCACGCATTTGTGAACACGCCGGAGCTGGCGAACCTGACGTTCTCGCGCGCGATGTTATTGATGGCGGCGTCGATTGGCGGCAGCCTGCTACAGTTGCCGATCGTGGGGTGGTTCACGCAGATTGCGGTAACCGCCGCGGCGATGCACGCGTTCTATGGAGCGCCGATTGAGGCGGCGACGGCGTGCGGAGCGATGCTGTTGGCCGTGACGTTCCTTTGCATCATTCCGGCTGGACTGCTTTGTGCGCGGATGGATCATGTGAGTTTGAAGAAGATCGCCGAAGAGAGCGAAGAGGCGGGTAAAGAGATCGAGGCGGTGGGAGAGTAGGGGTCGCACCTTTGGCGCGATGGGGCATCCGGTTGTGTCGATGGGGCGCGCGATTGGTTCATCCCACCCTTCGCTTCGCGAAGGATGGGGCACCCGGGCGAATGTCCACCTTAGCGACGATAAAACCGTCGCGAAGATGGGGCGCCGGTTTCGTGGGCTGCCGGCAATCGCTGCTAGAATCAAGGCATTGCGATGAAGTGTCCCTATTGTGGCTTTATTCAGGACCGTGTGGTGGATTCGCGCGAGAGCAAGGAGGCGGACTCCATCCGCCGGCGTCGCGAGTGCGAAGGCTGCAACAAACGGTTTACGACGTACGAACGCATCGATGAGATCCCTTACATGGTCGTCAAGAAGGACGGCCGGAGAGAGAAGTTCGACCGCCAGAAGGTGCTGAGCGGGCTTCTGCATGCGTGCGAGAAGCGTCCGGTGCCGGCGGGCAAGCTGGGTCAGATTGTGGACGAGACGGAGGCGTATGTCGTCGATTCGCCGGAGCGCGAGCGGTCGACCTCGGAGGTCGGTGAGCTGATCATGACGCGGCTCAAGGAAATTGACACGGTGGCGTATATCCGGTTCGCCAGCGTCTATCGGGACTTCAAGGACGTGAGTGAGTTCAAGCAGGAGCTTGAGGAGTTGTTGAACGGCAAAGAGAAGAAGAGGCGCTAAGGGACGCATCTTTATCGCTCAATAAAATGCAGATCCTTCGGCTGCGCTCCCGCTGGTCGCTTCGCTCAGGATGACACTTCAATCATTTAGTTTTGTTGAAACAGGAGAGTATGGCGAGCAAGAAGACACACAAAATTACATTGATTCCGGGCGATGGTATTGGCCCGGAGGTTTCTGGCGCGGCGGTGAAGATTCTGGAGGCGGCGGGAGCGGCCACGGGCGTGGGGTTCGAGTGGCACGAGTTCGCGGCGGGCGCCGACGCCTTCGCGCAGACGGGCGAGTACATCCCGAAGGCGCTGTATGAGTCGATCGAACAGAACCGCGTGGCCCTGAAGGGGCCGGTGACGACACCGGTGGGCGGCGGGTTTGCTTCGATCAACGTGACGCTGCGGCAGAAGTTCGAGCTGTATGCGAACTTCCGTCCGGTGAAGAGCCTGCCGGGTTTGAAGACGAAGTACCCGGACATCGACCTGATCATTGTGCGCGAGAACACGGAGGACCTGTACGCGGGGCTCGAGCATGTAATTGTGCCGGGCGTGGTGCAGTCCTTGAAGATCATCACCGACAAGGGTTCGACGCGCATTGCGCAGTTCGCCTTCGATTACGCGAAGAAACATTCGCGGAAGAAGGTCCACGCGATCCACAAAGCGAACATCATGAAGCTGTCGGACGGCCTGTTCCTGAACTGCTGCCGCAAGGTGGCGGCGGGGTTCCCGGCGGTGGAGTACAAGGAGCACATCGTCGACAACACGTGCATGCAGCTTGTGCTGAACCCGTACCAGTACGACATTCTGCTGACGGAGAACCTGTACGGCGACATTCTGAGCGATCTTTGCAGCGCGTTTGTCGGTGGCCTGGGGCTTGTGCCGGGCGCGAACCTTGGCGCGGAGTGCGCGATCTTCGAGGCGGTGCATGGGTCGGCCCCCGACATTGCCGGTCAGGACAAGGCGAATCCGACGGCGCTGCTGCAATCGGCGGTGTTGATGCTGCATCACCTGAACGAGGCGGAGGCCGCCGAGCTCGTGCAGGGGGCGATCGAGCAGGTGTATCGCGAGGGCAAGGTGCTGACGCGCGATGTGGGCGGGACGGGTGGAACGAAGGCGTTCGCGGATGCGGTGCTGGCGGCGATGGAGTCTCCGGCGGCGGCGAAGTAGCTTTGGCGAAACGGAACGAACGATCGGCGCGCGCGGGGTTCGCCGCTGGGATGGCGTTGGCGCTTGTGTCTGCCGTGGCCGTTGGGCTTGCGGGGTGCAAACCCGATAGTGCGGTGCGCAGCGGCGCGCTGATTGGCAAAGGGACGAAGGCGCAGGAGCCCGCGCAACCGAAAGTTGCCGGGCCGGCGACGGGTTCGGTGCTGGGCGTCGTTCATTTCAAGGGCAAGGCCCCGGTGCGGTCGAAGATCGACATGAGCCACGATCAGGTGTGCTCGATTGTGGGCGGCATTAACCTGGACGAGCAGTATGTGATTCATAACGGCGGTCTGGCGAACGTCTATGTCTACGTGAAAGACGGGCCTCCGGAGGTGATGAATGCTGCCGCGCCCGCTGCGCAGGCCCCGATTGTGCTGGACGAGGTGGGCTGCAGGTATGTTCCGCATGTGGTGGCGGTGATGAAGGGCGGCACGGTGGAGTTTCGCAACTCCGACGGGACAATGCACAACATCCATACCATGCCGCACGGCAACCCGGCGGTGGATGTATCGCAGGGGGCCAAGGGCGCGCCCGAGCAGCGGAAGTTCGATACGCCGGAGATCATGATGCCGGTGCATTGCAAGCGCCATCCCTGGATGCATGCGTTCATCCATGTGTCGGCGACGCCGTTTTTTGCGGTGACGGATGCGGATGGGCGATTTGATATCTCCGGTCTGCCGCCGGGTACGTATACACTGGCTGCCGTCCATGAAAAGCTGGGCGAGCAGACGGTGAAGGTGACGCTCGTTCCCCGTGGACAGGCAGCTGCGGAGTTGACGTACTCGATGAAGTGAACGGGGGGCCGGGCTGAATGGAATTGGCGGCGATGCTGTGGCAGCAGATAGAGGACAGTTCAGGCCTGGCGTTTGTTCCACACCGGCTGCCGTCCTGGTTCATGGTCTTCGCGCTGTTTTTGCCGAGGGTGTCGCTCGCGGTGGCGTGGCTTGATGGGATCCTGGCGCCGTTTCATCTGACGGGGCCGGTTCCCTTGCTGTTTGCCGTTGTCGTGCCTCGCGCGCTGGTGTTGTACCTGATCTATCTGGATCGGGGGGTGGGGCTTTGGTTCGTGTTTCACCTGGCGGTTGCGCTGCTGGTGTGGGCAGGCGGAGGGAACACCTACCGGCGCAGGCGGGTGTGGAAGCAAGGGGGCGGCAGGTAGTCGCGGGTTCGGCGGCCAGAACGGGCCCGACACGATGCCATCTTCGTCGTGCCGGTTTTCGGACGGGAATGGCGCGGCGCGCGGCGTCCGCGTTATTCTTAAAAAACTATGGAACGGCGACGGGTAGGCATTCTTGGCGCGACCGGCATGGTCGGTCAGCGATTCATTCAACTTCTGCACAATCACCCCTGGTTTGAGATTGCGTGGCTTGCTGCCAGCGACCGCAGTGCGGGCAAGACGTATGGCGAGGCGTGCAAATGGAAGCTCGATACGCCGCTGCCGGCGAAGATTGCGGCGATGAAGGTGCAGCCGAATGTGCCGGAGCTGTGCGAAGGCGAGCTGCCGAAGATCATCTTTGCTGCGCTGGACGCGGACATTGCTCGCGAGCTGGAGCCGAAGTTTGCGGCGGCGGGCTGCGCGGTGATCTCGAACTCGAGCGCCTTCCGCATGGTGAAGGATGTTCCGCTGGTGGTGCCCGAGGTGAATGCCGGGCATCTGGAGCTGCTGGAGACGCAGTCGTGGCGTCGCGAGAGCGGCGGCTTCATTGTGACAAACCCGAACTGTTCGGCAATCGGCCTGGTGCTGGCGCTGAAGCCGCTGGAGGAGCGCTTCGGCATCGAGAGCCTGTTTGTCTCGACGATGCAGGCGATCTCGGGCGCGGGCTATCCGGGTGTGCCTTCGCTCGACATCCTTGGCAACGTCGTCCCCTTCATTAAGAACGAAGAGGAGAAGATGCAGGAGGAGGTCGGCAAGCTGCTGGGCAAGAGCCGCGGCGACCATGTGGAGATGCTGGACGCGAAGGTGAGCGCGCACTGCAACCGCGTTCCTGTTGAAGACGGCCACACGGAGTGCGTGAGCATCAAGTTCAAGAAGAAGGCGACGCGCGAGGAGATCCTGGCGGCGTGGGCGGAGTTCAATCCGCTGCGCGGGCAAAACCTGCCGACGGCGCCGGAGCAGCCGGTGGAGTTCGACGCGGCGGTGGACCGTCCGCAGCCGAGGCTGGACCGCATGCGCGGCAACGGCATGGCGGCGACGGTGGGCCGTCTGCGCGAGTGCTCGCTGCTGGACTGGAAGTTTGTTGTGCTGTCGCATAACACCATTCGCGGCGCGGCGGGCGCGGCGGTGCTGAACGCCGAGATCCTGGCGCGGACGGGACGGCTGGCCAAGCTGGGTGTGCCGACGGGAGAGAGTCAGGCGGTGCTGGCTTGAGCGTAGCGCGTGAGCAGTTGGTGGTGATGAAGTTTGGCGGCACATCGGTGGAAGATGCCACGGCGATGAACCGCACGGCGGCGATCGTTGCGGGACGCAGGAAGAAGGGCCTCGAGGCGGTCGTCGTGGTCTCGGCGATGGCGAAGGTGACGGACCAGCTTCTGGCGGCAGCGGCCGCGGCGGGGCGTGGAGACAAGGCGGGCGCGCTGGCGATCAGCTCGCGGCTGCGTCACCGGCACATCGACACGGCGGGCGATCTGCTCGACGAGCAGCGGTTTCAGGCGTTGCAGGTGGCGGTGCATCAGGAGTTCGACGCGCTGGACGATCTGCTGCGCGGCATTGCCGCCGTAGGTGAGCTGACTCCGCGGACGGGCGATCTGGTGGTGAGCTTCGGCGAGCGGCTTTCGAGTCGCATGGTGGCCGCTGCGTTCGATCAGCGCGGGCTCGACGGCACGCATGTGGACGCGCGGACCTGCATCATTACGGATTCGAACTACGGCAAGGCCGCGCCGCTCGAGGCGCCGATTGAGGCGAAGCTGATGGAGCTGGTGCTGCCGCTGATCAAGGCGGGCAAGACGCCGGTGATGGGCGGCTTTATCGGATCGAACGCCGAGGGCATCACGACGACGCTGGGACGCGGCGGCAGCGACTACACGGCCGCGCTGGTTGGCGGCGGGTTGCACGCGGGCGCGATCGAGATATGGACGGACGTCAACGGCATCATGACGACCGACCCGCGTATTGTGCCTGATGCGCTGCGCGTGAAGACGATCAGCTTTGAAGAGGCGGCGGAGCTTGCGTACTTTGGCGCGAAGGTGCTGCATCCGGCTACGATTCTGCCCGCGGTGCAGAAGAGCATCCCGGTGTGGGTGCTGAACTCGCGCAACGCGGAGAACGAGGGTACGAAGATCACGGCCGTCGCTCCGCCGTGCAAGAGTCCGTTCAAGAGCATCGCGGCGAAGAAGAAGCTGACGATCATCGACATCGTCGCCAGTCGTATGCTGATGACGCACGGCTATCTGAAGGCTGTCTTCGATGTCTTCGACCGCTTCAAGTGCGCGATCGATATGGTTTCGACGAGCGAGGTGAGCATCTCGCTGAGCGTGGACTCGAACGAGCGGCTGCCGGAGATCTGCGAGGAGCTGTCGAAGATCGCCGATGTGAAGATGGAGGGCTCGAAGGCCCTGATCTGCATGGTGGGCGAGGACATTCGCGGCCACAACGGCATCGCCGGCCAGGTGTTTACCGCGGTGAGCCATGTGAACCTGCGGATGATCTCGCAGGGCGCGAGCGAGATCAACATGAGCTTCATGATCGATGAAGAGGACGTGGAGGAGGCGGTGCGCAGCCTGCACAGGCACTTCTTCGCCGATCCGGATGCGGCGATCTTCGATGTAACGGCTCGCGTTCCGGCAGAGAGTAAGGCTTAAGAAGGGAACTTGCGATGCGGGTACTCGTGCTGGGGCAGGGGAAGACGGGCAGGCTTGTCGCCGAGGTGGCCGCCGAGCGCGGCCACGGCGTGCATGTGCTGGACGCGAAGGAGAACGCGAACGCCGCTGCGCTGACGCCTCCGTTTGTCGCGGGCTTCGACGTGGTGATCGACTTCACGACCCCTGAGGCCGTGGTGCAAAACATGCGCGCGGTGCTGGCGACGGGCGCGAGGATGGTGGTGGGAACGACGGGCTGGTACGACGCGCTGGACAAGGCGCGCGATCTGGTCGAGCGCAAGCAGGCGGGCCTGGTCTACGGCACGAACTTCTCCATCGGCGTGCAGGTGATGTTTCAGATGGCGAGGAAGATGGGCGAGCTGCTGAAGACCTCGGGCTACACCTTCGAGATCGAAGAGACGCACCATGTGACGAAGCTCGATTCGCCTTCGGGTACGGCACTCTCGCTGGCGCAGGTGGTGAGGTCGGCGACGGGCGTGGCCGATGTTCCGATCCGGGCGCATCGCGTGGGCGACGCCGCGGGTCTGCATGTGCTTGAAGCGAAAAGCGCCGTCGACAAGCTGATTTTGACGCATGACGCAAGCTCAAGGCGCGGCTTTGCCGAGGGTGCGGTGCGGGCAGCGGAGTGGCTGTCGACGCGGCGGGGCTGCTATGACTTTCAGGACATCTACACGCAGGTCTGAACCGCTCTAAAGCGTATAAGCCAAAGGCACAGCAAAGGCGCACTACTGAGGTTCTTTGCCTACGGCTCAGAATGACGACTGGAAAGCCTTGTGCGTCCAAGAAGTAGAGGTAAAGAAAACGATGAGCGTAGCTGAGGTAGTTGTCGCGAAGAAGTTTGCCGCCCTTTCGCTGGATGAGAAGCTGGACCGTCTGGCTGAGGTCGCTGTGAAGGTCGGTCTTGGACTGAAGCCGGGGCAGGAGCTGATTATGTCGGCCCCGATGGAGGCCCTGCCGCTGGCGCGCAAGATCACAGAGCAGGCTTACAAGGCAGGCGCGCTGCTGGTGACGACGCTCTATGCCGACGATCCGAGCACGCTGGCACGCTATGAGCATGCGCAGGATGCGAGCTTCGATTATGCTCCTGCGTGGTTGCAGGAGGGCGTTGCGAATGGCTTCCGTAGCGGCGCGGCGCGGCTGGCGATCGCGGGCGCGAACCCGGCGCTGCTGTCGAAGCAGGACCCGAAGAAGGTCTCGCGCGCGAACGTCGCGGCATCGAAGGCGGGCAAGCCGGCGATGGAACTGATTACGCGCCACGAGATCAACTGGACGATCGTCGCGGCGGCGACGCCGGAGTGGGCGACGCTGGTGTTTCCGGACGATCGTGAAGACATTGCGGTGGTGAAGCTGTGGGAGGCGATCTTCGCGGCCTCGCGTGTGAACGTCGACGACCCGGTCGCGGAGTGGAAGCAGCATGGCGAACGGTTGAAGAAACGCGTCGAGTTTTTGAATGCGAAGCGGTATGCGGCGCTGCACTTCAAGTCGGCCGATGGCGGCACGGACCTGAAGGTGGGGCTTGCGGACAATCATCTGTGGGCGGGCGGCGGAACGACTGCGGGCAACGGTGTGTACTGCCAGCCGAACATTCCGACGGAGGAGTGCTTTACGACTCCGCACAAGGACCGCGTGGACGGCGTGGTGAAGGCGTCGAAGCCGCTCTCGCACCAGGGCACCTTGATTGAGAACATCGCCGTGCGGTTTGAGGGCGGCAGGATCGTCGAAGCGAGGGCGACGGCGGGCGAGGACGTGCTGAATCGGCTGATCTCGACCGACGACGGCGCGCGGCGGCTGGGCGAGGTGGCACTGGTGCCGCACAACTCACCGATCGCCGAGAGCGGGATATTGTTCTGGAACACGCTGTTCGACGAGAACGCGGCGAGCCACATTGCGCTGGGGCAGGCGTATTCGACGTGCCTGATCGGAGGCGAGAAGATGACCTCGGAGGAGTTGGCGAAGCTGGGCGCGAACGAGAGCCTGATCCACGTGGACTGGATGATCGGTTCGGCGGAGATGGACGTGGACGGCATTGCAGCGGATGGAACCGCGGAGCCGTTGATGCGCAAGGGTGCGTGGGTTTAGCGAACGGTCGCGCTGCGTTGGCGGCACAGAGATAGGTAAAAAGGCCCAGGTTCATTGCCTGGGCCGTTCTTTTGTTTGTCTCGATGTGTGGATCGCATCAAAAGACGCGGCTGGACGCGGTAAACTTCAATCACTATGGAATTGATGGGCTGTGGAACGGCGCTGGTGACTCCTTTCCGGAGCGATCTGAGCGTCGACGAGAGCGCGCTGCGATCGCTGGTGGAGTGGCAGATCGCGAGCGGCATTGGGTTTCTGATTCCGTGCGGGACGACGGGCGAGGCCGCGACGCTGAGCGAGCAGGAGTGGCTGCGCGTGGTTGAGGTCACGGCGGAGGTGGCTGCGGGCCGCGTTCCGGTCTTTGGCGGATGCACGAGCAATGCGACGCACGACGCGGTCGCGAAGGCGAAGAAGCTGGCGCGGGTGAAGGGGCTGACGGGCATCCTGACGGCGAACCCCTACTACAACAAGCCGGGGCAGGAGGGCCAGTATCAGCACTTCCGCGCGATCGCGGAGTCGATGGACCTGCCGGTGCTGCTCTACAACATCCCCGGCCGCACGGCGGTGAACCTTGAGCCGGCGACGGTGCTGCGGCTGGCGGAGATTGCGAACATCGTGGGTGTGAAGGAGTCGAGCGGAAACATTGCGCAGATCACGGAGCTCGTGACGACGGTCCCGGCTGGGTTCAAGGTGCTGGCCGGCGACGACTCGATGGCGCTGCCGGTACTGGCGCTGGGCGGGGCTGGCGTGGTGTCGGTGGCCTCGAACGTTATTCCTGCGGAGATGTCGGTAATGATTCGTGCCGCGGCAGACGGCGATTGGGCGACAGCGCGCAGCGTCAACAAGCGCTACTTCCGGCTGATGCAGGCGCACTTCTGGGAGCCGAGTCCGGCGCCGGTGAAGGCTGTGATGAAGATGATTGGGCGCGGCGAGGAGCTGTTACGCCTACCGATGGTTCCGGTGACCGATGCGACGCGGAAGAGGCTTGAGGCGCTGGTCAGCGAGTTGGGGTTGATGCCAGCGGCGCGCGAAGAGTTGAAGGCGTCCTGAGGCTAACAGGGAAAGAACAAGCAACAGCAAGACAAATACGGGGATTCTTCGCCTTCGGCTCAGAATGACGACTCCATAAAGGACGACTTTATTTGGTGAAGCGGCCCCCTTCAAAACAAGGGTTTGATCAGAGAAGACAAGGTGGTTTTGTGAATTTGAACGGTTCGTTGCAGGAGAAGATTGAGCACTGGTTTGCCCAGGGTGCCGAGGCGGTTGGAAACAAGGACGCGGAGGCGGCCTTCTTTGCGCTGCGCGATGCGCTGGAGGCGGGGACGCTGCGTTCGGCGGAGCCCGATGCGTCTGAGGCGCTGAGCTGGCGCGTGAATGCGTGGGTGAAGCGCGGCATTCTGCTTGGCTTCCGGCTGGGGCAGATGGTGGAGATGGGGTGTGCAGACGGCTTCCGCTTTGTGGACAAGGCGACGTATCCGGCGCGGCGGTTCAAGGCCGCCGACGGCGTGCGCGTGGTGCCGGGCGGCTCGAGCGTGCGCAGCGGGGCGTACCTTGCGAAGGGCGTCGTCGTGATGCCGCCGGCGTATGTGAACGTCGGCGCGTATGTGGACGAGGGCACGATGGTGGACTCGCACGCGCTGGTGGGAAGCTGTGCGCAGATCGGCAGGCGCGTGCACCTGAGCGCGGCGGCGCAGATTGGCGGCGTGCTGGAGCCGGTGAACGCGAGCCCGGTGATCATTGAGGACGATGCGCTGGTGGGCGGCAATACCGGCGTCTACGAAGGGACGATCGTGCGCAGGCGCGCCGTGATCGCGGCGGGGACAGTGTTGACCCGCGGCACGCCAGTCTACGATCTCGTCAAGGGCGAGGTGTACAAGGCGAGCGCTGAATCTCCGCTGGTGATTCCCGAGGGCGCGGTGGTGGTGCCAGGTTCGCGCGCGGTGACGAAGGGCAAGGGCGCGGAGTGGGGGCTGAGCGTGGCGGCCCCGGTGATCGTGAAGTATCGCGACGAGAAGACGGAGCTGTCGCTGGTGCTGGAGGATGTGCTGCGGTAGGAAACTGCTCAAGCGACGACGTGGCGGTGCGAGCAGTTACGTTCCCACCCTTCGCGATGAGACCGCGAAGGATGGGGCACCCGGTTTCGTGGCTGAAAGAGGAACTACTGGGATTCTTCGCCTTTGGCTCAGAATGACGAGTCGTTGTGCTCGGCAGGCCTGGAGAAACACGTCGGCCTGCTAAGATTAAAGTTTCATGGCACAAGATAAGTTGAAGCTGATTCCTCTGGGTGGACTGGGCGAGTTCGGAATGAACTGCATGGTTCTCCGCTGGCAGGATGACATCATCGTCATCGACGCCGGGCTGATGTTTCCTGAAGAAGAGCTGCTGGGCGTCGACATCGTTGTTCCCGACATCAGTTACCTGACCGAGAACCGCGACAAAGTGCGCGGCATCGTGCTGACGCACGGCCATGAGGACCACATCGGCGGGCTGCCGTGGATCCTGTCGGAACTGAATGTTCCGGTGTATGGCACGGAGTTCACGCTGGCCTACGTCGAGGGCAAGCTCGAAGAGCACAACCTGTTGGACGATGCCGATCTGCAGGAGATCATCCCCGGGCATCGCGTCACGCTTGGGCCGTTCTCGATCATGCCCATTCGCGTCACGCACTCGCTGGTTGACTGCGTAGCACTGGCAATCCACACGCCGGTGGGCGTAGTGCTGCATACAGGCGATTTCAAGGTGGATCTTTCGCCGCCGGACGGCAAGCCGTTCGACCTGCACGCCTTTGCTGAGTTGGGCAAGCAGGGTGTTCTCTGCCTGCTTCAGGACTCGACCAACGTGGACCGTCGCGGCTACACGCCGAGCGAGAAGGCGGTAAGGCCGCGGCTCGACGAGATCTTCCAGCAGACGCAGAAGAAGCTGTTCTTCAGCTGCTTCTCGTCGTCGATCCATCGCATACGGCTGGCGATGGAGCTTGCGGCGGAGCATGGGCGTAAGGTGGCGATCATCGGGCGGTCGCTGGACAATTCGACGGAGATTGCGCAGGACCTTGGGTATATCGAGCCTGCGCCGGGGTTGATCATCAATCCGGGCCAGATACGCGACTTCGCCTCGGACAAGCTGTGCATCATGATTACGGGCACGCAGGGCGAGCCGATGAGTGCGTTGAGTCGCGCCGCGGTGAACAACCACAAGCACGCGAAGATCGATGCGGGCGACACGGTGTTGATGAGCTCGCGCGTGATTCCGGGCAACGAGAAGTCCATCTATCGGGTGATCGACCACCTGGAGCGCCGCGACGCGAAGGTGATCTACGACGATGGTGCCTCGGGGCTGATCCATGTGAGCGGTCACGGCAGCCAGGAGGAGCTGCGGTTGATGATTAACCTGGTCCGGCCGAAGTTTTTCATCCCGGTGCACGGCGACTATCGCCACCTGAAGCGCCACGCGGAGCTGGCTTCGTCACTGGGGGCTATCGAGAAGGCAGTGTTGCTGGAGGACGGCGATGTGCTGGAGCTGGATCGCGACTCGGCGACGAAGACCGGCCAGGTAACGGTGGGCCGCGTCTGCATCGACTCGGGCGGATCGGCGGCCGACGTCGTGGAAGACCTTGTGATCCGCGATCGCAGACACCTGAGCGAAGACGGCATCGTGCTTCCCATCATCGCGATCAACAAGATGACGGGAAGGCTGGAGAATGCGCCGGAGATCGTGATGCGAGGCATGGCCATCGCTGAGGAGGGGATGATCGCAGAGGCGCGGCAGATCGTTCAGCGCACGCTCGATGGCTCGTCCGCGGAAGAGCGTGCGGATTACGGCGTCATCAAGGAGAAGATTCGCACCGACCTGAAGCGGTTCATCCAGAAGAGTACGAGCCGGCGTCCGCTGATTATGCCGGTGGTGCTTGAGATCTGATCGGACGACGGGTTCACTACGAGCAAAGCGCCTCAGCGGATGAGGCGCTTTTGTTTTGGTGAGTTAAATGGGGGGAGCCGCTTATCAGCGGCGTCGTGCCTCATCCGCTTCTTCGGCCAATTGGCGCATCAACCGCAGAAACTGTGGATTCTTCTGACCAATGAAGAGCCCGTCATCGACAAACGCCTGAACCGCAGCCATAGCTCCTGAGTTTTTTACCGTGGTTGGACGAATGATCGCAACGGGTGGGAACTTCTTGTTGAGGAAGTGGGTTGGCTCGGGCATGATCAGGTTGGCTTGCAACGTGTCACCGTTGAGAGATTCGGGGTTCGTCTCTCCCTGGGCGTTTGCGAGAGTTGTGAATGTAACGGTGGCGCCGGTTCCGCCGGGGCCGTTGTCGACGTCGGTGAGGGGGAGGGCATTGCCTGCCTTGTCCTGCCAGGTCTGGAAGTGCATGGTTTCGCTTGGACCGATGCTGAGCAGGATGCGGAGAACTTCGGGATTGGTGACCTTCTGGGCCAGCGTTGGATAGAGGCTGGTGCCGCCCTGCTCGATGAAAGCAAAGTGGAATCCGGCTGTGAAGGCGATTGCCTGGAGATGGGTGGTGATGCTCTTTGTGTTGTCGCTGCTGAGGGAGCTGCCGGCGGTGTCGGCGTCGGTTCTTGGAATTGCGGTGTGCTGGCCTACGTTCAAGCTGGGGACGGCCTGGGCGAATGGAGAGCCCGGGTCGAAGTCGGGGTTGGTAATGCTGCGATAGCGAGACCAGAAACTGGTGTCGACGGTGAGCTTCATGAGATTAGTGAGGCGTGTCTTGCCGGTTGATCCTGTTGCCGTACTGCCTGGGATGTTGGCAAAGGGGGTGAGATCGACTGCCTCGGAACCCTTCGATTCGAGATAGGCCTTGAGGAATGCGGCATGACTGATTTCGTCATCGGTATTGTCGTGGATGTACTGGGACATGTCGCCATCGAGGATTTGAAGTGCGCCCTGGTAGAGCGGGTTTCCTCCGCCCACTCCGGAGACTTCGTTGTCCTGGGTTCCTCCGAGTTCCGAGTATTGGATCCACAGATCGGCCTCGATCTGCTCCAGAGCGTTCAGGAACCGGAGAATCGCGATGTCTCCTCGTGTGAGATCGTCGCGTCTTCCATCTTCGTCCTGGCCAAATGCGGATGTTCCACCGCTCAACAAGCCGGCTCCTACTGACGCTGCTCCTGCCGCGATTCCGGTCTTCAAAAACGAGCGCCGATTCGCGGATTTCCTGATCAATGATTCGAATCGCATCATTCCACTTCTCCTTTTTGTCACAGCTTTGAACCGGGCATGTTGGTCCGGTGACGACACACTAGGCCTTCTCATCCCTTGCGGTTGTCAGTGCGACGTCAAACGAATGTCGATTTTTAGGAGCAGGCTGATATGCGTTGGTGCCGGAACAAACGGGAGAAAGTGAAACGGGTGTCGTTGTGGGTACGGATCACTTAAATGATTCGTGGAGAGGTAAGATTGAAACCAGAGAAAACCCGATAAGTATGGGGTAAACCCCGAAAGAAACCCCTATTCCCAGACGGATGAGTATTGAGCGTATGTCAGGTTTCCTTCTTCGGCAAAAGGTGGTTTTGGGTTTGGCAATCGCATTCCCTATGCTGGGTGCCAACGCCGTCGCGCAGCCGTCTCGATCCGTGCAGCAGACTCAGTCGATAGCGACTGCTGTATCCCCGCATGCGGTTCCTCCGCCCCGGGTTGCCGGGGACCGGAAGAAGATTGGGCTGGTGTTTGAGGGCGGCGGCGCGCTGGGGCTGGCGCATATCGGCGTGATCCGGTGGATGGAGCAGCACCATATTCCTGTCGATTACATCTCGGGAACAAGCATGGGAGGGCTGGTTGGCGGTTTGTATGCTTCGGGCCTGAGTCCGGACGAGATCGATGAATTTGTGCGGAACATTGACTGGGCCACTGTGCTGAGCGGCCAGGTGCCTTTTCAGGCGCTGAGCTATCGCCGCAAGGAAGACAAGCTGGTGTTTCCCAACCGCATCGAGTTTGGGCTGAAGAAAGGGTTCAGCCTGCCAAGTGGCCTCAACTCCGGCGCCGCGGTGAATCTTCTGTTCGACCGCACGATGCTGCCGTACTGGGACCTGAAGAGTTTCGACGACCTTCCGATCCCGTTTCGCTGCGTTGCCACAGAATTGAACACGGGGCAGGCGCACGTCTTCGAGGACGGCTCACTGCCGCGCGCGCTGCGCTCGACGATGTCGATCCCGGGAGTGTTTGCGCCGGTTCGCGTGGGCAACGATCTGTACTCCGATGGCGCGGCCGTGGACAACCTTCCGGTCGATGTTGCACGGTCGATGGGCGGCGAGGTGATTATCTCGTCGTATCTGAACGTGGGGCCGCCTGCTCCGGGCTCTCTCAATTCGCTCGTCGGCGTTGCCGGCCGCAACGTTTCGATCATGGTGGCGGCGAACGAGATCAACAGCCTGAAGAACTCGGACATCGTGATCTCGTCGGATGTGAGCAAGTTCGGCGCGCTTGAATTTGCCAAGAGCAATGAGATCATCCCGAAGGGAGAGCAGGCTGCGGAGCTTGAGGCCGCCGCTCTCGAAAAGTATGCGTTGAACGACGCCGATTGGGCGGCTTACGTTGCCGAGCGGCAGGCGCGGCGGCGAACCATGGTGCCGCAACCGCAGTTCATCGAGATCCTCGGCCTTACCGGGGTGCAGCAGAAGGAGGTCGATGCGCGTTTCGAGAAGTATGTCGGCCATCCGGTAGATCCGGAGAAGATCGAACAGAGCATCGCCGATCTTCAGGGGACGGGTCTCTACTCAACGATCAACTACAACATCGTCGAGCGAAACGGAAAGAAGGGGCTGCTGGTGCGGGCGCTCACGAAGGACTACGGTCCGCCGTTCATGAACGCCGGGTTGACGATCCTCGCGAACGATTCCAACGACGTTCAACTTGGCGCCGGGGTACGCGCAACATTCTTCAATGTTCTGGGGCCCGGCTCGGAGCTGCGCGTGGATGGCGCCCTGGGACAGCCGGCCGGGCTGAGCGGAGAATTGTTCAAGCCGGTCAAGCCGGGGTCGAAGGCCTTTGTCGCGCCGCACGCCTACATCACGCACCAGATCAACCCGTACTATCAGGGCAGCGAGCAGTTGGACCAGTACAAGGAGCGCCGTAACGGGCTCGGCGTCGACCTGGGTTATATGTTCAACGCGAAGACCGAGCTCCGATTGGGCGAAGACGTTCAGTGGTTCAGCGAGCACCGGACGATCGGCACTGCCCTTGGGAACGAGTTCAGCATCGTGCCCTTCGTCACGAAGGTGAGATTTCAATACTTGGGCCAGAATGACATGCTGGTCCCATCGAGCGGAAGCCTCGCATCGGCGACTTACAACTACTACACATCGCAGCCTGCGGGTGTTGGCGGCTATTCGCAGATGAGCGGTCGTCTGGAGCACTTCTTCCCGATCGGCGAGCGAGGGATTCTATTCGGCACGGCGCAGGGCGGCACCAGCTTTGGAGCAACCAACCTCGGCCTGGCGGGTCTGGCGCTGGGTGGGCCGTTACGGCTGGCGGCCTACGGACGCAACGAACTCCTGGGCACGGACTACTATCTCGGCCAGGCCGGCTACTTGCAGAGGCTGGCGCAGTTGAATCCCGTGTTCGCCGATGCGATCTATGTTGGCGGCATGTACGAGACTGGAAAGATGTACGGCGGCAATGCGCAAACGCCAAAGCGGCCAAACGACGTGGCCGCATTCGGCGTTATCAAGACGTGGATCGGGCCAGTTTATGGCGGCATCAGCATCGGCGACAGCGACCACCGCAAGTGGTTCTTCGGGTTGGGAAGGGTCTTCTGAGATGTCTTCCGCGCCGCATTTATGATGGAGTTGCGGGGAGCCCATGAGCGAATTCGTAAACTTTGACGAAATCAAGGCCGCACAACAACGCATTGCAGACGTGGCTGTGCGCACACCGCTCTATCGCGTGGAGCGCGCAAGGCTTCGCATCGCGAAGATTGCCGAGCCTGCGTTCGACCTGTACATCAAGGCCGAGAACGAGCAGCCGATCGGCAGCTTCAAGCTGCGCGGGGCCTACAACATGGTCTCGCAGCTTTCTCCGGATGCGTTGAAGCGCGGAGTGATTACGTACTCCAGCGGCAACCATGCGCAAGGCGTGGCCTATGCGGCTCGCGCTCTCGGAGCGAAGGCGGTGATCGTGATGCCGTCGAATGCGCCCGAGGTGAAGAAGGCCGCGACGCGCGCACTGGGTGCGGAGATCGTCGAGGTGGGCCCTGCATCGTCAGAGCGCAGGCTCAAGGCTGAAGAGCTTGTAGCAAAGCATGGCTATGCCATGATTCCGCCCTACGATGCGCGAGAGATTGTCGCTGGGCAGGCCACCTGCGGGCTGGAGATTGTCGAGCAGCTTCCCGACGTCGATCTCATCCTGTCGCCAGTGAGCGGCGGAGGCCTGTTGAGCGGAGTTGCCACGGGGGTAAAGCTGGCGGTTGACCATGGCCTGGCGAAGCCCAGCGTTCAGGTGTGGGGCGTCGAGCCGGAGCTGGCGGCAGACGCGAAGGAGAGTTTCTATGCGAAGGCGCTGGTGGAATGGCCGGCGGAGAAGACGACGCGCACCATCGGCGACGGCCTGCGTACGCAGAGCATGGGAGGGCTGAACTTCGCGCATGTGCTGAAGTACGTCGACGGCATTGTGACGGTGGCGGAGGACGAGATACTGGCCGCGTTGCGCATGGTTCTGGCGGCGACGAAGCTGGTGGCCGAGCCTAGCGGCGCGGTGACGCTGGCGGCGGCGCTGTTCCATGCTTATGAGCTACCCAGGGCCAGCAAAGTCGCGGTTATTCTGAGCGGCGGCAATCTGGAGCCTGCTCTGCGTGAGCGTCTTGAGGCGGAACTGGCAGCGGAACAGCCTGCCTGAACCCGCTGCTCTCGCTGTATCGGCCCGGCACGTCTAATATCTCGTCTATGCGAATCGATCGGTTGCGAAGGTTTGGTTGTGCGGTCCTGGTGATGTCGTGTACGGTCGCCTGGGCGCAGAAGGCAAAGAACAATGCAGGCTACGACCGCGCAGCACGGGCGACGGTGCTGCACGAAGCGGTTGTCTACGTCGGCGCGGACCCGGAGTCGCAGAAGGTATCGCTGGTGACGCCGGGGCACGAGGTTGTAATTGTGGAGCGTAGCGCGCCGTGGCTGAAGGTCTTCGCTAACACCGACGTTGAAGACGACCAGGAAGATAAGCCGGAGTTTGGCGACGAGTCGGCCCCGCAACCGGCGTCGGGGTGGATACGCGACAAGGGTGTGGTCACGGCGGCGACTCCCGGCGGCGATCAAATACTGTACGGCGCAGCGGCGAACCTTGAGGATGCGGCCTCGCGTCCCAACGCGCCGAAGGGCGCTGCCATGGCGGCGCACCTGCTCTACCGGCGCGTGGCAGAGTACTTCCCGCAGTCTTCGCTTGCGCCCGAGGCTGCATGGCGCTCGGCTGACATTCGCTGGCAACTCGCGAAGGCCGATATCAGCTCGCTGCCTTCGGCGAAGGAGCAGGACCCTGTGCTGCGGCCGCGCATCTTCGATGGTGAGATGAAGAAGGTGATCAAGAACTTCCCAGGCACAAAGTACGCGGCCATGGCTGCTTACGACCTGATCGACGTCAAACTCTGCGGCGACTGGCAGGGGCTTCCCAAGTGCCCGGAGCAGGAGGCCGGCTACTACGAGAAATATGCGGCGCAGTATCCCGACAGCCCGCGCGCACCGCAGGCGCTCTACAACGCGACGTACCGAACCGGTGTGACGGTGACGATGTACACGGTGGAAGACAGCCGCAAGAAGGCAGAGGCAGCAGCTGCCAAAACGCAGGCGCTGGCCGAGCAGATGAAGGCGAAGTATCCACAGTCGGACTACACGGCGCGTGCGGCAAGCATTGCGTATAAAGTTCAGCAGGGGATTGCAATCTATGGCAACGACCGCGACTGAGAAGGGCGCGCTTACTGTGCGCGAGATAACTGTTGCCGATGCTGCGGTTGTAGCCGGGCTCAGCGGGCAACTGGGGTACGAGACATCTGCCGTCGAGATGGAGCAGAGGCTGCGGCAGGTACTTCCGCTGCGCACGGGACATGCGGCGCTGGTGGCATGTCTCAATGGCGAAGTGGTGGGATGGATCGAAGCAGAGGTGGCATACCATCTGCAAACGCCTCCTCATGCGCTGATTACCGGGTTTGTCGTGAAGGACGGGGTGCGGTCGCTTGGGGTCGGTGCCCGTCTGTGCGCGGAGGTGGAGGCGTGGAGCAGGCGTCAGGGAGCCGATGTGATTCGAGTCACCTCGCGCATGACACGCGAGCGTGCGCACCGCTTCTACTTGCGCGAGGGATATACGCAGATCAAGACCTCGGCGGTATTTGAAAAGACACTCTACTGATCTTCACGTTACCTTCAGGAATCAGCATGTAGCATGGAAACTATGCCGATCTTTCAGGTCATTTTGCTTGCCATCGTGCAGGGTCTCGCGGAGCTGCTGCCAGTTTCGAGCTCGGCCCACGTTATCGTCGCGGAAAAAATTCTGCAAAAACACTATGGCGGCCTCGACCCCTCCGATCCGCGCATGACGCTTTTGCTGGTAATGCTGCACACCGGCACGATGTTCGCCGTAATCGCCTACTTCTGGAAGCAGTGGAAGAGGACATTCTTTTCGAGCGCCGACGCCTTCAAGCGCTTCGCCGTTCGCGCGATCTGGGCAACGCTGCTGACGGGCGTGATCGGCGTCATCATCAAAGAGATCATCGAGAAGACGATGTTTCACGGCCTGCCCAAGGCCGAGATTGAAGACCTCTTCGGGCGCCTCGACCTGATTGCCCCGGCGCTGCTCGCGGCAGGCATCCTGATTGTCATTGCCGGGCTGCGTGAAAAGAGCAGCTCGGAACAGCCACAGGCTTACGGCAACAGCGTCACTATGCGGCAGGCCGGCTGGATCGGCGCGATCCAGGGCCTGTGCCTGCCGTTCCGCGGATTCTCGCGTTCAGGCGCGACCATCTCCACCGGTATTCTGACGGGCGCGAGCAAGGACAGGGCGGAGCGATTCAGCTTTGCGCTGGCGGTGATCCTGACGCCGCCTGTCGTCGCGCGCGAGGCGCTGCGGCTGCTCAAGGCTTCGCACGAAGCCGCGGCTGCGGGCGCTCCGATCGATCTGGTCGGCAGTGTAGCGGTCAGTGTGCTGGGCGCAGTGTTCGCCTTCCTGGCAGGTCTGATTGCGCTGCGGTGGCTCAGCGCGTGGCTTGAGCAGGGCCGCTGGTACCTGTTCGGCGTCTATTGTCTGCTCGCCTCGGCGGTTGTGTTCTACCTGCACCACCTCGGCTACTAAATCGCTTCGTTAACAGGAACAGCCGGCAGAGTAATCTGCCGGCTGTTTTCTTTGTTCGCGCAAGATCAGGCAAACTGCGCGAGGTTCATGCCCAGTTTGTACTCTTCGTTGTCGGCTTCGATCTCCTGCCAGGTTACGGTGCGGCCGAGTTCGGCAGACTTGCGTCCCATGATGCAGCTCCGCGCGGTCTGGACGCCGGCCTCGATCTGGTTGTGGAACCTTCCACTGGTGATGCTCTCGATAAAGCCCTTGTCCTTCATCGGATCGGCCTGCGCGAGATTGTCGTTGAAGTCGCCGTTGGCCGCGAACTGACCCTTGGTGGCGGTGTCGCTGCCTGCCCATGTCCAGGGCTTGTCGCCGACGATGCGCAGCGCGCCACTGTAAGGAGCTTCGGCCAGACCCTCGCTGCCGAAGAAGTGCTCGGAGACATCGAAGAAGTTGTTCTTGTTGAACTGCGTCGAGGTGAAGCTCATCTGGACATCGCCGGGATAGGTGAAGATGACCTCATAGTTGTCGTTGATGTCGCCGTCGACCTTCATCACCTTGCGGCTGGCCTTCGCGTATGCGCTTACCGGGTGCGTCTGCATCACCCAGTTGCAGACATCGATGACGTGGATGTTCTGTTCGAGCAGGATGTCGCCGGAGAGGTTGCGGTAATGCAGCCAGTTGCGCAGGCGGAACTCGTCCTGCGATTTGACTGGCCCGTTGTACGATGCTGCGGGAGGAGCGTTGTAGTAGGCGGCGATTTGCGCCATCTGGCCGATCTGCCCTTCGTGAATACGGCGCACAAGCTCGACGAACGGCGGCGCGGAACGGATCTGGAAGCCAACGGCCATGCTCACCTTGCCGTCATGTTTCTTTCCAATCTCAAGCGCGCGTCGCGTCTGCGGAATATCGACGCCAACAGGTTTTTCGCAATAAGCGTGTTTCCTGGCGGAGACAATACCGTCGAGATGCTCCACGTGGAAGAAGGGAGGCGTCGAGATCTGCACCGCGTCGACCTCGGCACATGCGGCGATCGCTTTATAAGCATCGGGCCCGTGGAACATGCGCGTCGCGTCGATGGGAGAGAGCCCGAGCGAAGCGTTGATCGCATCGAAGCGTTTCTTGCCCTTGGCAAGCTGGTCGGGGAAGATGTCGGCGAGCGCGGTGATCTCCACCCCGGCGTTCTTTGCAAACGATGTAGCGACAGCGCTGCCGCGACGGCCGCAGCCCAGCAGCCCCCAGCGCACGCGAGAGTTCGCGGCATACCCAAAGGCTGTCTCTGGCTTGACGAACATGAGCCCAACCGCCCCGGCGGCTCCCTGCACAAAACTGCGACGATCCATGATGCTTCTCCCTTGCTAAATAGGTTGCATAAGGCGTTAGGCGGTGACGATCTTCGCCAGAATGTTTTCGAGATAGACCTTCTCCTGGCGGACATCTTCGATCTGTTGCGGACCTGAGGTCTCGCGCTCGATGGTGACGGCTCCCTTATATCCCACGGCGTGCAGGCCGCTAAGCACCTTTGCGAAATCGACCTCGCCCTTGCCGATCAGAACCTCTTTGCCAAGCTCATAGGGATTCGTCGGCCACATGCCGTCCTTCGCGTGCATGGCGCGAACATAAGGGCCAAGAATTTTGATGGCGTCGACGGGGTTTGCCTTGCCGTAAAGAATCAGGTTGGCGGTGTCGAGGCCCACGCCCAGCGACGGCTGGTCGACGTCCTTGATAACGCGCAGCATGGTCGTCGGCGTCTCCTGACCCGTCTCCATCAGGAAGCTCTGGCCGTTGCCGGCGCAGTGCTCGGCGAGCTGGCGTATGGCAAGTACCGTCTCTTCGTAGAGCGCGTCTTTGGGGTCTTCGGGAATGAAGCCACAGTGCGTCTGTATCTGGCCGATGCCGAGCAGCTTGGCGAAGTCCGAGGTCTGCTTCAGCGCATCCATGCGGGCGGCACGATAGGCGCGTGGAACAATGCCGATCGTCGACGGACCTTCGACGAAGTTCCATTTGAGCGGCTCGGGACGAACGACTTCTGCCGTCGTCGCGACGATCTGGTACTTGTCGAGTGCATCGCGCATCTGTTTCGCGAGCGCCGGGGTGTACTTGCCGATGTAGGCATCGAGCGAGAGGAAGCAGGTCGGAATGCCGAGCTTCTTGACGACGGCAATCGCCGCTTCAGGCGAAGGTGATGGCTTGATCAGCAGACCCATCGCCATTGGCTTGTGCTTTGCCGCGGTCGCGGTGGGCTCGGCATAACTGGATGAATCCAATGCAAGGGCCCCGGCAGCCATCGCCGAGGTGCGGAGAAAGGTACGGCGGCTGGTCTGTGTCAGATGGTTGGTATTCAATGCGGTCGCTCCCATGATTTGTTTCGAAAAAATGGCGATTTGCAATTGCAAGCCATTAAAGCATGACGAAGAAAACGGGTGCCAATAACCGGTTATTCGTCCGACTGTCTGGACGCGATCTCTTCAAGCTGTCGCCGCCAGTCCAGATCTTCGACAAAGCTGTGTGAGCTTCGCCAGTCTTCGTGCACCTTGACGAAGAGCTCGAGAAAGACGCGCGTGCCGAGCAGAGATTCGATCTCCTTGCGCGCGGCCGTGCCGATGCGCTTGAGCATCTCGCCGCTCTTGCCGATCAGGATGGCCTTCTGTCCGGCGCGTTCGCAGTAGATCGCGGCGGCGATCTTCGTCACGGGCAGCTTGCCGTCGCGAGTCTTCTTCAACGATGCAGGCTCTTCATATTTTTCGATGACGACGGCGGTGGCGTAGGGTACCTCTTCGCCGGTGAGCAGAAGGATCTTCTCGCGGATAATCTCTGCGACGAGAAAGCGCTCCGGTTGATCGGTGAGCTGATGTTTGGGAAAGTAGCGCTGGCCCTCCTTCAACTGTCCGACAACCTTATCGAGCAGCAGCTCAAGCCCTTGCTTTTTACGAGCAGAGATGGGAATGACCTCGGCGAAGCTGTGCAGGCTGCTCCAGTGCGCGATCAGCGGCAAAAGGTCGGCCTTTGGGACGGCGTCAATTTTGTTGAGCACGAGGATGACCGGGCAGTTGAGCTTCTTCACCAGCGACAGCGCGAAGTCGTCTTCGCCAGCGGAGAGCTTGCGCTTTGCCGCGGCGGGAGATTTATTTTCGGCGTCCCCCTCGCGCGCCAGCCGATGCGTGGCGTCGACGATGAAGAGCACGAGGTCGCGCGATTCAAGGGCGTCATGCACCTCCTGCATCATGCGGCGGTCGAGCTGCGACGTGGGTTTGTGCACGCCGGGCGTGTCCACCAGCACGACCTGTGCGGCGGAGCGGCCGGGGTCGGTCTTCGTCTTCTTGCGCGGCGGAACCTCGAGCACACCGTGGATGCGCGTGCGCGTCGTCTGCGGTTTGTGGGTGACGATGGCAAGTTTTTGGCCGAGCAGGGCGTTAAGCAGCGTGGACTTACCCGCGTTGGGGCGGCCAATGATAGAGACGAAACCGGAGCGAAGAGCCATTGTCTTTATTATGCGCTGCCAAAGCGATCAGCGCAGTTTTGTGGATGACAGCCCATCGGCGGCAGAGGTTCTACGCTAAACTGCTCGCGTATGAAAAACGCGCTCGCGCAGCTATCGATTGCCCTGTCTTTACTTGGCACAACCCAGTGGGTTGCGGCACAAACTCCTCCTCCTGCTCCGGTTCGCTCTGTGGAGGTGAACTCCGACCGCACGATCACGTTCCGCTATCGCGATCCGCTGGCGACGAGTGTGACCGTGGGAATCGATGTCGTCGGCAAGCCAACGCCGATGACGAAAGACGACGCAGGCGTGTGGTCTGTGACGACCGAGCCAATGGCTCCCGAGATCTACGCCTACCACTTCACCGTCGATGGAGTCTCGCTCCTCGACACGGCGAATCCACGCTTTACGCCGAATCTGCGCGGCATCTCCAACCTTATTGAAGTGCCCGGCGATCAACCGCAGCCGTGGGACGCGATGAACGTCCCGCACGGCGTGGTGCATCATCACACCTACAACACGGCTACGGTGCTTGGACTCGAGAACAACCAGAGCGACTACTACGTTTACACGCCGCCGAACTACGATGCCAAGGCGAAGAAGCCCTATCCGGTGCTGTATCTTCTGCACGGCTGGAGCGACGACGCCTCAGGCTGGACTGCTGTGGGACAGACGCACATGATCCTCGACAACCTGCTGGCCCAGGGCAAGATCAAGCCGATGGTTGTGGTGATGCCGCTCGGCTATGGCGACATGTCGTTTGTGCGCGACCGTGGCGTGTGGGGTCACCCATCGACGGTCGAGCACAACGTCCTGCTGTTTCAGAAGGCCCTGCTGACCGAGGTGCTGCCCCAGGTGGAGGCGGCGTACAACGTCTCGCGTAAACGGGAGGGGCGCGCAATCGCCGGCCTTTCCATGGGAGGTCTGGAGTCGCTGACGACCGGGCTCTCGCACACCGACATGTTCGCCTACGTCGGCGGCTTCAGTTCCGCGCTTCATGCCGTCGATGGCGACAAGCAGTTTCCTTCGCTGAATCCAAAGACGGCGGACCTCAAGCTGCTGTGGATCGCATGCGGCGTCGATGACCAGTTGATGGCCCCGAACCGCGAGTTCATCGCATGGCTGAAGAGCCGGAACATGCCTGTAACGCCAATCGAGACGCCGGGGCGGCATACGTGGTCGGTGTGGCGCGACAACCTGATCAACTTCACGCCGCTGCTCTTTACGGACAAGTAGCTTGCAGGCGCTGCGCAGCATCGCGTGGTGTGCGACGCTGTTCTGCTGTGCGCTTGCGTCGGCGCAGCAGCCCTTTGGGTTTCGTTCGACGGAGGTCCATCCCGATCGCAGCGTAACCTTTCGCTTCTTTGACCGCACCGCGTCGCGGGTCGACCTTGTGCTTGAGAACCGTGTCGCGAAGCTGCCGATGCGCAACGGCGGCGACGGTATCTGGAGCGTGACGACTCCGCCATTGACGCCCGAGATCTACGGCTACCGGTTCGCTATCGGCGGAGGCGGACGGACAGCCCACGACCCGCAGAACATGCAGCGCCGCTACGCCAACGATCTGCTGCTTGTCCCCGGAACGCCTCCCGGGCCATGGGAGGAGCAGGGCGTGCCGAAGGGCAGAGCGATCAGCCATGCCTACACGACCAGGATCGTCACGGGCCTTCCCGGCAATCGGAGCAGCTTCGTCGTCTACACTCCACCCGGTTACAACTCCAAAGCGAAGCCTTATCCTGTGCTCTATCTTCTGCATTGCTGGGGCGACCAGCCCGATAGCTGGAATGGCTACGGGCAGGCCAACATCATCCTCGACAACCTGATTGCGAGCCATAAGGCCGCTCCAATGGTCGTCGTGATGCCTCTCGGCTATGGCGAGATGAGCTTCTCGAAAGACTATGGCGTATGGAACGACCCGGCGGCGGTCGAGCGTAATTTGAAGCTGTTTGAGCGGGCGTTGGTCGGAGAGGTGATGCCGCAGGTCGAGCGCAGTTACAACGTCCGCCGCGATGCTGCGGGCCGGGCAATCCTCGGTGCATCGATGGGAGGCCTTGAAAGCCTGGCCGTCGGCCTGAATCGCGGCGATCTTTTCGCGTGGGTTGGCGGCGAAAGCTCCGCGCTCCAGAACCTCGACTTCACCACCCTGCTGAGCAGCTTTCGAGCAGACGATCCGCATCGCCGGACGATCTGGATGGTCTGCGGCAAAGACGATGAATTGCTCGACAGCAACCGGCAGATGGCAAAGTGGTTGCAGGACAAAGGCGCCGGCGTGTCGCTCGAAATCCCCGACGGAACACACAGTTATATCGTCTGGCGAGAGGGATTGGTTCGCTTCGCCTCCCTCATTTTCAAATAGCGCATGACCCTGACAATTCGTTCGCGGCCAGCGGGATGCTGACCCGAAGGGGGTATACCCGTCACGAAGCGACTTTGCGGAAGATGCACCAATACCGCCAATCGGCGCGGCGCACCGAATCGCGGGATAATAGTGATAGAAGCGCATGGAATCCTTCTTCATCCGATTTAAGAACGTGCTGGTGCTGGTGGTCGTACTGCTGGCGCAGACGATCGGCCTTGCCATCCAGGTGCGTCGACCTGTGGAATCGGGGGCTCCCGACAGCCCGCAGGTCACCCTCCTGCGCTCATGGGTTGTCGGGGCGGTGACGCCATTCGAGCGATTCTTCCATGCGATCGGACACAATGTCCGCTATGGATGGTCGAACTACATCGACCTTAGAAATACCCGCCAGCAGAACCGCGATCTGCAGAATGAGGTTGCGCGGCTTCGTCTGGAGCAGGCCGAGTTCGCCGAAGACGCCATGCAGGGTCGCCGGCTACAGGAGATGCTGAAGTTCCAGCAGCACTACGTCGCCTCGACCGTAGCGGCGCAGGTGATCGGCACCAGCGGTACCGACCAGTCGCATGTGCTGTATATCGACAAGGGCGCGAACGACGGCCTGAAGGTCGACCAGGCGGTGATTACCCCGGACGGCATCGTCGGAAAGCTGCGCGAGGTTCTCTCCAGCACCTCACAGGTTCTGGTCATCAACGACCAGACCTCCGGGGCGGGCGTGCTGCTGGCGTCGACGCGGACGCGGGCGATCCTGCATGGCAGCGCGACGGGACACATCGTCATCAACAACCTCACGCCGGACGAGCGCATCAAGCCGGGCGAACAGGTGCTGACCTCGGGCGGCGATCAGATCTACCCGCGCGGTCTCCCGGTGGGAACCATTGAATCCATCGCTCCCGACCCCGACCACCAGCCCTACACCCTGATCCAGGTCAAGCCCGCGGCGAACCTCTTTCAACTGGAGGAGGTGCTGGTCATCACCGGCACGCAGACAAACCTGACCGATCTGGCGCAGAAGGACCTTGCCCAGGGAGCAACGACGGCACAGCAACTTGCTGCTGCGAAGGCTGCCGCCAAGGCTGCGGCGGATGAAGCCGCCGCCGAGGCCGCCGCGCAATCGGCGGCGCAGGTCGTCGCCGACCGGCTGCCCAGCATCCGCGAGGCGGAGAGCGTGACGGACCCGAACTCTCCGGCCGCCGCCGTGAGCAAACCGACGGTGGCAAACCCGGCGGGCGTTGTCCCCAGGCCATTGCCGACGGTGCATCCCGATCGTTACACGCCCGGGACGACGCCGCCTGCGTCGTCACTGACCCCGGGGGCCGAGCATCCCGAGGGGGCTGTAGCCGCTCCCGCGCCGGCATCGCGCTCGACAGCCAAGCCCTCCGCCACGGAAGATCAGCCCAGGCCCGAGGCCGCGAGCCCGAACTAATCATGCCAAGTCTCAGCTATACATCGCGACAGGAGATCGAACAGCACAGCTTTTCGCCGGCTGTCACTCTGCTTGTGCCGGTTGCGGCGATCATCGTCCAGGTGCTGCTGTCGAAGCTGTACTGGAGGTTTTCGTATCTCGATCTTCCGCTGATTGTGGCGATCTTCTTCTCGGTCTCCCGCCGCAGCCCGGCGGCGGGCACGGTGACGGGCGCGCTGATCGGCCTGGTACAGGATGCGCTCACCGGGCGGCCCATCGGCGTCAACGGCATGGCCAAGTCGGTGATCGGATACATCGCGGCCAGCATCGGTGTACAGGTCGACGTGGACACACTGACGACGCGCGTGTTGATGAACTTCGCTTTCTCGATCCTCAACAGCGCCATCCTGTTCCTGATCAACCGGAGGCTGCTGGGGCAGGCGGAGGTCCACCTGCAATGGGCGCAGGAGCTGATGCGGGCGCTGGCGAATACTGTGATGGCGATCCCGATCTTCTACCTGCTCGACCTGACCAAACGTCCTGAGTGATGAACGTCTAACGAATAGACCCTGAGACAGCCATGGAACTGACCCCGCAATCCGAACTGACGCTTGGCAAGGCGGAAAAACTGCCGGTAGCCAAGCTGACCGCCGTGCAGTATGTGATTGCGGCGATCCTCGTGGTGCTGGCAGTGGGTCTGTGGAGGCTCGAGGTGGTCGGCGCGGACAACTTCCGCGCGCTGGCCGAGGCCAACCGCATCCGCAAGGTTCCGGTGCTCGCCCCGCGCGGCCGTCTGTTCGACCGCGAGGGACGGCTGCTGGTGGACAACTACCCGTCGGTCTCCTGCTTCATTCTGCGCGAGCAGGTGAAGGACCTGGAGGCGGACATGGCGCTGATCTCGGCGGGGTTGCACATGACGCCCGACCAGATACGCGCGACGCTCAAGCGCTATGAGTCGGCCCCGAAGTACCAGCCGATCCCGCTGAAGCAGGACATCACGCCGGATGAGCAGGCGTTCATCGAGGCCCATCGCAACGAGCTGCCAGAGCTCGAGACGCTCGAGGAGCAGCGGCGGCTCTATCCCAGGGACGGCTTCGCGGCGCATCTGATCGGCTACGTTGGCGAGATCTCCGAAGACGACCTGAACAAGGAGAAGTACGCCTTCTACCAGCCGGGCGACGTAGTGGGGAAGTCCGGCATCGAGGCGACCTACGACGCGCTGCTGCGCGGCGTCGACGGCAGCCGCGACGTGATCGTGAACTCGCACGGCAAGGAGATCGGCCACCTCGGCCAGACGCTCGCGCAGCCGGGCAAAGACCTGAAGCTGACCATCGACCTCGATATTCAAATGGCCGCCGAGCGGGCGATGGAGGGCAAGACCGGCGCGGTGATTGCGATGGACCCGCACACGGGCGAGATCCTGGCGCTGGTCTCGCGGCCGACCTTCGACCCCAACCAGTTCGCCGTGCGGTTGACCAGGAGCTACTGGAACGAGATTCTCAACAACCCGGACCATCCGCTGATGAACAAGGCGATCCAGGCGCAGCTCGCTCCGGGGTCGACCTTCAAGATCATCATGTCGTACGCGGGGTTGCAGGAGGGGAGGGCGCAGTCGCTGCACGTGATGTGCAACGGCGGGGCGACGTTCTACGGTCACTTCTACGCCTGCGACGCCCGGCACGGTGCGGTGGACATCCATCGCGCGATCCCGCAGTCGTGCGACACCTTCTATTACACGCTGGCTAACGACCTGGGGATCGACATGATCGCGAAATATGCCACGGAACTTGGCTTTTCGCAGCGTACCGGCATCGACCTGCCCGACGAGATGATGGGCACGATGCCCTCGACGCAGTGGAAGCTGAAGACCTTCCATGAGAAGTGGTTTGCCGGCGAAGTGATCTCGGTGGGCATCGGGCAAGGCGCTGTGACCGCAACGCCGGTTCAGTTGGCACGGGCGATCGGCGGCATAGCGTCGGGCGGCGTGCTGCACCGGCCGCACCTGGTCTTCCCCGACGAGGTTCCGCCGGACCAGCTTGAGGCGGTCCACGAGACCTTCCCGGGATCGGGCGAGAAGACGGTTCCGCTCTCCACCGACAACTGGCAGATCATCACCGACGCCATGGCCGAGACGACGATCTCGGGTACCGCGGCCTCGTCTCACCTCGAGGGCATCGACTTCGCGGGCAAGACGGGAACGGCGCAGGTCATGAGCCACGATGCCCTGGCGCGCAGCGGAGGCGGGCATAAGACCGTTCCGAATGCGTGGTTTGTGGGCATGGCTCCGCGCCGCAACCCCGATATCGTGGTCGCGGTCCTGTGGGAGAACGGCAACTGGGGCAACAACTCGGCCAAGCTGGGCGCGCAGATCATCGATGCGTTTGTGACCAAGCAGCGGAAGCGCGACAACAACATCAGGATCGCAGCGGCCCCGATGCCCGCGACCCCGGCGCCTGCGCAGCAGCCGTCGGCACAGGTCGCTCCTGCCGCGCTCAAGCCAAAGACGGCGGAGGTCACGAACTAAGGCTATGTTCCGCCTCTCCTCCTACCGCGACTTCGACTGGGTTCTGCTCGGCTTTGTGATGCTGCTGTCGGTCATCAGTGTGCTCGAGATCAAGTCGGCCACGCTGCATACGAAGTTCCATGGCTTCGACCAGAAGCAGATCGGCTTTCTGGCCGCGGGTCTGTTCCTGATGTTCGTCATCTCCATGATCGACTATCATCGGCTGCTCGACATTGTGCCGTGGGCCTACGGAATCAGCATTCTTTCGCTGCTGGCGGTGAAGCTGGTGGGGCAGAAGGTGCTGGGTGCCCGCCGCTGGATCAACCTGGGCGGTGGCATTCACTTCCAGCCGTCGGAGTGGGTGAAGCTGGTGCTGATCGTCGCTGTGGCGCGGTACTTCTGGAACCTGGGCGGCCGCGAGTTGAGCTGGCGCGATATTGGCAAAGCGTTTGCGCTGGTCTGCATTCCGATGATGCTGGTGCTGATGCAGCCGGACATGGGGACTTCGCTCACCTACTTCCCGGTGCTGCTGTGCGGCCTGTTCCTGGGAGGCATCCGGCTGAAGCAGGCGGCGATCCTGGTGCTGATCTTCACGGTGTTGATCGGCGGTGCGTGGAAGAGTGGCAAGCTGCTGAAGCCTTATCAGAAAGCCCGGCTAACGGCGTTTATCGACCCCGACGAGGATCCCAAGGGCAAGGGCTACCAGATTCGTCAGTCGCTGATCGCCGTAGGCTCGGGCGGCATATGGGGCAAGGGGGCGAACAAGGGAACACAGACGCAGGGCGACTTCCTCCCCATTCCGTACACGGACTTTATCTTCGCAGCCTTCTGCGAGGAGCACGGCTTTGTGGGTGCGCTGGGCGTGCTGCTGATCTACTTCCTGATCCTGATGCGGTTGATTCAGAACGCCCAGACGGCCGCCGATCTGCCGGGAGCCTACATCATCATGGGCATTGTGGCGGTGATCGTCTTTCAGATCGCGGTCAATATCGGGATGGTGGTGGGTCTGATGCCGGTGACGGGAATCCCTTTGCCTCTTATGAGTTACGGGGGGTCGTCGATCCTGTTTACCTTTCTGTCGCTGGGCATTGTGATGAATATCCGCATGAGACGGTTTGTAAACTGATTCCAGAAGCAGATGGCGCTTGCTTTGGACTGGCGGCTGTTGCGGCTTTAGTGCAATACTATGAAGAGCGTGTGACAGGCTGTAGATGCCCGCGTCACGGCGCATCCCGCTCCCCCCAGGCGAATATTCCCGGAGAGCGGCAACAAGATTTGAAGAAAAAGGCCGGCCAGGCGAGAGATATCCATCCGTTGGCCGGACAGGATTCAGAGAAGATGATTGCATCCGGATGGCAAACGGCCACACCTCAAATAAGTGATATTGAGGCAGTTATGGTCACCGATTCCGCATGCCGGCAGTTGCTCGAAGGTTCCTTTGGTATATCCGATCTCTACCCTCCCACGCACTCCGATGTTGAGCGAGCCCGGGTGGACAGGTCTGCGTATATCTCATCTGAACGGACATCCGGCTGCCGCCAATTCGAGTTTCGTCCTCTCTACACTCCTGTCCGCACTTCGGTGAGCCACACCTAGCCATCGCGCTAAGGTCTGGACACGTGATCGCTCTCTGCCTCGTCTGCCGCCCGTAAAGAGCGGGCAGAAAGAGCAGAGCAACATGGCGAAGGAAATTTATATATCGAGCACGCCGCACGAGACGCGGCTTGCCATCGTTGAAAACGACGCGCTCGCTGAGATTTATTACGAGCGCGAGAACGAGTACACCCTCGCGGGGTCGATCTACAACGGCCGCGTGACGCGCGTGCTTCCGGGCATGCAGTCCAGCTTTGTGGATATTGGCCTGGAGCGCGACGCCTTCCTCTACATCACCGACTTCATGGAGGAGGCCGGAGACACGGCCGACTTCGAGGGCGAGGGGTCGCAGCGCGGCGGCGGTCAGCGCCGTGGAGGCCGCGAGCCGCAGACACTGGAAGGCCAGGCGGGCGAGAGTTCGTCGCGTTCGGGCGAGCGTGGAGACCGGGATCGCGACCGTGGCAGGGACCGCAATCGCAATCGCCGCGATCGCGACGGCAGGCGCGGGCAGGGTGACGGTGAGTATGCCGCGCCTGAGGCCTCCGAGGCGGCCACGGACGAGAGCCTCAGCGCAGGAGAGGCCTCCGAGGAGAACCAGCCGATCGGCGAAGGCGCTCCGGGTGCGGATGGAAGCCGTCGCTGGCGCGGCCGCAGGGGCCGTCGTCGCGGGCGCGGGCAGCGTGGTGAGGCTCGTGAGCAGGCCCAGGGCACCGAACCGCAGGCAGATGCGTCCGATGCAGCAGCTGCGGATCCTTACGAGTCTTCCTTTGAGATTGATGGGGCGGAGGAGCAGCCCGGCATCGCTGCCGAGAGCATTGAGTTGGAGGGCGCGGCGCAGGAGAACGGCGACTCGGAGCAGGATTTCGTGCGCGGCTCACGGCGCCCCGATTTCCAGAACGAACAACGTAACGACCAGCGTAATGAGCAGCGCAGTGGGCGCAATGATCGTGGTCGCGGCGGACGCGACCGCGACCGTGGCGGCCGCAGATCGCCGCGAGGGTTTGAACCGAAGACGTCTTCTTATGGAGCCGACGATGCGGCCGCAGCCCAGGATCCGTCGCAGCTCGAGCCAATTATTCTTCCGGGCGAATCGCTGTCGAAGTATCGTGCAGGCGGTGAAGAGCCTGCGTCCGTCGAGGTCAAAGCCCCGCAGCCCACAGTTGCGGCACCTTCCGCCCCCGGCTACGAGATTCCATCCGGATGGGACGGAGGTTTTGTGCTGCCGGGCGAATCGCTCTCGCGACGCCGCGCACCGGAGAAGCAGGAGGCTGTGCCTGCTCCCGTTGAGCACGTAGCTCCTCTCGAAGAGGCCGCGGTGCAGAGCGAGACAACTACTGTCCCTGCTGCAAGCAAAGCACAGGCTGAGCCGACTGAATATGAGCCGGTGGAAGCTTCGGCATCCTATCGTGTCGATCCAGTTGCGCCGAGCGAGTTTCGCCAGAGCGCTCCGGTGGAAGAGATTGAGGAGGTTGTAGAGCAGCACACCGAGCTTCCTCACGCGGAGATTGAGCAGCTTGAAGTCTCTCCGGCTCCCATCGAGGAAGCTGCCGCAATTCACGAGCAGACCGTCAAGGCGCAGGAAGCAGAAGCCGCCCACGATGTGACAGCGATCCACGCCAGCGGCTGGATGGAGTCCACCGCCCCGGTATTTGCTCCCGTGGAACAGGAGGCACAGCACCAGGCGCTCGAAGAGGGCGCGGCGTCGATTGAAGAAGCCGAAGAGGATGCGATCGACGACGAGGACTACGATACGACCACGCTACAGGCATCTTCCGTGGAGGAGCTTGACGACCTCGACGAAGAGGAGACGCTTGAGGGCGCCGCCGATCTGGGAGCCATGCTCCGTGAGATGTCGATCGATGAGATCACTCGTCCCGGCGAAGACGAAGGCGAAGAGGAAGACTTTGAGGAAGAGCACGCCGTATACGACGGCAATGCCGAAGTCATGGAAGAGGACGCTCTGGATACAGAAGAAGCGGCTTTGGACGATGAGGCGGAATACGCTGAGGAAGGCGAGCCTGCCGTAGCCGATGGCGCAGCCCCGGCCCGGGAGCGTACGCGTGACTCGGAGCGTCGTCGCGGCCGTCGCGATGGGCGCCGTGGCGGGCGCGATCGTGCGCGTCATGCAGGCGGCGGCGGCGATCGCGAGCGCAGTGGAGGACGCGGCCGCACCTCGATGCAGGCCACGAACCTTCCAGCGATCAGCGAGCTGCTGAAGCCGGGGCAGGAGATCCTGGTGCAGATCGCCAAGGAGCCTATTGCCAAGAAGGGCGCGCGCATCACATCGCACATCGCCCTGCCGGGACGGTTCCTCGTATTCATGCCAACGGTGAACCACACGGGTGTCTCTCGCAAGATCGAGTCCGACGGCGAGCGACGCCGCCTCAAGGAGATTCTGCTGAGCGAGAAGGGTGACGCCGCAGGCGGCTTCATCGTTCGCACAGCGGCTTCAGGCGCAAGTGAAGAAGAGCTTCGCTCCGACCTGCGCTTCCTGTTGAATCTGTGGGCCGACATCAAGCAGCGTTCGGAGTCGTCGAAGTCGCCCGCGCTGATCTATCACGATCTGAACCTCGTCGAGCGCATTCTGCGCGACCAGGTGACGGACAACTTTTCGGCGATCTGGGTCGACAGCGAAGAAAACTACGAGCGCATTCTGCGCTTCCTGCAGCGCTTCCAGCCGTCGCTGATCCGCCGCGTGAAGCTCTACACCAAGGAGACGCCGCTGTTCGAGCAGTTCGGCATCACGGACGAGATCAACAAGGCGCTGCGCTCGAAGGTGTGGCTGAAGTCCGGTGGCTCGATCGTCATCAACCAGACTGAAGCGCTCGTCGCGATCGACATCAACACCGGCAAGTACGTCGGCAAGACGGCGCGCCTCGAAGACACCATCGTGAAGACGAACCTCGATGCGATCCCTGAGATCGTTCGCCAGATTCGCCTGCGCGACCTTGGCGGCATCATCATCATCGACTTCATAGACATGGATGAGCGCAAGAACCGCAACCGCGTGATGGCCGCGCTCGAAGAAGAGTTGAAGAGCGACCGCGCGCCGTCGAAGATCCTCCAGTTTAACGATTTTGGTCTAGTGGCCATTACGCGCAAGCGCGTGAAGCAGTCGCTTGAGAGAACGCTCTCGACCACCTGCGGCGTGTGCGCGGGAACGGGCATGGTGAAGTCGCCGGTGACGGTGTGCAACGACATCTACATCGAGATGCGCAAGATGGCGAAGCATCTTGATCGCGGCGATGTGATGCTGCGCGTGCATCCGGATGTCGTCAAGCAGTTGAAGTCGTCGACCAAATGGCTGCAGGAGATGGAGGAGATCGTAGGCAAGACGATCCTCGTCAAATCCGATCCAAGCCTTCACCCGGAGCAGTTCGATATCCACTAACTTTGACGTCGCAGAATAAGGATGGGCACCTTGCGGAGTGCATGGTGCCCCATCTGTTTGTCATCACAAATCGACCCAGGTCTGTCATCCAAAACGGAATCTGCGGCGTCCTACACAACAAGCACAATAAATTGGGGTTACTACATCCAGAAGTTGTCGCTGCCGCATCAGAGCAAATGGGAGTGAAAAGGATGCACTTGAAAACTCAAACTTTCTCGACGCTGATCGTTCGTACTGCCGCGATCGCTTTTTTTAGCGCTGCTGCCGGTCTCTCTGCGCAGACTGCTGCCGCTCCTCAGGTGAAGCCTGTTGATCTAAAGGCGAGCCTGATGGCTCCGCTGGACCTCTCCCGCCCCGCCGATCTCAACTACAGTTCGAGCGCCGGAACGGAAGAGATGGCATCCGCGACGAACTTCGACTTTCGCGCCGGCGAGATGCAGCCTCCGCCCCGCCGTCGCTACGGACGGACAAACTACAGCGACCGCATGCACAATCCCGACGGTTCGAAGAAGTACTCCTTTGCCGTCGGCGGCGGCTTCGACGCTCCCACTGGTTCCACGGCGAAGGACCTTACGGTCAACTGGCACTTTCAGGTCGCAGGTTCATACAATCTGAACAAAAAATTTGGCGTTCAGGTCGAGTACAACTACGACAAGTTCAACGACTCGCTGAGCAACATCAATCGCCAGTTTGCTCGTTATAACGCTCTGGGACTCGTGAATCAGGATGGCACGCCCGTCGACTTCACGGGACTCGACGGAAGCACGCACGTCTGGTCCCTCACGTTGAATCCGCGATACACCTTCTATCAGGGCGATGCGATGGGCGCATACGTGATCGGCGGCGGCGGCTTCTATCGCAAGGTGGCAAACTGGACGCTGCCCCAGCAGGGCGTCTACTGCGATTTCTACGGCTTCTGCTACAGCTTCACCCAGAACCAGGTCTTCGACCACTACTCGAACAACGCGGGTGGCCTCAACGGCGGCATCGGTTTTACCTACCGGCTGTCGCGGTTCGCATCGGAGAACCTCTATGCGGAGGCGCGCTACGTATGGGTGAACAATCAGCCAAGTCAAAATTCGGTGGGTGGGCTTTACCCAGAAAGCAACAAGCGTACGGGATACATGCCGGTCACGGTTGGTATCCGCTGGTAGGTTCTGGATTCTTGAACCAATAAAGCGCCCGGCTGCGTGCCGGGCGCTTTATTCACCCGGACGGTGCCCCATTCGCGCGGTTTTAATGACGCGGTGCAACCATGGCGGTATGTCCTGCAAAAGCTCGTTCAATGAGTTTGCCAGATTCTTAGCATGTAGGCAGCCGCGATGCCGGCGATGATGCACGCACTCGTAAGCAGCATATACAGCAGCCCGACCTGCCTGGTTTCCTGGGAGTTCTTCCAGAGCACGAGGATGAGGATCGCGGCGAGCAGCATGGCTGTCAGCGGGAGAGGCGCATGGTTTGCCGCCAACAATGCAAGATATCCTCCAACAGCCGAATACACGATCCAGAGAAGGTCCTGAAGCAACTTGTAACGCGTGCGCAGACGGCGGTCCTGCACGACGAGGCCGCGCCTGAAGTGGACGATCGCGAACGTCGAAACCATCGAAAGCGCCACGGTAACGACATATCCGAGGACAAGCGAGACGACGATCAGCGCCGCTGTGAGCATGGTGAGCGAGGAATAATAAGGATTCAGGATAGCGGATGGAGATGCAGGCGTAGAGAAAAATCTACTGCCGCATTACCGCTTCGACCTCGGATGCCTCGTGTGGGAGCTTCGCAATCAGGTCCACGAGCTTGCCGTCCCCGTCGACGTAGAAGACGTCCTCGATGCGGATGCCGATATTTTCCTCGGGGATGTAGATACCCGGTTCGATGGTGAAGACCATGCCTTTATCGAGCGGCTTGGTGTAGTCCCAGGGGTCATGCACATTGATGCCGACGAGGTGGCCCAGGCCGTGGACCATGTACTGGCCGAGCGGCTGGCCGTGGAGGTCCTTGCCGTGCGCGTTGACGTAGGCGAAGGCAACCTGGTCGAGCGAGTCTGCCTGCTTGCGCTGCGGGTCGTTGATCTTCGATTTGCCTGCGACAAACGCGGCCGCAGCTGCACGCTGCGCTCCAAGTACGATGTTGTAAATCTCCCGCTGACGCGGGGTAAAGTGCCCGTTGACCGGCATAGTGCGGGTGATGTCGCTTGCGTACATGCTGTACTCGCCGGCGGCGTCGATCACGACGGTGTCGCCGGACTGCATGACGCGCGAGTTGTCGCTGTAGTGCAGCATGGTGGAGTTGGGACCAGAGCCGACGATCGGCGCGTAGCTTACACGCTCGCAACCATCCTCCATCATCTTCGCGACCTCGATGCCTGCAATGGTGCGCTCACGGACGCCAGGCCTGATGGCGCGCATCCCGGCGAGTTGCGCTGCAATCGAAGCGTCAGAGGCTTTGCGGAGCAACTCAATTTCGGCAGGAGATTTGATTGCTCGCATGGGGATGAGGAGCTGTGCAACGTCGCCAGAGGACTCGATTGCGCTTGTGCCTAGCGTAGCCCCGAGAAATCCAAGTGTTGCTGCTGCTTGTGCAGAACCTTTCTCCGTCCAGACATTCCGTAGCCGCGCACGGTCGCCGGAGATCAATTTGTTGAGAACCTCCGGCATCTCTGTCATGGGAAGCACTTCGTCAAAGCCGGTTGCTGCTGGTGCGCCCGGAGTGGCAGCATCCATCTTTGGGCCTGTGTACTTCTCAGTGCGAAGATTACGCGAGGGCAGGAAGAGAATCTCGCGATAGGCTTGCGCTGCGCGGCCGCCGAGAGCAGTACCGGGAGTCTCCGCGACTGCTTCAACGGCAGGGATCAGAACGATGGCAGCCCCTGGTTCGTTCCAGCCGGAGAGGTAGTAGAAATCCTCGTCCTGGCGGTAGGGCATGAAGTCGAGTACAGGCTCTTCGGCGGCGAAGAGGATGGCGACGCCGCCGTGGAGTTTTTCGGCGAGCGCCACGCGGCGTTGCCGGTACTCAGGTTTGGGAACGGAGTCGAGAGCGAAGCATGTGCTGCTCGCGACGACAAGAATGATTGCTACCGTGTGTAAGACCGTTTTCACGCGCCCTCCACGAAGACTAGATTCCCATAGGGTACGGCTTCTCGTGCAACTCCTGCCCCGCAGTGCCGAAGCGCTCAAAGCGGCCCTGCAACAGGCTCAGCAGCCCCGTGTACCAGTAGCCGAAGACGAAGAGCACGAGGAAGGGGACGGTGAAGAAGTTCTCTGTCGTGATCGCGTACCAGACGGTAGCTGCGAAGTAACAGCCGATGGCCAGCTCGATCCATGGAATGATGCCGAGGCGCTTGCGATACTTCTTCGCCTGGCTCTTCTCGCCCTTCTTGGCGACGCGATACTTCGGCGTGCGCGCGAAGGCAGACTGCACGCCGAAGAGCGCTTCCATCACGGCCTTGGTGTTGGTGATCGTAAGGCCGACGCCTAACGCCATGAGGAAGGGGAGATAGAGGAAGGTCCTGCCCCACTTCTTTGGGAAAAGTTCTTTCTGGCTTACGAGATAAAAGCTCGAGATAGACATGGTGCTCGCCATGAAGAGAGGCAGGTCGATCAGCAGCATCTGGAGCAAGCCCTGCCAGCTACGGATAATCATCGCGGGCATCAGCAGCACGGAGAGGATAATCATCAATGGGTAGCTGATATTCGCCGTCAGGTGGTACCAGGCCTCGAGCTTGGTGTGCCACGGCTGGTCGCTCTTCATCACGCGCGGCAGAATCTTCTTGCCCGTCTGGATGAGTCCCTTGGCCCAGCGTGCCTGCTGCGTCTTGAAGGCGGTCATCTCGATGGGAAGCTCGGCGGGGCACTCGACATCCTGCAGATACTTGAAGTGCCAGCCGTTCATCTGCGCGCGATAGCTGAGGTCGGTGTCCTCGGTGAGCGTGTCGTGCTGCCAGCCACCGGCGTCGCCGATGGTCTCGCGACGCCACATTCCGGCGGTGCCGTTGAAGTTGAAAAAGACCCCCGCGCGCGAGCGTCCGCCGTGCTCGAGCACAAAGTGCCCGTCGAGCAGGATGGCCTCGACCTGCGTCAGGAAGCTGTAGTCGCGATTCAGGTGCGTCCAGCGTGTCTGCACCATGCCGATGCCGGGCTCGGCGAAGTGGTGTATCACCTGCATCACCCACTGGCTCGGAGGGACGAAGTCGGCGTCGAAGATGGCGACGAACTCGCCCCTGGCAACCTTTAGCCCCGCGTCGAGCGCACCAGCCTTGAAGCCGTGGCGGTTGGTGCGATGGATGTAGACGATCGGCTGCGGCTCCATGCCGGCGAAGCCGCGCGCGTAGCGTTCGACGATCTGCTGCGCGACCATCGTCGTCTCATCGGTGGAGTCGTCGAGCACCTGGATCTCGAACCGGTCGCGGGGATAGTCAAGCCGGCAGCAGGCGTCGATCAGCCGGTCGATAACGAACTGTTCGTTAAAGATCGGGAGCTGGATGGTGACGAAGGGAAGCTCGCCCTCAGCGAAGCGCGCAGGAGGCTGGTCCCACTTCGCGGCGTTCTTGCGGTTCTTGTAGTACAGCCATACAAGCTGATAGCGGTGGATTCCGTAGAAGGCGAGGATCACCATCACGATGAAATACGGAATCAGCAGGCAGATGTCGAAGCCGTTCCAGCGATAGAGCCCCTTGAAGGTCTGGTCGAGATAGTGCGTCTTCCAGTAATGGCTGAGCCCGTGCGGGGCCATGAGCGACATCGCCATAGCATGATTGGAAACCGATTGGAAGATGTAGGACAGGAACGGAGCTCCAGAGTGCAACACTAACCCTTCAACGAATTGTACGTGACGCTTACAGAATCAGGCGGTGGGCGTTCTGGTTCAGAAAATCTGCCGGCGCGACAATAGCGACGCCCGCAATTCGGGAGTTGTACAGATGCCCGAAGTGGTTCTTGTCGCCGGTCACAAGGAAATCGACGCTCGCTGCGATTGCTGCTGCCAATATAGGTCGGTCTTTCTCTGCCAACACAACGTCAGCCGGGATAAATTGCAGATTGGCATCGCTGACGAGTTGTGTCTTCGTCAAGAGAGCGGTGAAGCGTTGGTGATGACCGTTGAGAATGTTCTTTCTCACCTCGTCGATTGCGTACGCTGAGGTAGTCAGTGACAGATTCATCAACTGCCATAGCTGCAAAAGACGGCTCGCGGGCGAGTGCGAGGCTGAAAATAAGACATTCGCGTCGAGATATGCGTTAAGGTGAGCGAACTCAGACACTACGTCTGGCCTTTGCAGAGTCGGCTTTTGCCTGACGCACCCGTTCAGACCATTCCTTGTCTGTACGCAGCTTCTCTCGCTGGTCTCGATCCACTCCGGGAATATTCATCGGATCAAGGCCCCACGACCGTATATCAAGGGCAATCTCGTCCCACTCTTCCTTCGTCATGGCGCTGTTCAGCAGAAGCTCGGCCTTGCGCTCTGGCGTGTAAATCTCCACCTCATACGCAACGGCTGGACGGAGCCGGATCTCGCCCTCTTTTACTTCCGTAACCAGCAGAGAACCATCTTCAAGCCCGAACTGCTTGCGAAGCTTTGCCGGGAGAACCAGCGTCCCCCGCTTGCCCATTTTGACCGTCTCCATGGCAGAACCTCTGAATATCAGAATATCAGATAGATTGCGGGAGGGGGTTAGAGACTCTTATCTAAATGAATGATTAGAAGCTAGTTCAGGAACATCGTCCGGTACAGCGTGTCGCGCTGCACGGGTTTGAATCCCGCATCGCGGATAATCCGCCGCAGCTCCTCCTCGGTGGTGCAGTTGGAGGTTCCGGCGGCCTTGACTACGTTTTCCTCGAGCATCACCGAGCCGACGTCGTTGCCGCCGAAGCGCAGTCCCATCTGGAGCACCTTGAGGCCCTGCGTCACCCAACTTGCCTGCACGTTCTCGATGTTGTCGAGGACCATGCGCGAGATGGCCAGCGTCTTGAGGTACTCGACCGAGGTGGCCTCGTCCCATCCGCGGCCGCCGAGCGCGGTGTTGTGCGGCTGGAAGCTCCAGGGGATGAAGGCGGTGAAGCCGCCGGTCTCTTCCTGCAGGCGGCGCACGACCTCGAAGTGGTTCATGCGCTGCTCGAAGGTCTCGCCGACGCCAAACATCATCGTCGCGGTGGTGCGCATACCAAGCTCGTGGGCGGTGCGGTGGACGTCCACCCAATCCTGCGTCTTGCATTTCAGCCGTGCGATGCGGTGACGCACCTCGTCGTCGAGGATCTCCGCTCCGCCGCCGGGGATCGACTGCAATCCGGCATCGCGCAGGCGCATGATGGTGTCGCGCAGGCTCAGCTCGGAGTACTCGGCGATGGCAAGGATCTCGCTCGCCGAGAGGCAGTGCAGCCAGATGCTGGGGAAACGCTCGCGGATTCCGCGAAAGAGGCGCTCGAACCAGTCGATCTTCAGGTCGGGATGCAGGCCACCCTGCATCAGCACGCCGGTGCCGCCCATCTCCTCGGTCTCGCGGATCTTGTCGTAGATCGTCTCGAAATCGAGGATGTAGCCTTCGGCGGCCATCTTTCCGTTCAGCGGACGATAAAAAGCACAAAACGTGCAGTACTCGGTGCAGAAGTTCGTGTAGTTGATATTGCGGTCGATGATGTAGCTGACCACGCCCTCGGGATGCAGGCGGCGGCGCACCGCGTCGGCCTCCATGCCGATCCCAATCAAGTCATCGCTTCTGAAGCAGTCGAGCGCCTGTTCGCGGCTGATACCCATGAACCTATTTTACGCCGGAAGCGGCTACGCTTAGTGGCTGCGCACCAACAGAACGACGACCAGCGCCAGAAGGACGACGACGAGGCCGGTGCTGAGCTTCAGCCAGAGACCGAGCGAGTCGACCTTTGCCGTCAGCGATTGCACACGCCGCTCGCTCTGCTCCGCCGAAGCCCGGGCGATACGCACATCTTCGGAGAGGACGGCGATCTGGCTGCCCTGCTCCTGCAGCTTGCGGTAGAGGCCCGCATGGGCGGCCGCGACCTGGCCGAGATCGCCGCGGACGCCATCGGCCATCGCCGCGAAGGCGGCCTCGTTGGCGCTCTCGCTGGCGGCCTTGGCCGAGAAGTAGCGGTCCGCGACCGGCACAAGGCGGGTGACGTGCGGTAAAAGCTCAAACAATTGCATCAGGACCTTGGGCCACATGCGTCTCTTCGTCTACCTTTCCGTTGTGTTCAAGCGGCGCGACTGTATCCACTGCATGGCGAGCACGGCCGAGGTCACAAGAAAGATTGCGGTGACGATGCCCTGCGACCACAGGCAGTAGATGCACCACTTCTCAAGAACGTAGGCCTCAAGATAGCTGAGAAATCCCGCGCACATGAACCCGGCGAGCGACGCAAGAAAGGTGAGCCGCCAGTATCCGGCAAGCGCGAGGATCGCGATCAGCGCATAGCCTACGATGCCCAGCGTCGCGACCGGAATGTGATGGCCGCCGGTGGGAGCTTCGTCGAAGGTGCGCGGAGGGAAGACGGCAAACCGGCTGTGATTGACCGCGCCGCAATCGAACTTCTCGGTGACGGCGCAGGGCGGAGCCTGGGAAGGATCCATGTAGTGCACATGCAGCGCCATCGAGGCGACGACAATACCTGCAAAGGCCAGAAGAGCCACGAGATACTTCATCGCTCGATTCTACGATGCGCGGGCGGGTTTTCAGGCGGCAGGTTTTTCATCCCGTCACATGGGAGAGCTAAAATAGGCGCGTGAATACGACCCGCAGAGAGTTCCTCGCACTCCTGGGAGCCGCCGGCGCAGCAGCTGCGGCTCCGACGCATCTCTTCGCAGCACCGGCGAAGGTCGAACCATTTTCGTTTGTCTTCATCACCGACGCGCACCTTCAGCCGGAGCTGAACGGCGTCGTCGGCACCGACATGGCGATGAAGAAGGCGCGAACCTTCAAGGCGGACTTCGCCATCAACGGCGGCGACCACGTCTTCGACGCGCTCGGCGTGCCGAAGCAGCGCGCGTTGCAGTTGTTCGACCTGTATGCGAAGACGGAGCAGGACCTGGGGCTCAAGGTCTATCACACGGTGGGCAATCACGATGTGCTCGGTATCTATCCGGCGAGTGGGATCGCTCCGACCGATCCGCTCTACGGCAAGAAGCTCTTTGAGGACCGCTTCGGCAAGCGGTATTACAGTTTCGACCACAAGGGGCACCACATCATCGTGCTCGACTCGATCGGCATCACCGACGACCACGCCTACGAGGGACGTATCGATGCGGAACAGCTCGCATGGCTGAAGGCCGATCTCGCCGCGTTACCGCAGGGGACGCCGATCATCGTCTCGGTGCACATGCCGCTGGTGTCGGCCTTCGCTTCGTACATTCCCGAGCCGCTCAAACCTTCGTCCCGCCATACGCTGACGGTGGCCAACGCCAACGAGGCGGTTGATCTCTTCGCAGGTCGCAACGTCATTGGCGTCCTCCAGGGACACACGCATATCAACGAGAACGTGGAGTACAAGGGGATCAACTACGTCACCAGCGGAGCGATCTGCGGCAACTGGTGGAAGGGCGCCCGCATGGGCACGCCCGAGGGCTTCACTGTGGTGAACGTCGCCAACGGCAGGATGACGACGCACTACGAGACCTATGGGTTCAAGGCAGTCGGAACGTAATCAGCATCACAGATATTTCTTCAGCCTGCGGCGCATCACTTTGATCGCTTCCTTGCTCTCGTCGACCAGCACGAACTGGCGATCGCACTTTGCCGCCGCCTCGCCTGTCGTCCCGCTGCCGGCGAAGAAGTCGAGCACCGTCTCGCCGGGATTGGTGTGCACCTTCACGATCCGCTCAAGTATTCCCAGCGGCTTCTGCGTGGCGTAGCCGGTCTTCTCCTTGCCGGTCGGCGAGACGATGGTGTGCCACCAGACGTCGGTCGGCGTCTTGCCGCGGGCGGCCTTCTCCTCCCCCACCAGGCCGGGGGCCATGTAGGGGATGCGGTCACACTCGTCGAGGTTGAAGGTGTAGCGCTCCGGATCTTTCGTGTACCAAAGAATGTTGTCGTGCTTGGCGGGCCATTTCTTCTTTGCGCGAGCGCCGTAGTCGTAGGCCCAGATGATCTCGTTCTGAAAGCACTCGCGGCCGAAGATCTCGTCGAGCATCACCTTGCAGTAGTGCACCTCGCGGTAGTCGATGTGGAAAAACAGCGAGCCGGTTGCGGACAGGATGCGGTGAGCCTCCTCCATGCGCGGCCGCAGGAAACCGGTAAAGTCGTCGAAGCAGTCGCGATAGCCCGCCCCGGCCCGGCTTCCGGTGACCAGCTCGGTACGGTAGCGGTGGCCTCCAAAGCCCACGCGGTCGCCGTTTTCATCGCGCACGGTCTTGATCTGCGGGCGCTTCTGCTGTCTTCCCGTATTGAACGGAGGGTCGACATAGATCAGATTCACCGATCCGCTCTCCATCTTCTTCAGAGCCTTCAGGTTGTCGCCTGGAAGGATCCGGTTCCCACCCTGGTCCATCCCATTCCTTTCGTCTTCTCAATAACACTAACGCAGCCTTTGACGCCGCAGACTATCCGTGTATTGTTTTCTGCGGACAGATTTTTTCGATTGGCAGCCAACAAGCTCATCTACGCCATGCTCTCCGACAAAGGCCGGGTCCGCCGCGCCAATGAGGATGCGTGCGCGGCATCGCCCTCGTCCGATGCGTATGTCGTCTGCGACGGCATGGGAGGCGCAGCCGGAGGCGAGGTGGCAAGCCATCTCGCGGTCGAGACCTTTCTTGCTCATCTGGCCCCCAACGGAACGCCGCATACGCGCGTGCAGTCGCGCATCGACGCCGCCGTACAGGCAGCCAACCAGGCCATCTATCAACAGGCGCGTCAGACCCCGCAGCTTACCGGCATGGGAACGACGCTTGTCGGCCTGCTTCATGCGCCCATCGTCGCCCGGGGCGAAGAGACAGGCCCGAAGCGCAGCGCGCGCAACCATACCAATGCGCGTGCCACCGACCCGCCAACGTTGTGGCTGGTGCATGTGGGAGACAGCCGTTGCTATTTGAAACGGCGCGGCAACCTCAAGCTGCTCACGCGCGACCACTCGCTGGTGGAGGAGCAGCTTCGCGCCGGACAGATCACGGCGCAGCAGGCGGCAGAGTCCCCCATGCGCAACCTGATCACCCGCGCCGTCGGTTCGCAGACCACGGTCGAGCCTGAGATCCACGGCCATCGCCCTCACGCCGGCGATCTCTACCTGCTGGCCTCCGATGGACTCAACCGTGAGCTGACCGACGAGGCGATTGCCGGGATACTGAGCGACATTCCGCAAAGCCCAAAGAAATCCGACCTGCACACCGCCTGCAAGGCGTTGGTCGACGCCGCCAACGAGAATGGCGGCGGAGATAACATCACGGTCCTGCTGATCTCAGTCCATGCCGTCTGAAGAACAGGCGTATCTCCCCTGGGCCTCCAACGCATCGCAACCGCTATCTCGGGGTCTTGAAAAGATGACGACACAGACCATCCAAACCATTGCAGTGCTCGGCGCCGGAACCATGGGCAACGGAATCGCCCACGTGGCCGCGCGCTCGGGTTTCCGTGTGATGCTCTGCGATCACCAGCAGGCATCTCTCGACCGCGGCCTGGCGACGATCGAGAAGAACCTCTCGCGCGAGGTCGCCAAGCAGAAGCTCACCGTCGCGCAGGCGGAGGAGGCGCGTGCGCGCATAGCGCCGACGCTCAGCCTTGAGACGCTCCGGGACGCCGATATTGTCGTTGAGGCGGCGACCGAGAGGTTCGAGATCAAATCGACGCTCTTCCGCGAGCTGGATTGCATCCTTCGCCCTGAGGCGCTCATCGCCTCGAACACCAGCTCGATCTCGATCACGAAACTCGCTGCACAGACGAAGCGTCCGGCGCAGGTGATCGGGATGCACTTCTTCAACCCTGTCCCGGTGATGCAGCTTGTGGAGGTGATCCGCGGGCTCCAGACCTCGCAGCCGGCCTTCGATGCCGTGCACGCGCTCGCGATCGCGCTGGGCAAGACGCCGGTCGAGGTCAACGACGCGGCGGGCTTCGTCTCCAACCGCGTGCTGCTGCCCATGATCAACGAGGCCATCTTCGCCGTGATGGAGGGGGTCGCCACAGCCGAGGCCGTCGACAAGGTGTTTCAGCTCGGCATGGCGCATCCCATGGGCCCGCTGACGCTGGCCGACTTCATCGGCCTCGATGTGTGCCTCGACATCCTGCGCGTGCTCGAGGAGGGAACCGGCGACCCGAAGTACCGGCCCTGCCCGCTGCTCGTCCGCATGGTCGACGCCGGATGGCTGGGGCGCAAGTCGGGCCGCGGCTTCTACACCTACTCATAGCGCCAGCATCATCGAACCGCAGGTACACTAGCTGATCAGGAGAGATCATGCCGCAGGAGCTTTACTTCGAAGACTTTTACGTTGGCCAGAAGATGAACTCGGTAGGAAGCGCGAAGGTGACCGCCGAGGAGATCAAGGAGTTTGGCCAGAAATACGATCCCCAGCCCTTCCACCTGGACGAGGCCGCGGGCGAGGGGTCCTTCTTCAAGGGGCTGGCAGCGTCGGGGTGGCTGACCGCAGCGATCGTCATGCGCCTGCGGGTGCAGTCGGTCCCGGTTGCCGGGGGAATGATCGGCGCCGGCGTCGAGGAGATGCGCTGGACGATGCCCGTCCGCCCCGGCGACACCCTCCGCACCGAGATTGAGGTCGTCGGCGTACGCCAGTCGAACTCGCGCAAGGACTACGGCGTGGTGCGCACGCGAACGCTCGCCTACAACCAGCGCAACGAGGTCGTCATGCGCTCCACGGTCAACTTTCTCGCACCTCTGCGTCACCCCCAAAAGCCGTGACTGACGCCGAACTCAAATTCCTGAAGACGCAGATTGACGAGGTCGTCCTGCTGGAGACGGAAGACGGCGGCCACATGCTCGCGCGGCTTCTCGTGGTCTTCGACGAGGGCGATACGCCGGACCTGTTCTGCCTCGAAGTGGAGCCCACGCCCAGCGGCTACGTGCAGAAGGGTGCGACGGGGCACTCTATCCTGCTGGCCGATATTGCGAGCGTTACACCGGCTCCATCGCTGTGAAAAAGGCCCTGAACCAGAGGTGCAGGGCCTTTCGGGATAAGAGTATGCGCTCGGTCGCGCTTACTACCGGGTGAAAGCTCCTGTCATCCGCTTACGGATCATGCCGCCGATGGCAGTCAGACCGGTTCCGAACAGCAGTAACGAGGACGGCTCGGGAACGGCAGGGGGAGCGACAGGGGAGCCCGGCCCGGTTGCGCCGATGTTGCCCGTAAGTCCAATGCCCGCAGCCGAATCCAGTCCTACGACATCGACCCCGAAGTAATACGAACCATTCGAGACGAAGCTGGACTCCGTAAGGCCGGTGCCCGTCAACGTAAACGTCAGTGACTGAGTCGGCGTGCCGGTAGCTCCTTTCGCGCAGGTTGTGCAATCGAAGGCGTACTGGAAGTTGCTTCCCAGTCCGGCATCCTTGTACGAACCAAGCCCGAGAAAGCTGAAGGTCTGCGATGTGGGGCCGCTGGCAATGTTGGTTGCGCTTACCCCTGATACGCCGCTCAGATCAAAGACCAGGGAGTGGTGGTTGTTGTCCGGAGCCTGCCGGAAGCTGTAGTCCGAGGCCAGAGACACTGAGACATTAACGCTGTTGGCGCCGTTCTGCTGAAGTTCCACCGTACCGGCCGGGAGAACCGAGCAGCCTGACGAGCAGGCACTGTAGTTGAGACTAAAGATCGTATCCGCACAGGCTGTCAAAGGTGCAAGCCCAAAGATCACTGCAAGAGAACCCAGGAGAATTGATTTCTTCATTTACCTAAAACCCTTTCGGCAAGATGTTTCAACGCAAGGGATGAAGCAACTGAGACGCCAAATCCCGAAAATATGCAAAAAAATGCACATTTTCAAAAAATGTGAGGGGTTGTGGGGAAAGACGTAGCTTCCAACTCCGGTAAAAGTGGAAAAAGATTGGCTCTGATCGAGGGAAAACATCTTCCAGTTTTTCGCTCTACGTGGCAATGAAACGGCTCATGGAAGAGCAGGTAACTACTTTGTACACATTCGGCCGTATCTCCACAGTGAACCAGCGTATTCTGGCGAAATGATGCGTATGACTGTGCTCGCCTCCGGCTCCAAGGGCAACAGCACCGTCATCTCTTCTTCGCGGACGCGCGTCCTGGTGGACGCAGGGCTCTCCTGCCGCGAGTTGATCAAGCGCATGACGATCGCTGGGGAGAACCCCGCGTCGCTCGATGCCATTCTTATTACCCACGAGCACCAGGACCACGTCGCCGGACTGGGCGTGCTGGCGCGCAAACTGGGAATCCCGGTCTACTTCACCGAGCCGACCCATCGCGCCTGGGTGCGCATGATCACGCCCCGCCAGACGATGACCTATGCAGCGTGGCTCGACAAGGTGCAGAAGGAGAAGGAGGCGCGGGCGCAGGCCGCCGCACTTGACGCCGCTGGCGCGGAACCGGGAGTCTGCGACAGCATGTCGGCGGCGGTGGAGAACGCAGCCAGTTCTGCGGAAGAGATCGCGGATCCGGACGAGCCGGAGGCGGAGCAAAAAGAGCGCGCGAAGGTCGACCCGGCCTTCCTGCCTGCGGTCGAGTACTTCCACTCCGGGCGGCAGTTCTCTATCGGCGACATCGAGATTACGCCGTTTACGATTCCTCACGACGCCGCCGACCCCTGCGGCTTCGTCTTCAGCGCCGAGGGAGCGCGCATGGCAATCGCCACGGACCTCGGCTACATGCCGCCGAATGTAAAGATCGCGCTCAAGCGCATCGATGCGCTGCTGCTGGAGTCGAACCACGACCTGGAGATGCTGAAGGACGGCCCCTACCCATGGTCAGTCAAACAGCGCGTGCTCTCGCGCGTAGGACATCTCTCGAACCTGGCGACGGCGGAGTTTCTGGAGCAGGACTACGACGGATCGGCCAGCTTCATCGTTCTTGGACACCTCTCCGAGTCCAATAACGCCCCTGAGCTTGCCCGCCTGGCAGCGGAACAGGCGCTCTCGGGGCGCCCCACGTTGCTCGGCAATCGAATCCTGCTGGCGGAGCAGGCTGCACCGCTTGAACCTATCTGCCTGTAGAGGAATGGTTTACCCGCAGTAGAGAGCGTTTGCGTCTTTGAATGCCGTATTACAGCGGTTACTACTTCGACCAGACCAATTGGAATCTTTTGCCTGCGAGGAGAGTCAAACAAGGTAGAATGGATTTACACAGGCCCATGGATAAAACTGTTGCAAGACATGCCGTTAACCGCCGCGAGCGTTCGGCCACCTGCACCGATCAGGTGGTAGGCGACATTCTCTCCGGTTGGCGTTACGACATCTCGGGCCTCTCACCGGCCATGCGCACCGACTACGAGCAGCACTTCTCGGAGTGCGGATACTGCCGTCATCGCCAGCGTGTCTCCCGCACCGTCGACGTTCTGCTGATCTCGGTGAGTACGCTTTCCATTGCGGCTTTCCTGCTGGCAGCGATCCTCATCCACAGGTTTGAGCTGATTACCCATATCGGCAAGCTGCATGTGCACGTCACCCAGGCTCACGCTGTAGCCATCTCGCTGGAAGCAGTCGCCATCACGGGAATCATACTTTCCACACTACTCTGGGTTCTGGTCGCCATCGCAACGCCGCTGCCGAAGTTCCTCGGCGGCATCGTACAGGAGCGTATCCCCGCCGACCTGCGCGAGCGCTTCAGCAAAGCGGCCTGAAGAGACAGGGAATAGAAACGACTCCACCTCGTGGCCGCTACCAGATAAAAATTGCCCTTAACAATGGTTCTGTCTTGCTGGAGCAAATCCCATTCGGAGATAATCTGCATGTGGTCGTTCCTTATTTCCTAAGCCCTACCCCCTGTACTTAATGTCCTCCTCTCCACAATCGCAGGGCGAGATTCTGCCGCCGGACGGATCGGAGGCAGCGTATTCGGCCGAGAACGTCGCTCCGTCGCGACGTCAGACGCGCAGCATCCTCTCCGCCCCGGGAACCTACGTGCTGGTGGGGATCAACTGCGCCGTGTATCTCTGGATGGTGCTGCACGGCGTCGACCCTGCCTCGCCGACGCCGATCCAACTGATTCACTTCGGCGCGAACGTTCCCGCGCTGGTGCTCCACGGCCAGTGGTACCGCCTGCTGACGGCGACCTTCGTTCACGTCGGGCTGATCCATCTGCTGACCAACATGTGGTGTCTCTGGAACCTGGGCCTGCTGGGCGAGCCGCTGCTCGGGCGCTGGGGCATGATCGCCGTCTACATGCTGACGGGCGTTGCGGGAAACCTGCTCAGCATGGGAGTGAATACCTTCCTCTGGCACGATATCTTTTCTGTCGGGGCCGGGGCCTCCGGGGCCGTCTTCGGTCTTGCAGGAATCCTGATCGTTCTGCTCTCGAATCACAAGCTGCCAATACCCGCGTTTGAGCTGAAACGCCTGCGCAAGTCGGTGATCCAGTTCGCTGGACTGAATCTGATCATCGGTCTCGCAACCATCGCGGTCCCGCTGATCCGTATCGACAACTCGGCCCACGTGGGTGGCTTCCTGTCCGGCCTCGCGCTGGGAGTCCCACTGATCCCACGCATGACCAGCGGACGGGCGCGATATCTCCAGCGGCAGAAGCTGACGTTCCTCACGGCGGCGTTCATCTTGTCGCTGTTTGGCTATCTGTTAGCAAGCCTGGTGAAGACAGGCTGATCGCAAACGTCCGCAAAAGATGACAACTCAATGAAATATCATCCTGAGCGAAGCGTAGCGGAGTCGAAGGACCTGCATTTTCTGTGAAGCCGCGAGAGAGCTACTGTCCTAGCTCAGGGTCGTCTGGGCGAACTTCCTGACCATGGCCAGCAGCAGCCTGCGGTCGCTGTCGCCCAGGTGGGCGGAGTAGCGCTGGACCTGCGTGAGGAAGCGGATCTCCTCCTCGTTCAGGTGGAGGGACGACATCTCCTTGCCGACCATCTCTTCCGCGAAAAACTCGGAGAGCTGAAGATCGAGCGCGCGGGCGATCTTCTGTAGCGTCTCCAGCGAGGGGACGGTGTGGCCGTTTTCCACGCGCGACAGATAGCAGCGCAGCAGCCCCGTGCGCTTCTCGATGTCGCCCTGCGACATACCCTTCTGCAGGCGATAGTCGCGGATGGTTGCTCCAATGTTCATTGCAATGGAAAGAGCCTCGGCGGACTCGTTCTCGATTTCGGCAGGAAGTGTTTGCATGACGGCCATTAGCCACAAAGTAAACAGGTCCGGAGTTGCGGTCAATGCCTAAGTTGGTAAAGATGTGACACTTCCGTACCACCCGAGGTTCATCACCAGCTAGATGCCCCTCACGACTTGAAGCCTTACTTGAACCCCAGGGCCCGATGGAACCTCTTACGGCAACAGACTTTTTCGGGTTATCGGACATTCCCGATTGGCCGGAAGAAGAACTCCACCCCGGCGACCGGGTTCGTGTTGTAGCGCTCGGCGGGCCTGAAGCCCATACTCGCATAGAGCCGGTTTGCCTCCGGCATGGCCGCGGGTACGGTGTCGAGATACATGCTCTCGAATCCTTTGCTCTGCGCCCAGGTGAGAGCGTCTTCGATCAGCCTGCGACCCAGCCGCAGGCCACGAAACCGATCGCCAACCCACAGCCGCTTCATCTCGCAGGCGCGCTCCGGCCTGCTTATCTCGCGCAAAGCGATGCAGCCGGCAGGCACGCCGTCGGCCTCGGCGAGGAGGATGACAGAGTAGCCATTCGGAAGCTGTTGCAACTCCTGCTCGTAGCCGGTCAGACAGATGCTTGCTGCGCCCGAGGGATTGTTGACGAGGAACTCGCCGTACTCGCGCATCAGGCGGCGCGCGGCGGAGAGGTCTTCGGCGCTGCTGGCTTCCCGGATGGTGATCTTCGACATAGGGACACGATTCAGGATGCTGAGATGCCTGGGAGCGTCGCAAAAGAACATGCGCTGCCGCGCGGGCGTCCTGCGCGGACGGCGGTCACTTCGTGACTTGTGTACTGCTTTGCCTCGGGCCTCCCGCTGGTCGGCGCAAGCATTTATCCAGCGACCAACGGGAGCCGCGACCCGAAGGGGGTATACGCGGCACGAGTGACTCAGCCCATGTACATGCCGCCGTTCACGTCGAGCGTGTGTCCGGTGATGTAGCTCGCCTCCTCCGACGCGAGGAAGGCGACGGCGTGCGCGATGTCCATATCCGTACCCACGCGACCCAGCGGAATGTGCTGCGTCATAGCGTTCTTCTGCTCATCGGTCAGGATGGCGGTCATGGCTGTCTCGATGTAGCCGGGGGCGACGGCGTTAACGGTGATCGTCCGGCTGGCCAGCTCGCGGGCGAGCGACTTGGTGAGCCCGATCAATCCCGCCTTCGATGCGGCGTAGTTTGCCTGCCCCGCCTGTCCGGTCTCGCCGACGACTGAGGTGATGTTGATGACACGCCCCCAGCGGTTTTTGACCATCTGCATCATCAGCGCCTGCGTCAGCAGAAAGGCCCCGGTAAGGTTGGTGGTCAGCACATCGTCCCAGTCGGCCTTCTTCATGCGCATCGAGAGGATGTCGCGGGTGATACCGGCGTTGTTGACCAGGATCTCGACCTTGCCGAACTCGGCGACGACGGCCTTGGCGCCCGACTTGATCGACTCTTCATTGGAGACGTCGAGCGTGAAGGCTTTTGCGGTGCCTCCGGCGGCGGCGATCTCGTTGGCGACCTCAGCCAGTTTGCCGGCGTTGCGTGCAGCCAGTGCGACGTGCGCCCCGCGACGAGCCAGCTCAAGTGCGCAGGCGCGTCCAATGCCCTGCGAAGCTCCTGTAACCAATGCAATACGACCGCTGAGTGTGCTCATGAACCTCCGTGGAAAACCCGTCTCATTATACGAAGGAGAATGACGTATTCTGAGTTCCACGATGCCTGAGAACGAGAACAAGCTCCCCGCGGCCCACCACCATGCCAGGGCCGCCGCGCCAAACGAAACCGACGTCTACGCCATCCACGGTGCCGACCCCGAGGTGCTCGCCTATGCCATGGCCAAGTACTCGCGCTCCGCGCTGAGCATGAAGGAGTCGCTGGCGGAGATCAGCTCGCAGCGCGCCGAGCAGTTCCTCAATACGTTTTATTTTCAGTACGGCCACCGCTCCATCGCCGACCTCGCGCATATTCCATTCGCGGTGGAACGTCTGTCGCTGCTTGCAGCGATAGACCTGGTGGATGAACAGCGCTGGGACGGCCAGGAGCGCTCCACACGCTACCAGGACTTCCGCCGCTCCGGCTGGTACACCCCGGACCTCGGCGCGAAGACCCCGGAGTACACGGCGGCGATAGAGTCGCTCTTCGCCAGCTACCAGAAGCTCGGCGCGGAGATGCTCGACGCCCTCAAGCGCGCCATTCCGCGCCCTGAGGAGATGAAGGAAGACTCCTACACACGCACGCTCAAGGCACGGGCCTTCGATGTCGCGCGCTATCTTCTTCCTCTTGCGACCAACACCTCGCTAGGCCAGATCGTCAACGCGCGCACGCTGGAAACACAGGTCTCGCGCCTGCTGACCAGCGAGTTCGCCGAGATACGCCAGATCGCCGAGAAGCTGCGCAAGGCCGCAACCGAGCCAGCCTGGAACGTCGCGCACGCCGATGTAAAGGTGCTCTGCGAGGAGATCGGCTCGGTCGACGGCAACTGCGCCGAGCGCGCGACAGAGATGCTGATGCGTCCGGTAAAGACGGCCCCCACGCTGGTGAAGTACGCCACGCCAAATGTGTATCAGGCTGAAAGCCGCAAAGAGCTTGCCGCGGCAGCAACGGAGCTGATGAAGGGACAGGCGATCGATCCCGCTCCGGTGGTCGACCTGCTGGATGACTCCGAGCCGCTGGAAGTCGAACTTGCCACCTCGCTGCTCTACCCGCACTGCCATTATCCGTACCGCCAGCTACGCGCTAACGTCGCGGCGTTGACCGCAGCACGACACGACGAGTTGATTGACTTAGGCACGAAGCACCGCGGCCGCCACGATGAGCTTCTGCGTAGTTTCAGCGCAGGACAGGGCTTCCGTTTCGATATCCTCATGGACATCGGCGGCTTCCGCGACATGCACCGCCACCGCCGCTGCATCCAGTTGCTCCAGGGCTACACTGACGTGCACGGCTACGACGAACCCACCTGCCCCGGCCAGCCCACGCTCGCCGAGGCCGGTCTTGCCAGCGAGTACAAAGTCGCAATGGACGCCGCCTTCGCCGCCTACCGCTCACTGCGCGACTCAGGAGTGCCCGAGGCCGCGCAGTCGGCACAGTATGTGCTGCCGCTGGGAACGCGCTGCCGCTCCATGTTCAAGATGGACTTCGCCGAAGCCCTCTACATCTCCGAGCTGCGGTCAGGCGTGGCGGGACACTTCAGCTACCGCCGCGTGGCCTGGGAGATGTACAAGGCCGTCGAGGCGCGGCACCCCGCGCTGGCGAAGCACTTCAGGATTGAGGATGTGAATGAGCCGGTGGATTTGCTGAAGCGGTGATGGTCCAGTAGTCAGGCGCGAATGCAAGCGATCACTACCGATAAGCCGACTTGTCGGTACTAATCCGACTCGCTAAGTGCATTGGCGATTTATCGCTCTTCGAGAACCGGGATACTCGGAAGGCAGTGTGCATGATGCAAAAGCCTATCTGTTCCTGCCTAGAAGAGCAGTACAGCAAGGTGGTATGTCGTAAATCCTGGCCCCTCGTTACCGATATTGCATGAGCCTACTGCTGCGGTGCGGTAGCGCCCTGTACTGATCTTCTGCTCCAGCACATCGGGCAGCCTGTTTAAACTGGAAGCTTCCCAGCGCATAACGAATTTCGGCCGCAGACCTCCCGCAGCACCATGGTCCATTGCACATGTCTCCCGGGCTGCAGCCACGTCACCTGCCGGCCCGAGGCCACGCTTGTTCAGCAACTGGCCGATGGTACGTTCAATCTGCGAGGAGCCCAACACAGCGGCGGCGGCGGAGAAATCCTCCACCGCCCACAAATATCCTCCCTGGCGCACAATCCCTATGCCTATCTCATTCAGTCGCGGATCGAGAATATTTGCGCGGTGCCGGGGCGAGTGCATCCACGCCGTCTCCAGCGCCGCGGGAGTCTGTGCAGCGGCCAGATTTTCGGCGGCCACGTGAAAGTGCGCGCCCTCCTGCCTCACGCGCGTATCCACATCCGCTTCTCCTCCATACTGGTGTAACAGCGTGCGCTGCCCCACCATCAGCTCAGCGTGTTTTTGCGCGGCTCGCGCCAGAGCTGGGTTCCACTTGAGCGGGCCAAGGCCCTGTTGGGCGCGGTCTGTGTTGGTCGCTTCCATCAACTGTCTGGCTTCCCGGGATTGGGCGCTGGCGTTACCCAGCGCACCGACGGTCCAAATAGCGCCGAGCAGATAAGTACCGATTAGTTTCCTCATGGGCAGGCCCTCTCTGCATTATTGAACCCGATCATGGGATCTGTCTCCTCCCACGAAAGGTGTAAAGATTTAGGGGCATATAGGCACAGGATCTTGCGGGTTGCTCTCGGCGTCCTGAACCTCCACCCCGACTTCTGGCACTTAGCTGGCGTTTCTGGTTGGTCATCGAGGTAACCACATCGAGGACATCCCGTGTGCCCAGGGCACGATCTGATCAGCACTGACATGTGTGCGCGGCCGACCTATCCTACATCTACGCTTGTCGCCAGGAGATACTTCCTCGAAAGTCGCGTTTTCGGTAACTTGGCGATAACAGGGCAATGCACTCATCGACCAAGGCCGTATCGCTCTCGGATCATTCGTCCTCATAAACGTCGTTATGTTGACGGAGACGAATTCGTAAATAAGGAGCCACATGATTCTCAAAGACGACCTCGTTCAGGGCATCCCCACCGCCAACGGCCCCATGCGGACGTATTTCTTTCACCCCGCCGTTGAAGGCGCGAAGTTCCCCGGCATCATCCTTTACTCGGAGATCTTTCAGATGACCGGGCCCATTCGCCGCTTCGCCTCGTTTTTGGCGGGGCATGGATACCTGGTCGCTGTCCCCGAGGTCTATCACGAGCTTGAGCCTGCGGGGACCGTGCTCGCCTACGATCAGGCTGGCTCTGACAAGGGCAACTACGACAAGTATGCGAAGCAGCTCTCTGCCTACGACGACGATGCTCGTTCGCTGCTGAAATATATGGCTGCGATGCCGCAGTGCAACGGGCGGCTGGGCGTGGTCGGCATCTGTCTTGGCGGCCATCTCGCCTTCCGCGCAGCGATGAACCCCGAGGTCCGCGCCGCCGTCTGCTTCTACGCAACTGATATCCACTCCGGCACACTCGGCGCAGGCAAGAAAGACGACTCGCTGGCCCGCGCCGGGGAGATCAAGGGCGAGCTGCTCCACATCTGGGGACGCCAGGACCCGCACGTCCCTCTCGAAGGCCGACGCAGGATTCTCGCGCGCCTCGACGAGGTAGGGGCCAACTATCAGTGGCTCGAGGTCAACGGCGCCCACGCCTTTATGCGCGACGAAGGCTACCGCTACGACCCGGAGCTCGAACTCCAGCTCAAGAGCATGATGCTCGCGGTATTCCACCGCAAACTGGCACTTGGTTTATAAGCGCATTGCGGCCAAAAGAACGATGGCCATTTCGCTTTTTATTTGCCTTTCTGTTTTTAACTGCTAGAATCCGTTTTGACGTTACTCAGAGGAGACCCACGACGTGGCAGATGACCGGAACAAGGCTATAGAGACAGCGCTTTCACAGCTTGAGAAGCAGTTTGGCAAGGGCTCGATCATGAGGCTCGGAGCCAAGGAGGCGATTGTCCCGATCTCGGTCATCTCGACGGGTTCGATCTCGTTCGACGCTGCGCTGGGTGTAGGTGGTGTGCCGCGCGGTCGTGTGGTGGAGATCTTTGGACCTGAGTCCTCGGGTAAGACAACGATTACCCTGCAAATCATCGCCGAGGCGCAGAAGGCCGGCGGTCTGGCGGCGTTTGTGGACGCTGAACATGCGCTGGACCCTGCCTATGCGAAGAAGCTTGGCGTTGATGTCGATAACCTGCTGGTGAGCCAGCCGGACTATGGCGAGCAGGCGCTTGAGATCGTGGATGCGCTGGTGAAGTCGGGAGCGATCGACGTGCTGGTGGTGGACTCAGTGGCGGCGCTGGTTCCCAAGGCCGAGATCGACGGCGAGATGGGCGACTCGCACATGGGCTTGCAGGCTCGCTTGATGTCTCAGGCATTGCGCAAACTCACCGGCACGGTGGCCAAGTCGCGCACCTGCCTCATCTTCATCAACCAGATTCGCGACAAGATCGGCGTCATGTTCGGTAACCCGGAGACGACGACCGGCGGACGCGCGCTGAAGTTCTACTCCTCCGTTCGCATCGACATTCGCCGCATCGGCGCGGTCAAGGACGGCGACGTTGTAGTGGGTTCGCGCACCAAGACCAAGATCGTCAAGAACAAGGTTGCGGCGCCGTTCCGCGACGCCGAGTTCGACATCCTGTATGGCGAGGGCATCTCGCGCGAGGGCGATGTGCTCGACCTCGCGGTGCTGCACAACATCGTGGAGAAGAGCGGAGCATGGTACAGCTACTCCGGCGAGCGCATTGGGCAGGGACGCGAGAACGTCCGCAACTTCCTGAAGGAGAACAAGGACACCTTCGCGAAGATCGATGTCGAGCTGAGGAAGAAGCTGGGAATCGCGGCTGCCAACGCAGCCGCCGAGGTCCCCGCCGTTCCTGCGAACGGCGCGGCTGCGGCGACCGAAGCCGTCAAGGGACGGCGCTCGTAACGTAAAAAGTAAGGGAATTGCGAAGGCCATGCACAGGATGCGTGGCCTCTGCGGTTTAAGGCCTCGCCGTTAGCGAATGATCGGATCGCCGAGTGGAACCACTGTGCGACCTGCGACCGCGTTGAGTACCTCGATGAAGGCAACCAGAAGGGCATCGATACCGGTGAGCAGTCCGAGATAACCTCCGATGGCTCCCATGCGAACGCCGCCGAGGGTCAGGCCGAAGTCGCCGAGGCCCAGGAAGAGGAAGGTGATCCAGAGCAGAAGGAAGATGCTCCAGACGGCGCGGCTGGAGCGGAAGGTGACCACCCAGAGCAGGAAGGTGAACGCGCCCCAGGCCAGCAGCGTGACGGCGACGGCGGAGGCCGGTGGGGCCTTGAGCCAGCCCGCGCCGATGGTCCACTGCAGGAAGGCAAACCACCACCAGAAGAGGCCGTACGAGGTGAAGGCGACCATGCCGAAGGTGTTGCCGGTGCGGAACTCGAGGATGCCCGCGATGATCTGCGCAACGCCGCCGTAAGCGAAGGCCAGGGGTACGACAACGGCAACAGCTTCATGAGGCAGAAGGCCGGCATTGATGGCGCTGAGGACGATGGTGGTAAGTCCGAAGCCCGCGAGTCCAAGTGGTGCGGGGTTTGCGGCAGGTTGGTTTTTGACGATAGCTGCGGTTGCCATAGGGCTGGTTTCTTCTCCCGGAAAGATGAGTTTGTAGAGTGCGCACTATCTTATCGACTCAACTCCAGCACCGTCATACTCCGATTGATTTTTCAGGCCATGGAACATGAAAAGACCCGGCGATCAGGTGCCGGGTCTCTTTGTTTTGCGAATGTGCTGTGGAGGTTTACATATTCAGATCGTCGGCTGCCGCCTGAAACTCAACGTCGTCGTCGGTCGGACCTGCGACGGATGCGATGATCGCCGGCCCCTGTTCGCCGGGAAATACCCTGTAGAGGCTGTTTGAAGCACTGGGGCCGCTTGGAGGCCGTGGACCTCCGGAGCCGAATCCCGGCCCGCCGGGGCCACCGGGTCCGCTGGGCCTGCGCATGAACCTCTGGTGCATCTCCTGCTTTTCCGTCTGCAATTTGGTCCACTGGTCTGCCGAGAGCACGCCGCGTATGCCGAGCAGCATGCGTGCGTTTGCCTTCTCCAACTCGGCCCTTGCGCTGGCGACATGGTCGATCTGCGCGAGCACCTTGTTGGTGTCCGGCGGGTTGGCCGCGAGCATCGGTTCCAGCAGCAGCTCCTGCTTTTCCACGTTGGCCTTCAGGTCGATCAACTGAAGACGGCTCTGCTGGAAGATGTCGTCCATGCGCTTCTGCTGGTCTGCGGTCAGCGAGAGCTTCTGCACGATGTCCGGGTTCTTCCACCACATTCCGGGCGGCCCTATGCGCAAGTCGGTGCGGGGACCGGACTCACCCGGTCCGCGAAACTGAATATCGCGAACGATGACCCTGTGTTGCATCGGCTGGGCCTCGGGGGCTGGGTCGGGAGCAGTTTGCTGGGCCAGGGCAGATGAGCCACAGAGAACGGCAAGCGAGATGGTCGTCATCAAGCGATGGAGTGTCATGGTCAGTTCTTCCTTTGTGTGTTCGACTGGCCCGTGGTCGGATCGGCCAGAGGCTGCATCGGTGTTGGGACTGTGGAGGAGAGCGTCTGGTCGATCTCCTCCAGCAAGGCTTCGTCGGATTGCGTTGTGTTCGTTGTCTGTATCGCCACTGCTGTTGGAGCATTTGTCTTCGCGCCAGGAAGATAGTGCAGCGTGACTGGAAGCGCTGCGGCAAACAGCGCGATGGCAGCCGCCGAAGCCCAGATGACAGGTCGCGCCAGGAAGGCCAGCAGGCCGGTACTGGCGGGCTTCATGTTGCGGCTCTGAAGCAGCGAGTGATGGCTGTGCCACTCGTGATTGGCCCAGGCGTCGGCTGTAGAGCGAAAGAGCAGCAGCGACTGGTCGAGCGTGGAGAGCTCGGCCGCGCAGAGGTGGCAGTCGCGAACGTGTTCGCGCGAGTTCTCGATCTCGATCGAGACAACAGGCAGCGAGCCGGAACGGCTGGTAAGCAGCAGGTCGCAGAGCTGTTCATGGTTAAGGTGATTCTTCATAAGGACTCCGATGGAGAAGAGTTGGCGTGGCGCGTGCGCACGGCAGCAAGGGCGCGGTAAAGGTGGCTCTTGACGGTGCTTAAAGGAAGGCCCGTCGAGGCGGAGATCTCCGTCAGTTCCATGTCGTCGACGAAGCGGAGCAGAAAGACAGTGCGTTGCCGCGGGGACAGTTCATTGACCGTCTTCCAGATCAGCGACATCTGCTCGCTGGCGATCATGCGCGACTCCAGCGGCGAGTCGGAGTTGGGAAGAAACGGCGCGATCTCCGAGGCATCGACTGAGCTTGAGGCCACACGCCGCCAGAAGCGAAACCGGCCGGTGCGCGTATGGTCGCGAAGCAGGTTGAGGGCGATGCGCGTAAGCCAGGTGGTCACCGAGCATTCGCCGCGAAAGGCCGCGCGCGAGCTCCATGCGCGCAGAAAGGTCTCCTGGGTAAGCGTGTGCGCCAGGTCGGCATCGTGCACCGACGAGAACAGAAAGCGGAAGATGCGCTTCTGGTGCGTCGTCACTACCTGGTCGATGTCGTCGAAGGGTGTCGCAGCCGGTGCTGGAACGGCTTCAACGTCGGGAATGAGGTTCGATGCGGTGGCGTCGATGGACATGCGGTTCCTGGCGGGGAAAGCCCTCAATCGAACTCTCTTACCGGCTACTTCAAGAGACGGGCATCGTCCGGCATAGGACTACGGTCCGGGTCATTTTGCCCGAAAAGAGGGTATGCTGCTGAAGTCATGCATACGGTAAAGGCAATCTATCCCGGCACCTTCGACCCTCTGACCAACGGACACCTCGACCTGATCGCACGCGGATCGAAGATTGTCGATGAACTGGTGGTAGCGATCCTGCGCAACAGCGAGAAGGGAACGCCTTTGTTTACAGTGCCGGAGCGCGTCGAGATGATTACCGAGGCTGTCGCCGGGTTTAGTAACGTTACCGTGGCGACATTTGATGGTCTGCTGGTCGATTTCTGCCGGGAGCAGGGGGCCAAGGCCGTTCTGCGCGGTATTCGCGCAATCTCCGACTATGAGTACGAGTTCCAGATGGCCATGATGAACCGCAAGCTCGACCCGGAGCTGGAGACGCTGTTTATGATGCCTGCGGAGAAGTACACCTACGTCAGCTCGCGGCTCATCAAGGGCGTCTTTGAGCTAGGCGGCGATGTCTCGGCGCTGGTTCCCCCACTGGTGGTGGAGCGATTGAAGGTGAAGGTGCCCAGCCGGGTGTAGGGTGTTGGTTATGGGTTGGGGTGGGCAGAGCGGGCGGGGCGAGACGCTGGACCTCGCGCCGTACCGTCGCAGCCTCCGTTTCGACATAAACCATTGTCTGGCGATAGCTGGCGCAGGTCTGCTGCTGATCTTGCCGTCGTCTGTTGCAGGGCAGGCTAGAAAATCCGTGGCTCCTCAAACACCTGCGGGAAAGGTCTCCGCCACGAAGAGGCAGGGAGGCGGCGCTGAAGTGCGCAAGCGACACCCTGTGATCGAGACGCGCCGCGGAGAAGATGTGGAAGAGCCGCCAGAATGTGCCGTTCAAAAGGTTACCGGGCTTCCCGGCAGCCACGGTTACGCCGCCGACTTTATCGAAGCAACCACCATGGAGCCGGGAGGCGGCGACCAGGACACCTTCTGGGCGCTGTCAGCCGACCTCAGCGAGACGGTTCCCGCCGACAAGCGCGCCATGTACATCTCGAAGACGACCGACGGTGGCGAGACATGGGCACCAGTAGCCCGAGTCGGCCCAAGCTACTTTGAGGCACAGATCGGGGAGGGGCTGCGCAACGGATTCATTGTGGCCCCCGGTGGCAGGTCGTTCGTGCTCACGACGCAGAAGGGCGCCTTCGAGGTGATTCCAACCGGGAAGGATCTCTCGGCCATCATTCGTCCCATCGACGGCCCTCATGTGCAGGAGGGACCGGCGAAGGTGCCGTTGACCAAGAGGCCCGGCGAGCCGGTCCGGGCGAATGTGGCGGCGATGACCTCGGATGGCAACACGCTCTACCTCGGGTTCGGGTACTTCGACCTTACGCCGCAGCTCTATCGCTACCGCAGGGGGGAGGGGGGTCAGTGGGTGCGGGAGAGGGAGATTCAGGGGCTGCCCTCGGAGATGGACCTGCTCTCCATTCAGTTCGACGATCCCCGGCCGCCCGATCCGCGCTTCATGTACGTTGGAACCGGCGACCAGGCGTATCTGCTGAACCTTCACACGATGCGATGGAGCCGCGTGGATGGTGTGGGCGCAGACTCAGCGATCCACGGCATGACTGTCGTCGGTGGGCTGCACATCGCCGCTTGCTGGGGAGTGTATAACCCGGTGGGGCCGGGGATGGTGGCCAAGGTGACGAGCCCCTCGTTTCTCTATCACGTCTACTCGGACGAGGCGGGGCCGAACGTGCGCGCCTACTCGGTGGATGTGGACCCGGCACGGTTGAACCGGGCGATCGTGACCTCAATCACCGGGGTCTACCTGAGCGACGACAAAGGCGTGACCTGGCGCAGAATCAACTCGCTCCCTGAGGGCGAGTACAGGACGGCGCACTTCGATGCAGACGGCAACGTGCTGGTCTCAGGGATGCCGGGAACGTTTCTCATCAACCCATTTTCAGAGGTCTGCATGCCGCGGTTGAAGAGACGTATTGACTAGCGTCTTGTTTCTAAAGTTCGGTTCATTGCCGGTGTCATCCTGGGTCACAATGAAATCGCACAATGAGATTTGTCGATCAGCCTACGGCAAGGCGAAGGCCACATAGACGCCACCCGTAGGGCCGCGCGGATTCAGGCTGGTGCCTCCGGCTGCGATCACGACGTACTGCCGCCCGCCCGCCATATAGGTGACGGGGGTGGCGTTTCCTGCGAAGGGCAGAGTGGATTGCCAGAGTAGCTTGCCGGTGCTCTTGTCGAAGGCGCGAATCTTGTGGTCGAAGTTGGTGGCGGCGATGAAGATCAGGCCTCCGGCGGTGACGCTGGCTCCGCCGTAGTTCTCGCTGCCAGTGTCGGCCACGCCCTTGGCGGCGAGCTCCGGGAACTCGCCCAGGGGGAGCTTCCAGAGATATTTGCCTGTCGAGAGATCGAGCGCATTCAGTGTCCCCCAGGGGGGAGCGGTGGCCGGGTAGCCTTCGGGATCGTTGAAGCGGCGGTAGCCGGTCATGGTGTACTGCGCCCTGTGAGAGGGAGCGGCTGCCGCCTCGGGGGATGCCTGCTGTTCGCTGGCAGCTTTTTCGAGGGCGGCATCGGAGGGTGTTTCGAGGTAGGCGAGCAGGTCGTTGAGTTGCTTGCCCGCGAGAGGGAAGGCGGGCATGCGCCCCTTGCCCGAGTGGATGGTGGAGGCAATCTCGGCGGCGCTCAGCTTTTTGCCGACGCCGTTGAGTGTGGGGAAAGAGGGGGGATCCCCCTGCCGGTGATCGCCGTGGCAGACACTGCACTGGGCCAGATAGGTGGCCCGGCCGGGCAGGTCGGAGGCGCTGGAGATGAGCGTCGCGATGGAGGCGTGCATGTTGGCATTGATGTAGATCAGGCCCGTCTCGGGGTCGAGCGCCGGGCCGCCCCACTCCCCCCCTCCCTCGAAGCTGGGGGTGATGAGGGTGTCTTTGCCGACGGAGAGAGGGACGTAGAGACCGTCGTTGCGAAGCTCCTTGAGCCGTTCGACCGCCCAGGAGTGAGCGGCGGGGGTGCGATTGGTGAGTGTGGACTCAGTTACGGCCTGAGGCGCGAAGGGGCCGGGACCGAGGGGGTGGGGCTGGGTCTTCGCAGCGACCTCTCCGGGGACATCGCTCGGGAGCGCGGGGCGCTCTTCGATGGGGAAGAGCGGTTTGCCGTTGGTGCGGTCGAAGACGTAGAGGATTCCCTGCTTGGTGGTCTGCACAACGGCGGGGATGGTCTTGCCGTCGCGGCGGACGTTGAGCAGAAGCGGCGGAGCGGGGAAGTCGCGATCCCAGATGTCGTGGTGGATGCCCTGGAAGTGCCAGATCAGTTTTCCGGTGGCGGCGTCGAGGGCGAGGAGGGTGTTGGCGTAGAGGTTGTCGCCGAGGCGGCCGGTCCCGTAGAAGTCGGGCACGGCCGATCCGGTTGGGACGTAAACAATTCCCCGCTCGAGGTCGATGGCCATGCCGCACCAGTTATTGGCCGAGCCGGAGGTCTTCCAGGAGTCAGGGGACCAGGTTTCGTAGCCGGGCTCGCCGGGGTGAGGGATGGTGTGGAAGCTCCAGCGGAGCTTGCCGGTGCGAACGTCGTACGCGCGAATGTCGCCGGGTGGAGCGGGGATCGTCTCTGGAACGGCGCCGCCGACGATGATGAGGTCCTTGTAGATGACGCCGGGGGTGTTCAGCGAGATGGACTGCTTCTCGGGATCGCGGCCGAGGTTCTCGCGGAGGTCGACGCGGCCACCAGTTCCGAAGGAGGCGATTGGTTTGCCGGTGGCGGGATCGAGGGCGTAGAGGTAGTTGCCGATGCCGGCGAGCAGACGGCGTTCTTTGCCGCTGGCCCACCAGGTAACGCCTCGGCTGGGAGCGCCGGCTTTGACTCCAGAGTCGAAGCTCCAGAGAGTTTTGCCGGTGGCGGCGTTGAGGGCGAAGATTTTTTTGCTGGGGGTGAGTCCGTAGAGGACCCCGTCGATGACAGTGGGAGTGGTCTCAAGACCGCCGGATTCGCCAGTGTCGAAGCGCCAGGACTCCTTGAGGGTGGAGACGTTGGCGCGATTGATCTGGCGAAGGGTGGAGTAGTGCGAGTTGCCGGGGGTAGCACCCATGCTGGGCCAGTTGTTCTGCGTGGACTGCTGTGCGAGAGACGGGATGGCAAAGAGCAGGGGGCAGAGCAGGAGTGTGAGTGGGCGCGCGATCTTCCGTAAATTCATCGATCTCATCACGGCGAAATCATAACGGATGTTTTGGGCTCGCGCGCTAATGAGCCGATTTATGAGGGGGCATCCTGAGATTTCACCTCGGAACGGATGACAACATCGTTTCCAGCTTCTATGAGGTTGATGACGGCCTCGATCTTATGGGGCGGCACCTTCATCCGAATCAGGACGCGCTCGGCTTCAGGCCATGTCTTGCAGACGATATTTGTTCTTTCATAGAGGCCGGTAAATTCATATCCCTCATCCTTGCGCCGCAAGAGCAAGGCCCCCTGGTGCTCGGCGATGACACGAGCTGCGACGCTGCGAAAGCCGGTTTCTCCGGTACTCATATGGCTAGATTGGGGTATGCGATGGCGATTGGGCCATCCCCTGATGGATGTATGGTGACCTCTGATTTGAAGTTGGCCTTCCCCTCGGCGGCTAAAGGCTAAAGCATTTCCCTTGAGGTCTAGCTCATCTCTGAGAACGAATGTGTCGCGCCTTCAGCGCTCTGGTCGATCTCGGCCTGTGTGAACCCAGGCCTTCGGCCCAGGCTGGCATGTTGGCGGGCCTTCGGCTCTGAAAGCACGAACTACACCTATAAGGAAACATAAATGCGCTAGTCCTGGTACTCGTACGCTCCGATATCGTGTGTGGGGCCTTTAGGACGCGGGTTGCCATCGAAGTCGGAGGTTGGGGGCGGACCCACGGTGGAGTTGCCGGCGCCGATCGCAGGCGAACCCGGTTTCAGGTGATAGTCGCCGGAGCCGTCCTCATGCCAGTTGACGAAGGTTGTTCCCAGTGCCGGATCCACGGAGATATCGCCGGGCCGCACCTTTTGATCGCTGGTGCCCCATTCGATACAGTAGTTCCCCCCGGCGTTGTTCCAGAGGTCATTGTTCAGATAGGTGATGATAACTCCGTCGGGAGCGTTGATCCCGCATCGGCCGCTCAACCTGCCTGTGTCGACGACGATGTTGTTGCTGATGGTGGTGCCGTTGCCGCTCATGACGATGATTCCGCCCATCGCTGTCGAGAAGACGGTGTTGTTCGAGATCACCGAATTGACGTTGTAGCCATTGTTGGCTGCATTCGAGTTTCCGACGAAGATGCCCCAGCCGCCCGAGGTGTGGTGAACGATGTTGTTGGTCACGCGAATGGCCGTTCCAGCGGTCTGGGCAAGGATTCCGTCGGTCTGGACGGTAGTTGCCGGACAACTGGGCTTTCCGTCGCGGTAGCTGATGTCGTAGATCAGGTTGCCATCGATGGTGATGTCGTGAAGGTAGTTGTTGGAGTCGCTCTCGGCGATCTTGACGCCTCCGCCGCCCCTCGGGCCGCAGTCGGTCTCGATATGGTGAATGGTGTTGTGGGTAATGTTGACGAACGACGCCGTCACATACACGCCGAGGTTATTGCCTGTTGCATTGGTGTTGGTTACCTCGAAGCCGTCGAAGGCGATATAGCTGCCAGCTAGCACAACCACGGTGGTATTGTCGGTCACCGCGTTCTGGATTCTGCACGCGCCCCGGGTGGTACAGGTGACGGTGATGTACTTTTCCGCCGTTCCCGAGTTTGTAAATTGCGCCGCGTTGCCGCCGTAGTCGTATATGCCTGCGGCGACCTTGACGGTATCGCCCGGGGCGGCGCGGTTGAAGGCGTGATCGGGCGTCGCGCAGGGGCTGGCCTGGCTGCAAGGAGCGGAATCGCTTCCCGCCGGCGAGACATAGAAGGTATTGCCCGAGCGGAGGTTGTGAATAACAAAAAGAGCCAGAAGGGCGAGGAGCACCAGCCCTACGCACACCGCAGCGATCTTGACTGCCGGCCGGCTGCGTCTCTTGGGGTGGGGCCCTGATGAACCGGCAGCTCGGGAGTCGAAGGACCCCTCGATGATCGTCGCTTTCGTCCCTCGACCGTCCGTACGCGCCATTTTCTGCCTTCATGCAGTGCAGTGTTTGCGTCCCCAGAGATGTGGCACTGAAACCCGGGAAAATAAGCGGGGGTGAGCATATGACGAACATCCTATGAAAATCAAGTGGATTGAAGGGTTGGTAGTGTCTCAGTTTGATTTCAAACTGAGGCACTACCGAAGGGTTGCAGGTATTTCCAGAGGGGCGCGGCTCTGCTCAGGCGTTCGGTTCTACTCGTGGCGGTGCTGTTTGAGGAGTGAGTCGAACTCGCTGCGGGGCATCTTGAGCTTGTCGGGGTGGGCGTCGATCCATTTGGTGAAGGCGTCGTACTTGGCGTTGGTCCAGCCGCCTTCGAACTCGCCTTTATTGGCGCCGGATCTGTTGAGCTCGAAGTTGAAGGCGTCCTGAAGGTTGGTGAACTCGGCGGAGGAGATGGCCTGTTCGGCGAGGACGGCGGGGATGAAGATGACGCCGTCGCGCTTGGCGAGGACGAGGTCGCCGGGCAGTACGGTGGCGTGGCCGATGCGGATGGGGGCGTTGATCGCGGTGAGGGTCATACCGATGAGGAAGGATGGGTCGTAGCCTCGATAGACGCCGTTGAGGTTGGCGATCTCGCGGTTTTCTTCGGCGTCGCGGATGCCGGCGTCGAAGACGAAGCCGGAGTGGGTGTGGGCAGCGATGCCGGAGCCGAGGTTGGAGCCGATGAGGGTTCCTTCGAAGACCTTGCCGTTGCCGTCGGCGACGTAGACGTCACCCATCTGAAGGTCGTTGATGGGCCAGCTGTTGTTGAAGCTCTGGCGCTTCTCGGCCTTGCCTTCGGCTTCGATGGCCTTGGACATGTCGGGACGCGAGGGCATGTACTGGGCGGTGAGGGCGCGTCCGGCGAAGGGCTGGTCGGGGTGGAGGGACTGCCAGTTGCCCTCGAACTGGTTGTTGTACTTGTGGCCGCGGAGGAAGTCCCAGACGTCTTCGAGGGAGACGTCGAGGGCGCGGGTGAGGAGCGAGTCGGGGAGCTTGGGGCGGCCATCGGGGAAGCGCTCGCCGTGCCAGTCGGAGGTGTAGAAGAGGATCTGGTCGCGGGTGGTCTTGACCTGGGCGTGGGCGAGGGGGGCGGCTAAGGTACTGATAAGTAAGATGGCGGGAAGTGCGCGTTTCATTGATGACTCCGAGGCGATGAAGCAAGTCTTGGTCCAAATGGGATTTAAGGCTAATGGAATCCAACCCAATGAATGTCCATTCCCAGGCTGCCTAGAAACACTAGAGTGACGATACACAGAAGTGCAGCAGTCACAAGGAGAGCGATAAGTAGTCGCCGGCTCATTCCGAATGATGTTATCAAGGAGTTTGACTGGCTTTCGCTTGCTGGACAAATCTGCCAAACTAGATACATGAGCACAGCAACGGCAACCAAGGTTTTTGCGGACCGTATTGGCCGCATTGAAGTTTCGGCGACGATGGCGATTACAGCGGCGGCGCTGAAGCTGAAGTCCGAGGGTGTGAACCTGGCGGACTTTGGCGCAGGCGAGCCCCACTTCAACACTCCGCGTCATATTAAGGACGCCGCGATTGAGGCGATCGAGAAGAACTTTACCCGTTACACGAACGTGGCGGGAACGCCTAGCGTGCGTCAGGCGATTGTGGACCGGCACAAGGCCGACTTTGGTTCAGACTATGCTGCCGACGAGTGTGTGTTTACGACGGGCGGCAAGCTGGCACTGTTCAATGCGATTCAGGTGCTGGTGGACCACGGCGACGAGGTGATTCTGCCGGTGCCGTACTGGGTGTCGTTCAAGGACATCATTCAGTACGCCGGTGGCAAGCCGGTGTTCCTCGAGACGAATGAGGCGGAGAACTTCCGCGTGACCGCGAAGATGATCGAGAACGCAATCACGCCGAAGACAAAGGCGATCGTTTTGAACACGCCTTCGAATCCTTCTGGAGCGGTGGTTTCGCCGGAGGATCTGGAAGCGATCGTTCGCATGGCGCACAAGCGCGACATCTTCGTGCTGCTGGATGAGTGCTATGTGTACCTGAACTTTACGGGCAAGATCGTTTCGGGCGGCAGCTTTCTGGACTGCAAGGAGCACGTTGTGGTGCTGGGGTCGCTGTCGAAGACGTATGCGATGACGGGCTGGCGCGCGGGCTATGCCCTGGGGCCGAAGCCGATTATTGCGGCGATGAGCAAGCTACAGTCGCAGTCGACCTCGAACACGGCGAGCATGGTGCAGCAGGCGTCGATTGCAGCGGTGAGTGCTTCGCAGGAGTGCGTTGCGGAGATGCGCGCGGACTACATAAGGCTGCGCGACCGCATTCTGGAAGGATTCAAGACGATTCCAGGACTGACGTGCACGGTGCCTGAGGGAGCGTTTTATGTGTATCCGAACATCAGCAAGTTCATCGGCAAGGGCGGCGTGAAGTCGGCGACGGACCTGGCGGCGAAGTTGCTGAGCGAGGCGCATGTGGTGGTGGTTCCGGGCGAGGCGTTCGGGACGGCCGAGCACATACGGTTGTCGTATGCGGTCTCCCACGATGTTGTGGATGAGGGCGTGAAGAGGATGCGAGAGTATTTTGCATCGCTTGGCTAAAGAGTTCAGTAAGAGAACCGCATCGGGTTTGCCGATGCGGTTTTTCCTTTGGAGTGAGGTTCGATGAGCAGTTCAGTTACGGGGAAAGAATTGCGTTTTGCGCCGGTCATTCTTGCGGGTGGGAGCGGAACGCGCTTCTGGCCGCGCAGCCGCAGATCGAGAGCAAAGCAGGTGCTGGCCCTCGATGGCGAGCGGACGATGATTCAGCAGACGGTCGACCGCCTGCTGCGGGTGGCCGATGCGGGCGATATCTGGGTGATTACGAACGGCCTGCTGTGCGAGGAGATTGCGCGGCAGCTTCCAGAACTCGATGCAGCGAAGATTCTGAGCGAGCCGGCGGCGAGGAATACTGCTCCCGCTTGTGCTCTGGCCGCGTTCCTTTTGGAGAAGAGCGATTCCGAGGTGGTGATCGGGATCTTTCCTTCGGACCATGTTGTGGAAGACGCTGAGAGATTTGCCGTCGTTGTGCAGGCCGGTGTGAAGCTGGCCGCGAGCGGAGAGAAGATCGTCGTACTCGGGGTTCCGGCGACGAAGGCCGAGACGGGCTACGGATACATCGAGCGCGGCGAGGAGTCGGGCGGAGCGACATCGATTGTGGAAGGGATCGAGGTTCGCCGTGTGAAGAGATTCACGGAGAAGCCGCACAAGGCGCTGGCGGAGGCGTTTGTGGCTTCGGGGAACTACGCATGGAACAGCGGCATGTTTCTGTGGAGCGCGAGGACGCTGGCAGGCGCGATCAGAGAGCACAGCCCGGCAATGGCTCCGCTGATGGAGAAGATCGCGAAGGCTTACGGGACGCCTGAGTTTGCGGAGGTCTTCGCGGAGGTGTATCCGCAGTGCGAGAACATCTCGATCGACTACGCGGTGCTGGAACCGCGGTCGGCGAAGGGCGAAGAGGCCTCGGAGATTTATTGTCTGCCTGGGGATTTCTGCTGGAACGACCTGGGCTGCTGGTCGGCGCTGCACGAGCATGTGGCGCACTGCGGGCCGGAAGACCTGGCGGAGAGAAATATCTTCGACAAGACGAACCAGCCGTGCGTGAACATCGATTCGCATGGGAACTATGTGTTTGCGCCGGGCAAGGCGGTGGCGCTGGTTGGCGTGAGCGATCTCGTTGTCGTGGAGACGGACGATGCGCTGCTGATTACGACACGGGAGCGCTCGCAGGATGTGGGCAAGGTTGTGGCGGAGTTGAAGCAGGCGGGCCGGGAAGATCTGGTGTAGCGGATGTTGGGGGCGTGGTAGAGAAGCGGATTCCTCCACTTCGCTGCGCTTCGGTCGGAATGACAGGTTTTAGAAGAGGGAACGAAGAGAGATTCCTATGGCAGAGAAGACGGTAGTGAAGTTTGGGACGGACGGATGGCGCGGCGTGATTGCCGATGACTTTACGTATGCGAATGTGCGCGTGGCCGTTCGGGCGATTGCCAACTATGTGTTGGCGCACGAGGACGCGAAGGCCGGGGTGTGCATCGGCTGGGACACGCGGTTCGGGTCGCGTTCGTTTGCGCGTGTGGCGGCGGAGGTGCTGGCTGGCGCGGGGATTCCTGTGCAGCTTGCGAGCGTGATTACGCCGACGCCGGCGTTGTCGTATGCGGTGCGCGAGCGCAAGGCCGCGGGCGGCGTGATGATTACGTCGAGCCACAATCCGGCGGAGTGGAACGGCGTGAAGTACAAGGCGAGCTATGGCGGCTCGGGCAAGCCCTCGATCATGACGTCGATCGAGAGCTATCTGGATAAGCCTTTGGTAAAGGCTGCTTCGCCGGCGCCGATCGTCGAGGTGGACTTCAACCCGGAGTATGTTGCGGCGATTGCGAAGTTCGTCGACCTGAAGGCGATCAAGGCTTCGGGCTTCAAATTTCTGCTGGATGCGATGTATGGGGCCGGACGCGGGGTGGTAGCCGGGATATTCGCCAAGGCGGAAATTCCGTTTACGGAGATTCGCAACGAGGTGAACCCGGCGTTTCCGGGGATCAATCCGGAGCCGATTTTGCCGCACATCGCGGAGACGCAGGTTGCGGTGGTGGGAGAGCGCTGCGATGCCGGTCTGATCACAGACGGCGATGCCGACCGCATCGGCGCGGTGGACGAGTATGGCAATGTGGTGGACGCGCACAAGATTCTTAGTCTGCTGGCTTGGTGGCTGCTGGAGCGGAAGAAGTGGCCGGGCGAGCTGACGCGCGCGTTCAACACGACGAAGATGATGGACCGCATTGCGGCGAAGTATGGCCGCAGGTTGAATGAGCACGGGATTGGATTCAAGTATGTCGCCGACCTGATGCTGGAAAAGGAAATTTTGATCGGCGGCGAGGAGTCGGGCGGCATGGGGATCAGCAGGCATCTTCCGGAGCGCGATGGTCTGCTGAACAGCCTGCTGATCGCCAATGTGATGGCCGATGAGAAGAAGACGCTGGGCGAGCTGGTGGCTGCGTTGCAGGATGAGTTTGGCGAGCACCAGTATGGGCGCATCGACATGCACATCGCTGAGGAGCTGAAGCAGTCAGCGATTGCGCGGGCGAAGGCTGGAGTGGACAGCTTTGCGGGAATGAAGGTGCTGCGGGTGGAGACGATGGACGGGATCAAGTTCTTCCTCGACAACCCGGAGTGCGCGGGGAAGAAGAACGCCGCAGATACCTGGCTGCTGCTGCGGGCCTCGGGGACGGAGCCGCTTCTGCGCGTGTACTCGGAAAGCTGCTCGAAGGAGTCGGTGGAGAAGGTGCTGAAGGCCGCAACGGAGTTTGTGATGAAGGGGAATGCTTGAGTCAGTCGATGGTGGTGGAGGCGAAGGGTCTGCTGTTCGACATGGATGGTGTGCTGATCAGCTCGATCGGGTCGGTGCGGCGGAGCTGGAGGAAGTGGGCGAAGATGTATGGCATTCCCGATGCCGACAACTATGAAGTGCCGCATGGGATGCGGGCGATCGAGATTGTAAAGAGTCTGCGGCCTGATATCGACGCCGAGGAAGGTCTGCGGGTCGTCGAAGACATTGAGGTCGACGATACGGATGATTTGAAGGTGTTGCCGGGAGTGAAGGCGTTGCTGGAGAGCCTGCCTCCGGATCGGTGGGCGATTGTGACCTCGGCGACGAAGCGTTTGACGGTGGAGCGGCTGAAGGTGGCGGGTTTGCCGCTGCCGGAGCGGTTGATTACGGCGGACATGGTGGAGCGGGGCAAGCCCGATCCTGAGCCTTATATACGCGGGGCGGCATTGCTGGGCTTTTCGAGCGCCGAGTGCGTCGTGGTGGAGGATGCTCCTTCTGGCGTGGGCGCGGGGAAGGCTGCGGGATCGCGCGTGTTGGGGGTGACCGGCACACACACGCTGGAAGAGTTGCACCAGGCGGATTGGGTCGTGAGTTCGCTGGAAGGGCTTGCAGTGGTGAGTTCTGGGGCGGGGATGGAGCTACAGTTTCCGGCTGTTCGGTAGAGGGCGGTTCGAGCTTCGCTCGAATGCCCACCTTAGCCGCCTTCGGCGTCGAAGATGGGGCACCCGGCTGGCGACCTTTAAGCGTCAGCGTGATGGAGAGAGAGAAGGATCGATTCGACCAGCTTGAGGTCTTCTTCGGTGTCGACGCCTATCGTGTCGAACTCGGTGGGTTCGACGTAGAGGGTGATGCCGTTTTCGAGGAAGCGGAGTTGTTCGAGGCGTTCGGTGTGCTCGAGTGTGCGGGCGGGCAGGGTGGGGAAGCGCTCGAGCGCGGATTTGCGATAGCCGTAGAGGCCGATGTGCTTCCAGTATTGAGCGGGGCCGCCGTCGCGGTTGTAGGGCATGGTGGCGCGTGAGAAGTAGAGAGCGCGTCCGTCGGCGGCGGTGACGACCTTGACGGCGTTGGGATTGTGGATGTTGATGGGGGTGCAGGGCACCTTGAGCGTGGAGACCTCGACGTCGGGATTGCTGAAGGGGCGGAGGAGCGCGGTGAGGTGCTCGGGCTTGAGGAGCGGCTCGTCGCCCTGGATGTTGACGTAGATGTCGGCGTCGATGAGCTGGGAGACGGCGTGAACACGGTCTGAGCCGCTGGTCAGCTCGGGCGAGGTGAGCTGGACGGGCCAGTTGTTGGCGCGGCAGAGGTCGACGATCTCGTTGGAATCGGTGGCGATGACTACCTGGTCGAGCTGGGGGCAGGCGTGCGCGGCTTCGTAGACCCAGGCGAGCATGGGGCGGCCCGCGATGGTGCGCAGAACCTTACGCGGCAGGCGGGTTGAGGCGAGTCGGGCAGGAATGACGCCGAGGGTGGTTGGATGTTCGGTCGGAATGGCTTTGGTGCTCCTGAGGAATGATTGTTACATTCGCGTAAGCGGTCGGGCTAGATATCGAATTTATAGACCGATCGCGTCTTTTGAATGATCATCAGGTCAATGGATACTTGTTGCGAAAGAATGAAATAGGACCTTAGTCAAGTATGTGAAATCCATGCTGACCGTTTTGATTGCCCAGATGCACTGATTAGTCATTTGGGACAGGGATATGGCTTGATTATTCATGACGGCGGGCATTCTGAAATCGAAATTAATTTTTGCCCGTGGTGTGGAACAAGGCTTTCTGTAGAAGACGGGCAGTAGGTTAGCTTTGCCGATGAGGTGGAATGAAGTATGATTGGAGATGGCTGTGCTGTGGCGGTTGGCTTCCTGCTTGACCGCGTAAAAGGTACATAAAGGCGCAGTCTCACCACATCGGCGGCGTAGCTCAGATGGTTAGAGCGACGGACTCATAACCCGTAGGTCGGCAGTTCGATTCTGCCCGCCGCCACCAAAAGTGTTATCCCGGCCGTACCGCTGAATCCCGGTACGAGAGTATCATTTTGGCAGCGGTGTTCGTCTAACCGCTGTCAGGGTACACCCAGAGGTGTGCCGGGAGATTTCTGTTTCTATGCCGAAGATTACAAAGATCCTGCTTCTTGCTGTGTCCGTTGTGCTGGTACTGGCCGTGTTTCTGGGCGTCAACTCGAGCGGCGTGAGCGCTGCTACTGACGCGCAGGAGGGTGCCTACCGGCAGATCAACGTATACAGCGAGGTGCTGCGGCATATCCAGACGGACTATGTGGAAGAGCCGAATATGAGCGCCGTGACCAGTGGCGCACTGCGCGGCCTGCTGGAGTCGCTGGATGCGGACTCGAGTTATCTGTCTCCCGAGGATTACAAGGCTTTCAAGGCGGACAAGGGCGGCAAGGCGCAGGTTGGCCTGAATGTGTCGAAGCGGTTTGGCTATGCTGCGGTGGTCTCGGTTGTTCCGGGGAGCCCTGCGGACAAGGCGAACCTGAACGACGGAGACATTATCGAGGCGATCGGAACGCAGGACACGCGGGACATGTCGCTGGCGATGATCCGGATGATGCTGGAAGGCGCACCGGGTAGCGAACTGACGGTTGCGGTGGTGCGTCCTCGCAAGGCGGCTCCTGAAAAGATCACGATGACGCGCGTGCTTCCGTCGCTGCCACCTGTGGGGGAGACGATGTATGAGAACTCGTCGATCCTGTATCTCAAGCCGGGTGTTCTGGACCACGACCATGTGCAGCAGGTTGAGGCCAAGTTGAAGGGGATGCAGAAGGCGGGCAATAAGAAGGTCCTGCTCGATCTTCGCGATGTGGCCGCAGGAGACATGACGGAAGCGATGCGGCTGGCAAACATGTTCCTGAAGACTGGCACGATTGCGGCGTTGGAAGGGCAGAAGGTGGAAAAGCAGACGTTTACCGCCGAGTCGTCGAAGGCGGTCAATGCTACTTCGCCGGTGGTAGTGCTGGTGAACCGGGGGACGGCGGGACCCGGAGAGCTTGTTGCCGCGGCGTTGCTGGATAACAAGCGTGCGGACCTGGTGGGCGAAAAGACGTTTGGCGAAGGAGCGCAGCAGAAGACATTTGAGCTGCCGGATGGCTCGGCGCTGATTCTGTCGGTTGCCAAGTACGAGTCGCCTTCAGGAAAGAAGCTTGAGGATGAAGGTGTTACGCCGGGTGTGCTTGTGGCCTCGAACGTCGACGATGGCAGCGGAGACGGTGACGATACAGGCGATGATGTAGCTGCGACGAAGGAGCATGAGCCGTCGGCGCCAAAGAAGTCTGCTGTAACCGTCGATGACCAGTTGACGAAGGCGCTGGATCTGTTGAAGAGCAAGGCCGCCTGAGGCGGTAGCATTCCTCAGTTGTTTCGCGCTTTCGGCTATTCGATCATTTCGTCTTGCTTATCTGGCTTTCGGCCCAGGCTGATATGTTGCGAGCCGTTGGCCCTGGGTTTTGTGTTACACCTTCACGAAATCTTTCGTTTTTCCTTCATACTCAAGTGCTTTCAAGCGCAACCCTGGGACGGTTTTCCGGTGTGAAGATCGTGCTATGGTGAAGGGCAGTGCCGAGTCTTTTCAGTCGCGAAGACCCTCCCCCGGTCGTTGAACCCGAGCCAAAGTGGCAGCGCCTGGTGCGCCGCATCATTGAGGGGCCGGAGTATCCCAGCCGCAGGATTGCGCGCAAGTTTACCTTTTACACGTTGCTGGGGCTCTCGGCAGTCTTTGGCGCGATGTGCGGGCTGATGCTGGTCTACTCGATCGACCTGCCGCAGATGGACGACCTGACGCGCTACAGGCCGAGCACGACGACGGAGCTGCTCGATGTGCACGGCAGGGTCTTCGGATCGTTTGCGCTGGAGCGCCGGATTGTGGTGCCGTATACGGGCTTTTCTCCGCTGCTGAAGCAGGCGATCATCTCGATCGAAGACAAGAGCTTTGAAAGCAACTGGGGCGTGAACCTGGTTCGCGCGATCGGTGCGGCGTATCGCGACTTGCACGATCAGCGGCGCACGCAGGGGTCGTCGACGATCACGATGCAGTTGGCGCGCAACCTGTTTCTGTCGAATGAGAAGACCTTCGGCCGCAAGTTTCAGGAGGTCATCCTCTCGATGCAGATCGAGAGGCGTTTTACGAAGGACCAGATCTTTGAGCTGTATGCGAACCAGATCTACCTGGGGCGCGGGACCTATGGTTTTGAGGCCGGTTCGGAGTACTACTTCAGCAAACATGCCAAGGACCTGACACTGGCGGAGGCGGCGCTGCTGGCGGGGCTGCCGAAGGGACCGGAGTATTACTCGCCGGTACGGCACCCGGACAGGGCGTTGCGGCGGCGCAACCTTGTGCTGAACGAGATGCTGGAGGACCGCAAGATTACGCGGGCGCAGGCCGACGCGGCGAAGGCGGCCCCGCTGGGGTTGCACATCGAGCCGCCGGCGAACAGCGAAGCTCCGTACTTTGTGGAAGAGGTGCGGCGACAGCTTGAGAAACAGTTCGGTGTGGAAGAGGTGCATGGCGCGGGGTTGAGGGTGTATACGACGCTCGATCTCGATCTGCAGCGGGTGGCGAACAAGGCGGTGCTGGATGGCGCCGCGGCCTATGAGCGCAGGCATGGATGGAAGGCGCGGCTGGAGAACGTTGTACTCGAAGGGCAGGATGTCGAGAGCTATGTTCATCCTGACTGGTCGCAGCCCCTGGCCAGGGATGCCTATGTTCACGGCGTTGTGACCTCGGTCGCGCCAAAGCGTGTGGTGGTGAGGCTGGGATCGCAGCAGGCGGTGCTGACTCCCGACGACTGGAAGTGGACGCAGAATATGGACGCCGACAGCTTTCTGCGCAATGGCGATGTGGTGTATGTGAAGCTCGCCGGGCAGGCGGATGGGGTGTGGAAGGCCTCGCTCGAGCAGGATTCGGGAGCGCAGGCTTCGCTGATGGCGGTGGACAATGCGAGCGGCGAGGTGCTGGCGATGGTGGGCGGCCGCGATTTTGCGCTGTCGCAGTTCAATCGCGCGACCCAGGCGCAGCGGCAGGTGGGATCGTCGTTCAAGCCGTATGTGTACACGACTGCTGTGGAGGATGGGGCCAAGCCGACGGACATTATCGTGGATGGGCCAACGACGTTTCCTAGTCCAAGTGGCCCGTATACGCCGCACAATTACGAGGGCAACTACAAGGGGCCGATGACGTTGCTCTATGCGTTCGCGGAGTCGCGGAACATTCCGGCGCTGAAGCTGGCGGCGCGCGAGGGAATTCGCAAAGTGATCGAGACGGCGCACCGCTTTGGGGTGACGAGCGACCTTCAGCCGTTTCTGCCGGTGGCCATTGGCGCAGCCGACATAACGCTCTACGAACAGGTAGGTGCGTACAGCGTGTTTCCAAACGATGGGATTCGCATTGAGCCGCACTACATCCGCAAGGTGACGCAGGCGGATGGGCTGCCGCTCGATGAGTCCCCGCCCGATGTGCGCGAGGTGATCTCGGTGGATACGGCGCGGACGATGATGGAACTGCTGCAGGCCGTGGTGCGGATGGGCACTGCGGCGAGAGCGTCGGAGCTGAAGCATCCGCTGGGCGGCAAGACGGGCACGACGAACGACTATACGGATGCGTGGTTCATTGGCTTTTCGCCCTCGGTGACGTGCGGGACGTGGGTCGGGTATGACGACCGCGAGTCGCTGGGAGAGAAGGAGACGGGTGCGCGCGCCGCGCTGCCGATCTGGATGGACTTCATGCGCGCGGCGATTGCGGGCAAGCCGGGTGAGACGTTCCCGGCGGCGGGCGCTCCGAAGAAGGAGCTGGACGTGCCGGTTGCGAAGCCGGGTGCTTCGACGGAGGCACCGCCAAAGCCGTTGCCGAGAGATGACGATGAGGATGAGCCCGAGACGCCGCCGAAGCCTACGGCACCGAAGGCTTCCTCATCAGCGGCACAGCATGCCACAACAACGCCTTAGGTGGTGGTTGCTGGTTTACCGGCGGCTCAGATATCCACAAAAATGCAGGTCATTGGACTTCGCTGCGCTTCGCTCAGGATGACAAGTTTTTGGGGAGATTATGGGAGGTCAGCAAACGGCACACGCTGAAGTAGCGCTGAGCGCGGCGGACGTCGCGGCCTATCTGCTCGCGCAGGGCTTCGGGTGAGGGCCAGCGAGTCTCGTCGCGGAGACGATGCAGGAAGGTGAGGGTGAGGGGGGTATCTTCGTGCAAGTCGATGGGGTGGAAGTTGAGCAGGTGCGATTCGATGGTGAAGGAGTCTGCACCGAAGGTGGGGCGATTGCCGATGTTCGTTACGGCGTCGAAGGTTTCGCCGTTGACCGTGAGCGTGGTGATGTAGACGCCGATGGCGGGAATCAATTCTGCATAGGGTGCGAGGTTGATGGTGGGCACGGTGTATCTGGTTCCGTAGCCACGGCCTGAGGCGGGCGTGCTGTGAATGGCGAAGGGACGCCCCAGGAGGGCGCGGGCGCGGCTGGCATTGCCTGCTGCGATGAGTTTGCGAATGAGGCTGGAGGAGACGGCGAGGCCGTGAGTCGAGCGCGGCGTATAGATGGAGACTGCGAAGCCTAGCTCGCGGCCGAGTGCTTCGAGCGAATCGACGCCGGCTTCGGCGTTGTGACCGAAGCGAAAGTTTTCTCCTTCGTGAAGCTCAACGATTCCCAGCTTGTCGTGAAGGATGTGCGCGGCGAAGTCGCGCGCGGTCATTTGCGACAACTCGGCAGTGAAGGGGAGCACGAGCGTGGCATCGACGCCGGTAGCTTCGAGCAGGGTGAGCTTTTGGGCGAGAGGCGTAATGAGCGGAAGAGGTGTCTGTGGGCGAAGGACGCGCGCGGGATGTGGGTCGAAGGTGATGGCGAGCGAGCGGGCATTGAGGGCGTGTGCGCGATGGATGACTTCACCGAGTACCCAGCGATGGCCGAGGTGAACACCGTCGAAGTTGCCAATGGTGGCGACGGTGGGGCCGAAGCCGGCGGGGAGATCGGAGAGGGAGCGGTAGACGTTCATGTTCAAGCGATGTCAAAGGTGAGTTGAAGGCCGTCGTAGGCGAGACGAACGTTGGGTGGCAGTTCAGCCTCAGTGGCCTCGTGGTCGAGGTCGTGGCTGATGTGGGTGAAGTAAGCGCGTTTGGGGTTGAGCTTTTCGACGTAGGCGAGTGAGCGCTCGAGGTGGGAGTGGCTGGGGTGGGGCTGGCGCCGCAGAGCATCGAGGATGAGAATGTCCAGGTTCTGAAGCAGGGGAATGCTTTCGGGCGGGATATCGCTCATGTCGGTGAGATAGGCGGCGGAGCCGAAACGGAAGCCGGTGATGGTCTGGCGTCCGTGGGTGACCGGAATGCGCTGGAAGCAGGCACCGAAGAGATCGATGCCTGCGCCCGGGGTGGTCTCGTCGAGCGGATGGAGATCGACGCGAGCCGCGGTAGAGTAGCGATCCTGTGTCCGGAAGGTGTAGTCGAAGACGCGGCGGATGGTATCGGTGGTTTCCTGGTCGGCGTAGAGGGGAAGATGGCTCTTGAGCTGAAAGCTGAGCGGGCGCAGGTCGTCGAAGCCGAGGATGTGGTCGGCGTGGCCGTGGGTGTAGAGGATGGCATCGACGTGGCGGATGTCTTCGCGAATGGCCTGCGCGTGGAAGTCAGGCCCGGTATCGACGATGACAATGTGGCGGTTGTATGCGAGGCGAAGCGAAGGACGCGTGCGGCGGTTACGCGGATCGCCTTTTGCGCTGACAGCGGAGGCGCAGACGGCGCAGTCGCAGCCTAGCGTGGGCACCCCCATGGAGGTGCCGGTGCCGAGAAATGTGAGGGTGGCCTCCATCCGTTAGCGTGCTCTCATTGGCATTAGCGAACGATGCTCGGTTTGCCGGGGGTTGGAGTTCCGGGGACCCTGGGTGCTGCGGAGCGGGCGAGGGCCTGGGTGATCTCGAGGAAGGCCATGCGCAGCTCGAAGAGAGCGCTGTCGAGCAGACGTTGCTCGGTGGGGTCGAGATTGCCTTTGGTTTTGCCTGCGAGGACGGCGAGCATGTCGATGCTCTGGCGCGCGCCGATGATGTCGACCTGGGGCTGCTGGCCCTCGGGGGTGGCTCCGCCTAGCTGCACGATGGCGGACATGTAGACGGACTGCACGAGGGTCGAGAAGCTCATGACGGGCGGGTGGTCCATGCCGGGATTGGCGGCGCGAATGGCGGTATCGAGGCGCTCGGCGGTGGCCTCGTAGGCGACACGCGCACGTTCGAGTTGCTCCTCTGTGGGAGCCGGGAGTTCGGCGTCGGCGATCTCTTCTTCGGCAGTCTCCACGGGAGCCGGAGGTGCGACGTCGATGGGAGCGGAGGCCTGGACGGCTTCGCGCTCGTCGCGCTCGGGTGAAGGATCGGCGTCGGGACGGGCTTCTCCGTCGAGGGTGAACTTGCGGCGATCGGTGACGACGAAGGGTTTGTTTTGTTCGGACATAGTCGAAGGCTCTTTCTCAGTAGATCAGATGCTCAGCGTGAGAGATTGATCTCCGCTGTGGCGGGAGCAGTAACAGGGTGTGCGGTGCCGCCGGGATAGCTTAACGGTTCATTGCGCTCGATGGCCTCGCGACGGGCGTAGCCGAGGGCGAGAGTCACCGGCTGATTTTGATTGTCGACCAGCGAGACGATGCTTGTGAGTTCGCCCGCTGCTTTGCCGGCGGCCTCAAGCGCAGTACCTGGAGTGGGAAGAACACCTTCGATGCGGAAGGAGGTAAAGCTGCGGTGCACGTTGCCGCGCGAGCGGATGCGCTCGACGATCTCCTGACCCAGGTAGCAGCCCTTGGCGAAGTGCAGGGCGCGGGTCTGGTTGGTCTCCTGCGGCAGGTCACGATCACGAATATCGACGCCGTAGAGCGGAGTGCCTTCGATGATGCGGAGCGCTTCGAGCGCGACGGCTTCGACAGCGATTGCCCCGAAATTCTTCAGTGTGTCGAGCAATGGGTCAGCGTCGGCAGCCGCATCGACCCAGAGCTCGAAGCGAGGAACGAGCGGGCTGAAGGCGTGGATGACGGTGACGGTTGTTGTATTCCACGGCACCGTGGCAGTTTCGAGTTCAGCGAGTCGGTCTGCCGCAAGGCCGAGCTTTGCAAGGAGCGTGGGGGCCTGAGGGCCGATGATGGTGAGGCCGCGGCGTGTCTCGCTGACGTCGGCCAGCTCGACGTCGTCCATGATGATGTAGTGGTCGAGATAGGGGATGAGCGTGGCGATCTGCTGGCGCGTTGTCTCGACGAGGAGCGATTCGGGCGAAGCGAAGATGTAGCCGTCGCCCTGGATACGTCCCTGCGCGTTGAGAAAGAAGTTGTACGTACCCTGGCCCGGGGTGAGCTGCTGCACGGAGTTGGTGACCATGCCGTTGAGCCAGCGCACTCGGTCGGAGCCGGTGACGCGGAGCCAGCCAATCCGGTCGAGCGGGGCAGTGCCTGCTCTTTGGAGTAACGCCGCAAGCTGGGGCTGGGATGTCGAGGCGGCTTCCTGCGTCGGATTGGAGGTCGCGGCCATTGTCGTAGGACGGCGCAGAGAAACTCTGCGTACACTTGATTATAGCGGTTGATGGAGAGGTGGAGTGCGGCGGCGAATGGGTGAAGGCAGGGTGGGGCGATTCGAACGATGGGTTGTAACCGTAGCGCTGTTGATGGGCTGCACGCTCATGGGGAGCGGTGTCGGTGCGTGTCAGACGGCTTCAGGAGAGAAGGCCTCCACCAAGCCGCAGGCCCCGATGACGAAGGAACAGGCGAAGGAGCTGTTCCGTTCGGTCGACGAGATCCTTGGCTTTGTCAGCTCGGATACGAAGCTGCCGATTGAGCACAGCGTGAAGCGCAAGCTGATCTCGCGCGATGAGGTCACGAAGTATCTGACGAAGAAGTTCGATGAAGACGAGAGCGTGAAGCGAATGCAGCGCGCCGGACTGGTGCTGAAGAAGTTTGGGCTGCTGGACAGAGACTTTCACCTGCGGCCGTTTATGCTCTCGCTGCTGACGGAACAGATTGCGGGCTTTTACGACAACAAGACGAAGACGGTGAATCTGCTGGATTGGATTGAGCCGGATGAGCAGAAGTCGGTGCTGGCGCACGAACTGACTCATGCGCTGCAGGACCAGAAGGTCAACCTGACGAAGTGGTCGGACGTGAGCCTGAACGACACGTCGCGCAACGTGAAGGACGACAATAAGCACCTGCTGGTGGATGAGGCGGAGACAGCGCGCGAGGCCGTGGCCGAGGGGCAGGCGATGGCGGTGTTTGTCGACTACACGCTGAAGCCAACGGGAAGAACGATTGCGGATGTGGCTCCAGAACAGATGGCCAAGTTGAAAGACGCTAGCGCGGATAACGGCAATTCGCCTGTCATGGCGCGTGCTCCGCTGCTGTTGCAGGAGTCGTTGTTGTTTCCCTATAGCGATGGCTTGGCCTTTGAGCATGCAGTGCTGGTGAAGGGTGGTAAAGAAGCGGCTTTTGGCGGTGTACTGGCGAACCCGCCGTCGTCGAGCTTTGAGATTCTGCACCCCGAGGCGTATATCGCGCACGCGCCGGTTCCTGTGCTGCGTTTGCCGGATATCCATCCATTGATCGAAACCGAATACGAGCCGTATGACCTGGGAGTGATGGGCGAGCTGGATGTGCGCATTCTGGCGGAGTTGTTTGGCGGCCGCGAGATGGCGAGCGGTCTGTCTCCCGACTGGAATGGCGGCATCTACTATGCTGCGCAGCGCAAGGGAGCGACGCCCGCTGAAAAGGAGACGACGGCCTCGCTGGGGCTTCTGTATGAGTCGCGGTGGAAGAACCCTGATTCGGCGAAGACGTTCATGCGAATCTATGCAGCGCAGATTCCGCGGAAGTACTCGAAGGTGACGCGTCGCGAGAAAGATGAGGCGGATGACAACGAGCAGGTCTTTTCGACGAACGAAGGCGATGTGCTGATTTCGATCACGGGTTCGACAGTTTTTGTGAGTGAAGGATTTGAACTTGCTTTGGCGCGCAAGCTGAGAGACGCCATCGCGGGTATGCAGAGCGAAGGCCCGCTGCGCCTGGCAGGTGCGCAGTATGAGCCTGCGATGTCGTTGGCAGGGGTGATACGTTCGTTTGGAATGATGAGGGTTGCTGTGTCTGGACGGTATACTTCTGAAGGGCGTTCCACCAGATAGCTTCGGCTGTGGGCCGCGGGCAGGAGACAGAATTTGAAGGCAGAGATCGGGATTATCGGCGGCAGCGGACTTTATGCGATGCCAGGGCTTACCAACGTCACAGAAGAGAAGATAGCGACGCCGTTCGGCGATCCTTCGGATGCGCTGGTGCTCGGAGAGCTTGAGGGACGCAAGGTCGCTTTTCTGGCTCGACATGGACGCGGGCATCGGCTGCTGCCGACGGAGCTGAATTTTCGCGCAAATATCTATGCGATGAAGACGCTTGGAGTTGAGAGGATACTTTCCGTTTCGGCTGTCGGGTCGTTGAAGGAAGAGCACAAGCCGACAGATTTTGTGATGCCGGACCAGTTTATCGATCGCACGTTTGCGCGCGCGTCAACGTTTTTCGGCGACGGCATTGTTGCACATGTGGCGTTTGGCGATCCGGTGTGCGCGACTGTTTCCGCGACGTTTCAGAAGGCGTGTGATGCAAACGGCGTCGTGGGCAAGAGCGGCGGAACGTACGTATGTATGGAGGGCCCGCAGTTTTCAACCCGCGCCGAGTCGAATCTCTATCGGAGTTGGGGCGCCGATGTAATCGGCATGACCAATCTTCAGGAAGCGAAGCTGGCCCGCGAGGCGGAGATTTGCTACGCCACCATGGCGATGGTGACCGATTATGACTGCTGGCGCGAGGGGCATGACGATGTGACGGTCGACCAGATTGTCGCGGTGATGCACCAGAACTCGGAGAACGCAGCGAAGGTTGTCCGCGCGGCAGTTGCGGCGATGCCGAAGGAGAAGAGCTGCGCCTGTGGCGATGCCCTGAAGTATGCAATCCTGACCGACCGCAAGGCGGTTCCCACGGCTACGAAGCAGAAGCTGGGCTTGTTGTTGGATAAGTACTTGTAGCGATCGCGGTTCAGCATAAGGAATCCCAAAAGTTTTGAAAGAGGTTTCATGTCCATTCTTGTTGTAGGTTCAGTGGCGTTCGATAGCATTCAGACGCCCAGCGGCTCGGTCGACCACTGCCTGGGGGGCGCGGCGACTCACTTCTCGCTTGCTGCGAGCTATTTTACCGACGTGCGCGTGATCGCGGTTGTGGGCAAAGATTTCACAGGCGAACACGAAGCTGTCTTCAAAAAGCGCGGCATCGATACGACGGGGATCGAACACGCCGATGGCCTGAGTTTTCACTGGACAGGGTCGTACGTCAACAATCTGAATGAGGCGCAGACGCTTGGGACCGATCTGAATGTCTTTCAGACGTTCGAGCCCAAGATCCCAGAGAAGTATAAGGACAGCGAGTACCTGTTTCTCGCGAACATCGATCCCGTCCTGCAAGGTCGAGTGCGCAGCCAGATGAAGAACGTCCGCATGGTTTGCGGCGATACGATGAACTACTGGATTGCAGACCATGCCGCGAACCTGGCGAAGGTGTTGCGCGAACTGGATGTGCTCCTAATCAACGATGGTGAAGCGCACATGCTGGCGAAGGAGAATAACCTGGTGCTGGCGGCGAATAAGGTGCTGTCAATGGGGCCGAAGGCGTTGATCGTGAAGCATGGCGAGTATGGCGCGACGGCCTTCTTCGGGGAGCACTCATTTGCGGGCGGTGTGAAGGCGCTACATCCCTTCCGCGCGCCGGCGCTTCCGCTGGCGGAGGTTGTCGATCCGACGGGTGCGGGAGATTCATTTGCCGGCGGATTCTACGGTTACCTGGCATCGCAGCCTGAACTGACGCCGACGGTGTTTCGCAAGGCAATGTTTTACGGCGGCGTGATGGGGTCGTTTGCGGTTGAGCGCTTTGGCACAGAGCGTCTTCAAAATGTGACACGCGAGGAGATCGAGGAACGCTTCTGCCTGTTTCAGGAGATATCGCATCTTGAGTACACGGGCAAGTAGGCGCCGCGGTCGCAGCGTTGCAGCGGGCGAACGCAGGCCGGAAGGGCTTTCACCGATTGACGTTGAGGCGCGTCCGGCCCGACGCGAAGAGCTCATGCCGATTGCGTTGGCGGCGGTAGCTTTTGCGCTGGTTGCGTTGCTCGTTTGTATCTCGCGGGGGTATCTGCTTCTCTATGGTGATGCGGTGGCACACCTGGGAATTGCGCGGCGCATCCTGGATACGCGAAATCCTGGCCTGATACAACTTGGCGGTGTGTGGCTTCCGCTGCCGCACCTGCTGATGGTGCCCTTTGTACAGAAGATGCAGTGGTGGCAGAACGGTCTTGCGGGAGCGTGGCCTTCGCTGTTTTGCTATGTGGTGAGCGTAGCGGGTTTCTACAAGCTTTCGCGACGCATGATGGCCCCGCAGTGGGCATTGGCGGCGACTGCATTCTATGGGTTGAATCCAAACCTTCTCTATCTGTCGACGACGGCGATGACGGAGCCGTTGTTTCTCGCAATTCTGATCTGGGCCACCGGGCTGACGATGGATTGCGTTGAGGACATTCGCGCGGGTCGGACTGGACGAGTCAATCGAAAGTTGATTGGGTTGGGTCTGCTTATCGTCGCCGCAGTTTTTACGCGTTACGATGGCTGGATCTTCGGTGCGGCGGTGTGGTGCGTTGTTGCGTGGCACGTTCTTCGCTCGCAAGCTATGCAGCGGCGGGCGCTGCCGGGGTTTGCGGCCTTTACTTTTCTAGCGCTGGCCGGGCCGATTGCATGGCTTGCCTACAACCAGCACTTCTTTCACGATCCACTGGATTTCATGCGGGGGCCTTACTCCGCATCGGCGATTGAGAAGCGCACTTCGCCTCCGGGATCGCACCACTATCCGGGCTGGCACGATCCAGTGGGGGCAGCCGTCCTGTATTTGAGGACATCGCAGCTTGATGTAGCGGCGTGGGAGGCCGGGTTTGCGGTTGCGGGGCTGGCAGTCGCCGGGCTTGTGCTCGCGATTCGACGAAGACTTGAGCTCGCTTCCATGCTGCTCTGGGTGCCGCTCCCGTTCTATATCTATTCGATTGCGTTTGGTTCGATTCCGATCTTTATTCCACCGCTGCCTCCGCACTCGTACTACAACTCGCGCTACGGAATGGAGATGCTCCCGGCGTTTGCGGTCTTTGGGTTTCTCGCGCTGGCGTGGTTGCAGCAATGGTGGATGAGATCGCAGCCTGTTGCCGCCAGGCTGCTGACGCCCATTGTTGTGTTGCTGATTGCCGGCAATGCCATTGCGATGATGTATCGTGTGCCGCTGGTGTTGAAAGAGGCGATGGTGAACTCCACAACGAGGGTAGCGTTTGAGTCGGCCCTTGCGCGAGAGCTGAGATCGTTTCCGCCTGGCGCGCCGATCCTGATGTACAACTCCGACCACGTGGGTGCGTTGCAGCAGGCGGGTATTCCTTTGCGGCAGACACTGAGCGAGAGCGACTACGATAGCTGGAAGGCCGCGCTGGCGGCGCCGGCCGAGCATGCGGCGTATGTGGTTGCCATTGATGGCGATCCAGTGACAGGTGCTGTCAAGGCGCACCCGCAGGGGCTGACGGAGCTGACGGTGCTCTGCACGACGGGTCAGGCCTGTGCGCGGGTTTACAGGTCGGATCGATTCTGATTCCTCCCCGTAGTTCCCGCTGAGACGGTGGCAGTGATGGATGCTACCATCTGGCGAGACTATGTTCGTCCCACAGTTTCATTTCAGCCAGATCGACCAGGAGCTGCTCTCAAAGGGCACGGTGACCCGTCTTTTTACGGCGTGCGTCCTGGGGGGCGCCATCGGGTTAGAGCGGGAGTTGCGGCACAAGGCGTCCGGTTTGCGGACGAATATGCTGCTGTGTGTGGGGTGCGCATTTTTTACATTGCTATCGGCCGTGCTTGCCGGCGATAGCAACCCCGACAAGGGAAGAGTGGCTGCGAACATCGTGCAGGGAATCGGCTTCCTGGGGGCTGGGATCATACTTCATACCCGCGCGAGGGTGGTTGGATTGACCAGTGCGGCGACTGTGTTTGTTATCGCATCGATTGGCATGGCCTGTGGTGCCGGGCTCTATCTTGAAGCTGTACTCGCGACGGTCATTACACTCATCGCGTTGGCGGTTGTTGGATATCTTGAATCGATTTCGGGTTGGAAGCACTATGCCATGCTCTATGAGGTTCGTGGGCAGGACATGGGAAAGATGTATATGGCGGCGCTAAGCGTGTTGGACCGGATGGGGGTTCGCCTCAACGTGATTGAGCGTGACAGCGTTGCGGGGCTTGAGCGCATAACGTTTTCGGTTTCGACGAGCGCAAAGCGCCATATTCGCTTACTACAGGAACTGCGCGAGAGTGAATTGGCGGGTGAGGTTGTGGCATTTCGCGATTCTGAGGAAGAATAGAGAGATGATTTCGTTCGTAAAAGCGCATGCCTGCGGCAATGATTTTCTTGTGATTGAGGAGGCGGCGGCGAAGCGTCAGCATGCAACCCTGGCGCGGAGGCTTTGCAGCCGCAATACCAGCGTGGGAGCGGACGGAATTGAATTTCTGGAGCGGAAGCCAAACGGCGAGTTATTTCTTCGTCTGTTCAACGCCGATGGCAGCGAGGCCGAGCTTTCGGGCAATGGAACGCGCTGTGTCGCCGCGTGGCTGGCGAGCTCCGAGGGGATGGATAGCGTTATCTTCGGAACGCACGGCGGCCCTCGTATCTGCCGCGTGGTCGAGGATGCCGACCCGGTTTACATGATCGAGAGCGAGATGGGAGTTCCCCGGGTGATGCCGCGCACGATCGAATTGCCTGGGGTCGGGAACGTCGTCGGTGCAATGGTCAATGTTGGCAACCCTCACTTTGTGATCTTTACGGATGCAGACGACTTCAGCGCCTACGGGTTGAACTGGCAGGTGCTTGGCGCGCAGATCAGCACCAGCCCGTTGTTTACGCATGGGACGAACGTCGAGTTTGTGAAGATTGTCTCGAACGATGAGATTGCTTTTCGCATCTATGAGCGCGGCTGCGGCCCGACGACTTCTTCCGGTACAGGAACCTGCGCATCGTCAGCGGCAGCGATGGCTTTGCGCGGTGTAGGCCGTGAATTGAGAGCAGTAGCTGAAGGCGGCGCTCAAAAGACGGTGTGGCCGGCGAATGAAGTTGCAATGAAGTTGACGGGTCCTGCGGAGATTATCTGCCGCGGCGAGGCCGTAGGAGTATGACGCGGAGGAGCGCCCGCGGATTCACAAAACCGGCAGCGCTACGCCGTGGCGCGACTCTGGCAGTGATCTCGCCTGCCAGCACGCCAAAGCGCGAGCTTGTTGGGCGTGGACTGGCGGAGTTGGAAGCGCTTGGATATCGCGTGAAGCTGGGAAGGCATGCATTGGCCAATGGGCCGCTGTACTATGCAGGTTCTCTGAGGGACAGGCTTGAGGACCTGCACAGCGCTTTTGCAGATCCGGATGTGGACGGAGTTATCTGCACACGAGGCGGATGGGGTTCCGCAGAGCTGTTGCCTCATCTGAATGTTGACCTGGTCCGCGCGAATGCAAAGGCGTTTATCGGATATAGCGACCATACTTCACTGCATAGCTGGCTACAGAATGAAGTGGGGGTCGTGAGCTTCTATGCTCCGATGGTGGCCTCGGACCTTGCACGCGAGCACGGAGTCGATCTTCCGAGCTGGCAACATGCTTTTTATGGGGACGATAGCTGGACACTCGGGCCTGCGGATGGATTGCGTGTCATGCAGTCTGGATTGGCAACGGGCGAACTGATGGGAGGCTGCATCTCCATTCTGGCTGAGGCATTGGGAACCCCTTACGCTCCACATCTGGAGGGGAGCATACTTTTCCTGGAAGACATAGGGACCAAGCCGTATCAATGGGACAGACTGTTGCTGCATCTGCGCTACTCGGGCAGGTTGAATGGTGTGCGCGGGATTGTCTTCGGCGATATGGAGCAGTGCGTGGGTGAAGAGGAGCAGGCTTTGCTGGAACGCGCACTTAAACATGGACTGCGCGGGTTTGAAGGGCCGGTAGCGGTTGGATTGCGATGCGGTCATGTAAATGGCGCGAATGTGTCGCTGCCACTAGGTGTTTCAGTAACGCTTGATCTCCGCGAGGCGGAGAATCCTCACTTACGCTTTATGGAGCCTGCCGTTTCGAGTTAGTCTTTCTTTGGCGCAATGCAAAAACACATCTATCTGATAGGAATCTGCGGTACGGCGATGGCTTCGCTGGCCGGAATGCTGAAGCAGCAGGGCCATGAGGTGTCTGGCTCGGATGCGGCGGCTTATCCGCCGATGAGTGACCTTCTGCGCGAGATTGGAATTACGGTGCATGAGCCGTATGCGGAGAAGAATTTAGACCGCCGCCCCGACCTTGTTGTTGTAGGCAATGCGATCTCTCGCGGCAATGTTGAGCTGGAGCGCGTGTTGGATGAGCGGATTCCTTTTTGTTCGATGGCGCAGATATTGCACGACGAATTCCTCAATGGCAGGGAACCCCTTGTGGTTGCAGGAACGCACGGCAAGACGACGACGACGAGTATGCTGGCGTGGATTTTTGAGGTTGCCTCGGAGCGAGAGTCCAGCCTGGCACCTTCGTTTTTGATTGGCGGTGTGGCGGAGAATTTTGGCACGAGCTTTATGGTTCGCCCTACATCGCCGTTCATTCTTGAAGGCGATGAGTACGATACGGCGTTCTTCGATAAAGGCCCAAAGTTTCTGCACTATTTTCCAGTTGCCGCCATACTGACGCATGTGGAGTTCGACCATGCAGATATCTACTCCGACCTTGATGCTGTAAAGACGGCATTCAAGCGGTTCGTCAACCTGATTCCGAGGCGAGGAAGGCTGATTGCTTATGACGGCAGCGAGAATGTAGACGAGTGCACCAAGAAAGCATTCTGCGAGGTGGAGCGCTATGGGTTCAGGGAGGGGTCTTATTGGAGGATCTCCGACTTGCGCCACGATGGACCACTTGCGCAATGGACGCTGTGGCGTGGAGAGAACCGTTTTGCCGAGCTGAGTTTGCCGATGGCGGGCGAACACAATGCGTTGAATGCCACTGCAGCCGCGGCGCTGGCTGCAGGGCGCGGTATTCCTGTGGAAGCGATTGCAGAGGCGTTGCGGACGTTCCGAAGCGTCAAGCGGCGGCTAGAGGTGAAGGCCGTGGCCGAAGGGGTGACGATCATCGATGACTTCGCTCACCACCCGACGGCGATCCGCGAGACCTTACGGGCATTGCGGGAGAGTTATCCAGGACAGCGTCTGCTGGCTGTGCTTGAGCCGCGGTCGAATACATTGCGAAGAAATGTCTTTGAAAGCGCGCTTGTCGATAGCCTGGCGCTGGCCGATCAGGTGGTGATGGCCAGCGTCTTCAAATCGGAGAGCATTCCTGTGGCCGAGAGGCTGGTGCCGGAGCATGTTGTCCGCGCGTTAAAGGAACGTGGAATCCTCGCGGCGGTTTATCAGGATGCGGATTCGATTGCAGCGGCGCTTGCTCCTGAAGTGAGGAGCGGCGATGTGGTTGCGATTCTGTCGAACGGCGGGTTTGGCGGAATTTACCAGAAGCTGCCGCGCGCTATTACAGAGTCGGTTATTGCTGCCCGGCTTGCGGCTAGGTTCTCCTGAGATCATGTTTTCGACTTTTAAGATGTTGTTTGTGTACACAGCGTTAGGCCCGATTGCAGGAATCATCGGGATCCCCTACACGCTGCTGGTTGGCGATATCAACCCGCTCTATAGAGTGGCTATGTGGATTGCAAACGCCGGAGTTCGCGCGGCTGGAATCAAAACAGAGCTTACCGGGCTTGAGAATGTTCCCGCGGGACGGCCGTGCATATTCATGTGCAACCATGTCTCGAATCTCGATCCCCCGGTTGTGCTGCCGTTATTGCCCGGCAGGTGTTCGGTTCTGCTGAAGAAAGAACTGATGCGCATTCCGATTCTCGGACGTGCAATGCGCATGGGCCAGTTTGTCCCGGTGGAGCGTGGCGGCAACCGTGAAGCGGCGCAGGCCAGTGTTATCGCGGCGGGAGAGGCCCTTGCGAGCGGTCTGAACATCCTCGTCTTCCCGGAGGGGACGCGTTCGCGGGATGGGCGTCTTGCAGCGTTCAAGAAAGGGCCGTTCTTTCTTGCGATGGAGACGAAGGCCCCCGTCGTCCCGGTTGTGATCTCGGGAACGCAGGAGATGATGCGCAAAGGGAGTTGGGCGATCAAGCCCGGAATTGCACAGGTAAAGCTGCTGCCAGCTATTGAGCCCTTGGAATTCCAGAACCGAGAGGAATTGTTGAGGGCAGTGCGAAGGGCTATTGCAGAGGCGTTGCCGGACGAGATGAAGCCGCTGGAGTAGCTTCATCTCAGCGATTGCGTGTTTTATTTGACGATGGCGTTATAGCCATCGGCGAGCAGTCTCTGACGCATGGCATCGGCATCTTTGCGTGTGGCGAGAGGGCCGATCTGCACGTGCAGAAGTTTGTCCTGCGGCTCGTGACGAATTGCCACGCTGTAGCCGCGACGCTTGAGCGCGTTCAGTAGAAGGTCTGCATCTTCCTGATGCGAGACTGCAGCCACCTGAACGAGAGCAGGGGCGCCAGCCTGTGCAGTTGCAGCCGGAGCGTGGGCAGCTGGTACTGGAGGGGTTGGCGCGGTCTTCGCGACGATTGGGGCGGGCATCTTCTTTGAAGGCGAAGACTTAGCCGTTGCCGTAGGCGCGGGATCCGCTGCTGGAGCTTCCATCTGATCGGGTTGAGGAAGCTGGGGAGCATTTGCTCCGGCTGTGTCTGAATCAGGGGTGGTTGCCTCAGGTGTTGTCAGGCCAGGGGCGGGCTTTGCCGCGCTGGATGGCTTTATGGACGAGGCTTCGACAGTACTTGTTGCCGGTCCGACGGCAACAGAGGATTTGCGCCCGATGCCATACCCGAAACCAAAGAAGACGGCGCAGACCAGCGCGATAAGGAAAAAGATGCCAAGAATTGTGGGAGCCCCGAGGGATATCTCGCGGTCTCGTGGAATTTCGTCAAACTCATCGTCTTCGTAGCGGGTCTTCACGGAGTTGGTTTCGTCTCTGCCGCCGATTGCGGGCTAAGACTCTTGTTTAACAAGTTCATGAGCTCCATGGGAAGCGGAAAAACGATGGTCGTATTCTTCTCGACACCTATCTCGGTCAGAGTTTGCAGGTAACGGAGTTGCAGGGTCATGGGCTGCGTGGCCAGAAGGGCGGCGGCATCGACAAGTTTTTGCGCGGCGTTGTACTCGCCTTCTGCGTGAATGATCTTGGATCGGCGCTCTCGTTCCGCCTCGGCTTGCTTCGCCATGGCACGGAGCATGGATTCGGGGAGGTCAACCTGTTTGACCTCGACGGAGACGACCTTTACACCAAAGGGAGCGGTGTGGCCGTCGATGATGGTTTGAATGCGCTGGTTGAGCCGGTCGCGGTGGGCAAGGAGTTCGTCGAGCTCGACCTCGCCGAGTACGGAGCGGAGAGTTGTTTGCGAGAACTGCGACGTCTGGTAGATGTAGTTGGCAACTTCGATGACGGCCTTCGTTGGGTCGACGACACGAAGAGTAATAACAGCGTTTACCTTCAGCGTGACGTTGTCGCGCGTGATGATGTCCTGCGGAGGGACTTCCATCGCTTCCTGGCGAAGTGAGACGCGAACCATCTGGTCGAGCGGGCGGAAGACAAGGATGATGCCGGGACCCTTGGCTGGAGAGGTGCGGCCGAGCCGGAAGATGACGCCTCGCTCGTATTCCTTGAGTATTTTGATGGAGCTGATGAGGTAGAGCAGGACGATGACGACAAGAATGGCGACAGGATTGACAGTCACGGACGAAGACCTCGCGGAGCAGGCCGAGCCGCTCCGAATGCGATTGTAGACCCTGAGGGTTGCCTTCGCATGGTTTTCAGCAAGCCGCAGTTTGACTTGCACTGCGCTGGGTCCTACTGTCTGTAGGTGCCATCGCTTTCAAGGCGTCGGTTTGCCTCATCCTTTCCATGGTTCGATGGGCCCCGTTTTGGAGGTGGAGCTTGCGTGGTCCGATCAAAAGCCGTGCGGTGGCTGGTTTCGGAACTGTAGCTGTCATGATCGCTATGCTGGCGGTGCCTACAGCGCTGACTTTGCGCACGGTGCGCATCTCGTCCGTCGTCGACCTTTCAACGAAAAACCCTTCTCCGTTTGGATATACAGTGAGCTTACTTTTGTTTGCAGTGCCAATAGCCGGCATTGCATTCTGGCTTGTGCCGGAGGAGGGTATCCGCATCTCGAAGAAGTCGTTCTGGTGGACGATCGGCCTGCTCTTTCCTATCGGTGCCGCTCTCGATTTTTTCTTCGCGCATCTGTTCTTCACCTTCCCCAATCCACAGGCAACGCTTGGTTGGCGAGCGCCTGCGCTCCATGGCGGGGTGCCCGTCGAAGAGTATCTTTTTTATTTTCTGGGATTCGTTGCTGTACTTCTGATCTACATCTGGCTGGATGGGTATTGGCTGAAAGCGTACAGCGTTGGAGAGGATGCGCCGGAGCGAGTGGAATTTGACCGGCTGTTCAGATTTCATCCCAGCTCTGCAGTCCTCGGTGCTGTATTGATCGCGGCCGCGCTGACGTACAAGTATCAATTCTCGGCGGAGAGGGAGGGGTTCCCCGGCTATTGGATTTTTCTTGTGCTGGGAGCGCTGGTTCCATCGTCGGTCCTCTATTCTTCAGCGAAGGCGTTTGTGAACTGGAGGGCGTTTAGCCTGGCTGCGTACATGATCCTGCTGACAAGCCTCATGTGGGAGGTCACGCTTGCCCTGCCCTATGGCTGGTGGGGTTTTCAGGGGCGCCAGATGATTGGGCTGAGAGTGACCGCGTGGGCAGGGATCCCCATAGAGGAGACTGTTCTGTGGGTGACAGTGACCTTCACGACTGTGCTTGTTTACGAGACTGTAAAGCGCTGGCAGGCTTCAGGCCGCTCGATGAAGAGCGCGATGCTGGGATAGCCTCAGTCGTTACCTCGAGGTAGCGCTTTTTCCAGTTGGCACGCCTGTTGAGCATAGGTTGAGCCATTGCGATTGCAGAGCGCGTGCGCAAGCTGCGCCGTATCGGAGGCCTGCGTACGGGCGGAGGCGGCAAGGCGATACCAGGAGGCTGCATCCTTTTCAGATGGAGAAACAAATTCTTCGGCGCGTCTGAGGTTGAATAGGGCGGCCGCATTGTCATTGGTCAATAACTGGGTTACGCCGAGATAAAGAAAGGGCCTTCCGGAGCGAGGAAACTGTTTTGCCAACTGCGAGAAGAGTTGCGTGGCCAGGGCATAGTCTCCAGAGTTGTATGCGCGGAATGCGGGTGTGAGCTGCATCATCGTCGGTTCCGTCGATGATGCCTCACCTCTCAAGATGAGCCCCGGAGATAGATCGAGCGGCGGAGCCAGTTTGGATATCTGAATTCCAGCGGCAGAGAGCGCGTCGACCTGTGCTGGAATTTGAGGCGGGGCTGCTGTCTGGCGTGCTGGAGGCGTTACCAGTATTTCGTTCTGCGCCACGTGCGGACGTTCTGCAAGGCGAACCGTAAGGAAGATTCCTGCGATAACGAGTGCAGCCGCTGCCGAGGCGGTAGCATACCAGTGCCAACCGGTACTGTGTTCTGCAGTGTAGGCGATCACAGGAAGTCTGCGGCGGATGCGATCACGTTCAGCCGAGGTGATGGCCGGCTGCGATATCTGATCAAGGTCCGCCAGCAGAGTCCGGCATAGCGCACAGTCCGACATATGTGCTGCGACATCCCGGATCAGTTCATCCGGCAGGGCGCCTTCCTGCCATGCGCGAACCAATGCAACCGGAGGGCACTCCGCCTGCGCGCGAACGCCGTCAGGTAGCCGTTCTTTATCTTTAAGATCAGGCATTTGCAGGAAGCTCCTCAGAGGGGGGAAAGTCCTGTTGATACCCTGTCATCGTGTCGCGGAGCAGCTTCAATGCGTATTGCAGGTGGCCCTTTACCTGTAGTTCCGAAAGCCCGGTCTGCGACGCGATCTCTTCGCGGGTCATTCCCTGCACAAAGCGGAGGATGAGGCAGGCGCGATGGACGGGTTTCAATGCTGTGCAGCGCGAGAGCAGGTCCGTGAACGGAATTTCAGGCTGCGAGAACGATTGTGACCCGGCATCGGAGTCGGCGGTCGAGTCTGCCCATCGCTGTTCGAGATACCAGCGTCGCCAATAATCTGCGGCGCGACGTTTGGCGACCGTAAACAGCCATGCGGGCAGTTGTTCCCGCGTTATGGCGTCGGCGGATTGGAAGAGGGTAAGGAACACTTCGCTTGTGATCTCCTCGGCGATCTCGCGGCGGCTTACGGTGCGCAGCGAAACGCGAAAGACGGCATCAACGTGCCGGTGATAGATGCTGTTAAATTCATCTACTGAGATCATCGTATGGGCCGGGAAAAAAGAATAAACCGGTTTGCAGCCTTATTGCTTCTTTGTAGAGTCTGTGGCCGTAGATCGTTTGTATATCGGGGTATAGAGTAGATCATCCGGCTAAAGATTTCGACAGGGAATACGGATTCAGGGCTCTCCGGCGAGGGAAAATGCGGCCCAGTAGGCCGGTCGCTCAGGTATCCGACGGCTGGTTCCCATGATGTTTACGCGTATCCGGCCCGTCCGTAGCTGCTCGATCAGATCGAGTTGGGCCGACCGCAGGGCCTGTGCTCGCGATTCTCCTTTTGCAAGCCGTCCATAGAAAAGAGGCATCAGAATGGCAGTTGGTTGATCGGCTACATCCCAAAGGGTGCTTACGATCGATTCCGATCCTGCATAGAAGAAGGCGCGGGCAAGGCCAGCGACGCCATCCGCGCTTACAGGCCCACGGCCGGTGCGGCACGCGCTTAGCACAACCATACGTGCGTGCATACGAAGCGAGTAGATCGAAGCCGAGGTGAGCAATCCATCTGAGGCCAGCCCCTTATTTTCAGGCTCCCGGTCTAGTGCGAGGAAGGACCCGAAAGGGTCTGTACCACTAACGATGGCGTGGGTTGCAAAGTGAACCACAGTGGCATGAGGAAGCTCGCGCAAGAGTTCGGTAGCATTTGCGTGAGCGCCTTCTAGAAGGCTGGTTTCGCCAGGTGGCAGCGTCTTTGCGATCGCTGCGACCTCTTCAGCGGTACCGGGCAGGGGCGCCAGGGCAGCTCCGTCGAGTCGAGGCATGTCTTGTGGAGCGGCGAGTAGAGTGTAGTGCGGAGGCAGGGCTTCGGCTTTGGCCTTATTTCTGCTTGTATAGCGAAGCAGTCCCACGGCCGGGATCGTATTGAGAGCATATCGTTCGACGAGATAATGATGGGTTGGATTGGCCAGGGCCGCGAAGGACAGGCGAAACAAAGGCCCATGCGGGACGATAGTGATGAGGGATCCCGTCTCGGTGGGAAGATGCGCGGCCACGGGAGCGATCAGTATCCGATACAGCTTGCTCCATGCGCGGAGCTGCCCGGGATAGCTGGTGTTGTATGGATCAGTCGACTGAACGAGCGTCTCGATCTCCGAGGCTCGAATGGGCTGTGAGATGCCAAAGATGGCGTCATCACCCTTTTCCGTGTTGGAAGATACCACCCAGGTGTACAGGCGTTCAGGCGTTACCCAGAAGGCTAGCAAGGTGGTGTGAAGACGACGCACCTGTTCCAGAATCTCGGGACCCTGCATGGCGGAGGAGCGGGCCTCGCTTTCAAGCAGAAGGCCTGCGGGTGACGAGGATTGGGTGATGGTTCCTCGATTGGTCCGGCGACCTCTGGAGTCTGGATGAAGCGCCGGCGTACTTGTTCCCTGGGATGCGGTGCGTGGGCTGCTCAGGAGGTCGAGAAACGCTCGTGCGCGCGATTGCTCGGTAACGTCGAGAGCCTCGGCATATCGATTCATGCGTGCCAGGATCGCTATGGTCGTCTCATAGGTACTAAGGGTTTGCTGGTTGTAACCGCGTTTATGAGCGTCCTCAGGAACGACATGGGAGCGAATCTCCTCGATCAGCGACAGTGAACGACGCGCATCGGCGAGTGCAAGGGCAAGCGGATCTCCACGTTTCATGCGGATACGTGCGCGTGTCTCTAGGCCGTCGGCCAGATTGCGTCGATCGTTTTCGCGCTCACAGGCATCGATAGACGCATCGATCGAAGTATTTGCTTCATTCAGTTTGTGCAGCGCGATGTAAGTGTCGGCCAGTTGGGAGTAGCGTGTGCATCGCTGATAGTCATTGCCAAGGTTTTTTGTCGCGCGCTGCAACAGTGGAAGGCCGAGTTGCGGTTGGCCCGATTGTGAGTACAACGCCCCCAGGTTGGCTTCAAGGAAATCGGTGAATTGCCGAGAACGGATCTTTCTTGCAAAGACAAGGGCCTTTTGCACATATGCAATGGCAAGAGGGTATTGGCGCATCGTCTGATAGGCAACGCTGATGGCGTTAAGGGTTTGCGGGATGAAGGATTCGTCCCGCGCTTGCTGCTGCAACTTCAAAGCAAGCCGGTAGTGTGGGATTGCAGCTTCAGGACGGCCCTGTGTGCGTTCAATTCTGCCCATGCTTGTCTGAAGGTAGGCGCGCTGGTCGAGGTCGCATCTGCATGCAGCAAACAGTTCATCCGAAGTTGTGTAGTGACGCATGGCCCCGTCATACTCGCCGCGGTTGAAGAGAATCTCTCCCCACGCCTGGTGGATGCGGCCTTCAAGCGACGTGCTATGCAGCGCTCGTGCCTGATCGAGCAACGGGTCCAACTCCTTTGCGGGATCGGCCGATAGATGGTTGACGGCGAGAATACGCGCAGTAAGCGCATCCCGAGGATCATCGATCCGGTCGAACTCTTCGGCGACGGCCGTGAAGGATGAGGCAACCTCGGCGACAGGTCGAACTTTGCTTGTGGCAGCGACGAGTTCGAAGTGGGTATGTGCAAGACCGGTGCTGGATCCGGCAGCATGGAATCCGATCTCCGCTTGCTGGAACCACATCTGGGAGGCCTGGGCGTTGTTGTTTCGGGTTGCAACCCCAAGGGCATAGGCGGCAAGGGCCTCAGCGCATGGGTTTACGCGCTCTTTCGCCAGGTTTACGCTATTCTTCAGCGTTTGCATCGTGGCCGAGCCTGGCCGTTCAGAAAGCCGGCGGTATGCAGTGGCCAGGCGGGCCTCCAGTTCAGAATCGGCATATGGGCCGCCTAAGGAAGGGACCAGGCCGGACGATACGTTGTTGACCGGGCCTGGATTTGCCCTGCCCCGGATGAGTGCACATGTGGTTGAGATGCTTTGTGCTGAGGCGAGACAAGCAGGCAAAGACAGCCAAATAAGACAGATGACGAGGAGGCAGCGGAGTGGCGTGACTTCTCTCATGACGTCAAGGGTGTTGCGCAAGAGCGAGGCCGCTCCTCAATGCCGGGCGATGGCTCTAGTATAGGAACACGTTAGCATGAGGTTTCTGTTAGACCGGCAACCTCTGTAGAATGTGAAGCAGAAGCGAACTTCCCTTAGGAAAATCAGACCATTTACGCCAATAGGTAATGGTTTCCGTATCAATTTAGCTCGAAAGCGCTGGAGAACGGGATGGCAATTGCGGGTTTCGATGGGCTAAGAGTCTTATCGCTTGAGTCAAGGCGGGCGAATGAGATGGCGAAACTGGTCCGCACCTACGGCGGAGAGCCGTTGGTGGTACCGGCGATGCGTGAGGTGCCGCTTGAGTCAAACAAACACGCGGTTGAATTTGTCGATGACCTGATTGCGGGCAAGTTGGACCTGTTCGTCTGCATGACGGGCGTAGGCATTGGTGCCCTGTTGGCGATCGCAGAGAAGGCAGGCAAGCGCGAAGGCTTCGTTGCTGCATTACGGAAGGTGAAGGTTGCGGCGCGCGGCTCCAAATCCGTTGCCGCGCTGAAAGAACTCGATGTCTCGATCACAGTGGCTGCTCCTGAGCCGAACACCTGGCACGAGATGATAGCCGCGTTGGATGAAAAGCTGGGAGAGTCCCTATCGTCTCTACGCGTCGCTGTGCAGGAGTATGGGGTGCCCAACCCTGAGATGCTCGAAGCGCTGACCAGGCGATGTCTTGCGGTCGTCAGGGTTCCGGTCTATCAGTGGGCGCTTCCTGAAGATACTCGGCCTTTGCGCGAAGCGGTGCTTGGGTTGATGAACGGTAGCGTGGATGTTGTGTTGTTCACGACGGCAGCACAGGTTGTGCACCTGTTCAAGATTGCATCGGAGATGAATTCCGTCCAGGAGCTTCGCGCAGCTTTGCGGTCCCTGGTAGTGGCTTCCATTGGGCCGACCACGACTGAGGAGCTGTCGCAGCATGGCATAACTCCCGATATACAGCCATCGCATCCTAAGATGGGTTTCCTGGTGAATGAGGCGGCGCAGCAGTCACGGGGCCTGGTTGAAAGGAAAAATGCTCCCGCTCGAAGCATGAGCGCGCGCCAGACCGGACTACGTGAGATTACATTGAAGGCAAAACAGGATCCCCCGGTGGCTACGGCCGCGGCAGTTGCTCCCCCGATTGCTCCTATCGACTTCTTACATGAGATTACGAGCCGTATTGCTTCGGCCGATTCTTTTCATGCCGTACTGGGACGGATCGTCGACTTTGTGACTACAGTTGTTCCTTGCGATTCGTGCTTTATCTACGTGCTCGAAGGGGAAAAACTTGTTCTCAGGGCATCGAAGAACCCACACGCGGATGTCATCGATCATCTGGGGATCAAGCTGGGGCAGGGAATTACTGGTTGGGTTGCCGAGCATCGTGAACCAGTTGCGCTGGCGGCAAATGCCTCGGAGGATTCCCGCTTCAAACTCTTCAAGAACCTGCCCGAGGACCGTTTTGAGGCCCTGCTTTCGACTCCGATCCTGTGTGCGGGAAGGGTGGTAGGAGTCATCAATCTGCAGCATCGTCACTCCTATCAGCACACAGTGAATGAGGTGCGTCTGCTCTCCACGATCGGGTATCTAGTAGGCGCAGAGGTAGAGCGCGCACGCCTTGAGAATGAAAATGCGCAGCTTGCGGGCAGGCTTGAGGCGCGCAAAGCAGTCGAGCGGGCGAAGGGAATTCTGCAACGCGATATGCAAATAGGAGAGGAAGAGGCGTATCGCATGATGCAACGAGAGAGCCGTCAGCGGCGAAAATCGATGCTTGAGATTTCCGAGGCGATCCTGCTGGGCGAGGAGATACGGAAGGGACAAGCAGCCAACGGAGAGCAGAAGCCGGGTGAAGCCGTTCCCTCAACGTAGTCCGCAATCTGACGATTTAGCCGCAATGTCGCAAATGTTGTGTCTAGTGTTGGCGTGTTTATTTACTCTGATTCTCTTTGCTTAAATAAGGAGCCGGCGATTCGAATACCTGCCTTTTCGTTGGTTGTGATGCTGGTCGCTCTTGCAATGGGGCTTGGGCCGGTCCGGTGCCGCGCACAGCAGCCGCGCCGGCCGGACCTGGTTCTTCGCGGGACGATTACTGAAGCCAATCGCGAGTCCTATGTCGAGGTTCCGTTCAAGGTGCCTGCGGGAGTCGTGCGCGTCAGCGTAGAGTTTGCTTACACTGAACACGAACACCAGACCACAATCGATCTTGGTCTTCTCGACAATGAGAGGTTCCGCGGCTGGAGCGGAGGCAACAAGAATGCGTTCACGGTTTCGGAGAGCGATGCTACGCCGTCGTATCTTCCGGGGCCCGTGCGGCCGGGGGTGTGGAAGCTGCTGCTCGGTGTGCCGAGTGTAGGCAAGGGTGTTCGTTCTGAGTATGTCGCGAAGATCTACTTCGGCCGCGCTGGCGAACCTGCTGCGATCTCGACCTTTGAGGCTGAGCCAGTGCGTCAAGGGCCGGCATGGTTTCGTGGCGACCTTCATATGCACGATGCGCATAGCGACGGCTCGTGCGACAGCCAGACCGGAAAAAAGGTCCCCTGCCCGCTCTATAAGACGGTTGAAGCGGCTGCCGCGCGCGGTCTCGACTTCATTGCGATCACCGACCACAACACCATCTCGCACTTCGATGCAGAGCGGGAGCTTGCGCCTTATTTCGACCGGATGTTGTTTATACCGGGCCGGGAGATCACGACCTTTCAGGGGCACGCAAATGTCTTCGGCACGACAGAGTTTATCGACTTTCGCCTGACGAGCAAGTATGTGCCGACGTTTTCTACTTTGCTGGACGAGGTAGAAAGGAAGCACGCTCTTCTCTCCATCAACCATCCCGGTCTTCCTACGGGGAGTGCCTGCATGGGATGCGGCTGGTCGGTGAAGGACACCGACTTCAAACGCGTTCTCGTCATCGAGGCAATCAACGGCGATAACGCAGAGGGCCCGCTATCAGGTGTTCCTTTCTGGCAGCAGAGGCTGAACGACGGCCTGCGTGTGACGGCGATTGGTGGAAGCGATAACCATAATGCGTCCTATGAACCGGATCACGAAGCGGCCATTGGCAGACCCACGACGGTTGTCTACGCGGCGAATCTTTCAGAGCGCGCTATTCTCGACGGTATGCGTGCAGGACATGTCTTTGTCGATGTGGAAGGGACACGAGATCGTGCGATTGCTTTCGTTGCAAAGGCCGGCGCGCAGATGGCAACGATGGGGGACCCTATGACTGTCTCCGGCGGCGCCAGCATCAACCTATCGCTGACCCTGAACAATCTCGAAGGAGCGCATGTGGAGCTGATTCGCGATGGAGAAGTTCTGCCGTTTGGCGACCGCGTATCTGTTCAGTCGGGTCATGAGGAATGGCACGCGGTGCAGGTTGCAGATGGTAGTAGGCACTGGCTGCGCGTCAATGTTCGGGCTCAGGATGGCAGACTGCTAGTTTTGGGGAATCCTATCTATTTGAATTTCTGAGATTAATTTGAAGTTAGATATCTATGTCCGTGCGAGGGCTGCGAACATCAGCGGGTCAGTCTTCAGCTCGCTTTGTGCTGAGTGCACGGGGAATTCTGCTGGAAGTTGCCCGCAGGCTCCGTGGCCGATGCAACGTTCTCTAAATGGTTGCAAGTAAATGGTCGGCCTTAGTGGACGATTTTCGTAATTTGGGGATTGTAGCGGCGTCCACTGGCATAACGGCTCTTGATGGTGAGCCATGAAAAGCGTTATTCACAAGATTTTTCTTGACGTAATTCCCGATTAGCCTTACTTTGCGAGGGCATTCAAAAATAGAGTCCGACCGATGCTGAAGTTCTTTCCCCCAGGTCCCTGTCCGCTGAAAGGGACTGTACGATGTCAATCCAACTTCGTAGTACAAGCGGCCTCAGCCTTGGGGTTTGTAAGGGCGCTCTAATAGGGCTTTCCAGTATCGCCCTAACCGCCACGGCAATTGCCCAATCTCCGGCACCAACTTCAAGCCCGATCCTTTCCCAAGCCATTCAAGCCTTTTCGGCGGACAAACCCATTAGTTCAATCGACCTGGTTGGAACAGCAACAGTGCATCAAGGTGGGCCTCCAGATGAAGGTAGCGTCACGCTCACTGCCGATACCAAAGGAAAGACAGAACTCAAACTGAATCTCCGTACCTCGGGCGAGAGCGTTGAATCGCAGGATTCCACTACGCCGATGATGACTTGTATTTGGCAGAAATCCGATGGGATCGAACATAAGACCAGAGGCCGCCATTGCCAGACACCGCTGGTTTGGTTTCTCCCGATGATGACGTTACAGGCTCCAAATGTATTGAGCCAAGGGCTGACGGTTTCTGATCTTGGGACTAATAGCGGAGATAACCCGCGTCGCACTCTGGCGATACAGTTCTCCAGTTCAACAGTCGACGCATCAGTCGCATCGACAACAACGGTACGCTCATCCGCTAAGCCCGTAAAACTTGAGCTTGAACCCAACTCGCTGCTGCCGCTGAGCTATCGCTATTCTCTTCCGGCTTCTAATTCTATTGCGATCATAGCGTTCGAGACTCGGTTCTCAGATTATCGAAGAATTGGGGACACGCAACTGCCATTCCTCATACAGAGGTATGTCAATGGTGCATTGCAGCTAGAAATCCGTGTCTCCGAAGCGCGCATTACAAACTAAGCCCCATCCACAGAAAAGGTAGAGATTATGCGTCGGCTTATTTTGCTGTCTGTTTTCGCTCTATTTTTTGCGACTTCCGCATCCGCTCAAGTTACTGGTCTGTATTCCTTCGGTTCCTTCGATAACCGTGGATTCGATTCGGTCAACATCGGCAACCTGAATGTTCATTTCAGCGTCCCGATTCTGTCGAAGCAGGGGCGCGGTATGCCGTTTCATTACAACCTGTCATACGACAGTCTCTTCTGGACTGCCTCCAGTGCTACTGGAACGACAACGTGGACGCCTGCCCAGAGCTTCGGATGGCTGGCGGACACAGCGACGGTGACGGGATATGTAACGTATGAAACCGAGGATGATCCAGAGGTATACACCTACAGAGTGGGTAGCAACGAATACTATTTGAATTGCACTAACTACACGTATCAACCATTTGTGTATATGGACACCTTCGGTGTCGCTCATACTTTTGTGGGACAAACGAACGACAACCGGGATTGTCACGGACAGTCAGGGCTAAACCAGCCAAATCTGACTGCGACCGCTACCGACGGTTCTGGATACAAGATCTCCGTTACGAATTACACGGACATCATTATCACTGGCCCAACCGGGAAAACAATTGTCCCTCCCGTCAATATAACCGGCGGTGGTGGCGAGGTTACAGATACTAACGGAAACCAGATCACGACAAATGGAAATGGGGTATTTACCGATACCTTAGGTACAACAGCGTTAACTGTTGGGGGAAATGGTACAGCGAGCAGCCCTCGGACATTAACATACAACGTTGCCCAGCAAGCTGATTCAAGTACCACGGCAAATGCGACCGTCTCCTATGTCACATATACCGTGCAGACAAACTTCGGGTGCAGCGGCATCGGAGAATACGGTCCACTGGCCAACGATCTTGTTGACCGCATCACTCTGGCTGACGGCACCTTCTACCAGTTCAGTTATGAAAACACATCTGGTGTAAGCGGAGCCGTAACCGGACGACTTGCTTCAGTCACTCTGCCAACGGGCGGAACCATCAACTATTCCTATTCAGGCGGCTGCAACGGCAACGGTCTGAATGCCGATGGCACCACGGGATCACTCAGCCGTGTCACAACGGACGGCACACGAACCTATGGACGATCACCCAGCACCAATGGTTCAACGACCACCTTGCAGGATGAGGCGCTGAATCAGAC